>DNAS01000013.1:2178-6642 GCA_003485185.1 Phycisphaerales bacterium | reverse complement strand
TTCCAGCACGCGAACCGACGTAGTGCCCACGGCGACGACGCGCCGCCCGTCGCGCCGCGCGGCGTTGACGGCCTCGGCGGCCGCCGGCGGAAGCTCGTACCACTCGGCGTGCATGCGGTGCTGCGCGACCGTCTCGGACTTGACCGGCGCGAACGTGCCCATGCCGACGTGCAGCGTCAGGCGCGTCGTGGCGATGCCCGCATCCTCAAGCGATGCAAGCAGTTCGGGCGTGAAGTGCAGCCCGGCCGTCGGCGCCGCCACCGCGCCCGGCCGCGCGGCGTAGACCGTCTGATAGCGCGCGCGATCGGCGGCGTCGCGCGCGGCGTCCGCGCGATGGATGTACGGCGGCAGGGGCGTCACGCCGACGCGGTGGAGCACCGTCTCAGCCGGCGTGGGCGGTTCAGCCGCGACGAACCAGCGCCCTTCGCCGAGGTTTTCGCGCAGCGAAAGGCGCGTCGCATCTTCCGGCTGGAATGCAAGTTGCTCGCCCGGGTGGCACTTGCCGGCGTTCTTCAGCAGCACCTCCCACGCGCCGTCGGCACGCTCGGACAGGAACAGTCCCTCGACGCGCCCGCCGGTTTCGCGCCGGCAGAAGAACTTGGCCGGCACCACGCGCGTGTCGTTGAGTACGAGCAGGTCGCCCTTGTGGAGAGCTGTTGGCAAATCGCGGAAGCGGAGGTGCTGGTACCACTCGTCGCGCCGGCGCAGTACGAACAGGCGCGACTCATCGCGTCCGGTAAGCGGCTGTTGAGCAATGAGTTGCGGATCGAGCGGATAATCGAACTCGTCAACCTGTCCAGTCATCGGCATCGTTCTTTTTCAACTCGCTTTACGCGCAAAGCGGGTGATTCTACTCACACGCGAAGCAGGGCCGTAACGCAGTCTAAGTGCATTCTCAATAAGCGGTTAATTGGGTCCAGCACTGGTTTTCCACAGATTTTCAACATTGCCGGTGTCAATGCAACTTCCGTGCCGCCGGTTGCGTCCAGGCTGGCGAGATCATCGGGCATCGGCGGATTTCCAAGCCAGCGAAAGTCTTGCGCTCGCTTGGCCGATGTAATTATCGGGCCGGCCCGACCCGCGCCCGTGGAGACGCCAGACGATGTCGCCCAGCCAGTTCGACAGGATCGCGACGCGCCTCGCCGGAATGAATCGGCCGGCGCTGATGCAACTTCTCCGTTCGCTGCGATGCGATTTCAAGATCGACTTCACCGACGACTATCTCCACTCCGTCAGCCTCGAGCGCCTGCGGCATATCGTGCTGGCTGCGGAGCTTCACGCCCATCACGACGCGGCCGGCCCGGCTGCGTGAGAGCCTCGGAATTTCTCGCGAGGATTCGCGGCGGGTTCTCGCCGCATTCGGCCGCGCTGCGCGCATCAGGCGCGTTTTCCCACCACGGCGATGCGGAACTTGTCGGCCAGCGCGAGCGTGGCGGGCTTGTCGACGATGAGGGTGCGTCCGGCCTCGACGACCAGGCACGCGCAGCGCGCGTGCTTCAGGTTGCGGAGGGTTTCCGGCCCGATGGTCGGCACGTCGAATCGCATGTCCTGGTTCGGGCGTGCCACCTTGACGAGGGTCCATCCGCCGGTGCGGCAGATGCGTCCCGCGCGGCGGATCATGCGGTCGGTGCCTTCCATCGCCTCGACGGCGATGATGTCGCGCTCCTTGACCGCGATGCACTGCCCGATGTCCAGGTCGGCGCTGGCCCGCGCGATCCGCCAGCCGAACTCCACGTCGCCCTCGGCCGCGCCGGGAACGGGCGTGCGGGTCATTACCCCCTCGCCCGCGAGGTGTTCCTCGCAGTATTTCACGCACGAAGCCAACTCGATGCCCTCCCGGCGGAGTTCGTCGCTGACCGCCAGCAGCACGGCGTTGTCGCGTTTGTCCTTGCGGACCTTCAGGTACCAGATGACGGCCGTCCGCATGTCCGGTATATAGCGCAGCAGACGCAGCGGCGAGTAGATTTCCGCTTTCCGCACCGCGCCGATCATCACCGCCTCGCGGGCGTTCCACTTGCGCAGCGAGCGGATCCACGCGCCCATGCGGGTGATGCCCGCCCAGGTGAACTCGTCGGCCAGCGCCTTGAGCCGGGGGCTCGCCAGCCCGCGCAGGCCCACCACCACCAGGCGCTTTCCCGCGCGGCGGATCCCCTCGGCCGCCAGCAGGGGCGGTCGCCCCGCGCCCGCGATCAGCCCGACCGTCTCACGCTCCTGTGGCATGGATCTCTTTCCGCCTGCTCCTGAACAATCCTTGGGGTGCACGGCCAACTTGGGTGCCTCGGCCAAACGCTGTTTGCTTGGCCGTGTAGAGGACACCCTCAAGCACACAGCGCTTGAGGGTGGCACCCGCGCCCGGTGTTTTCAAAAATCTTCCGGCTCGTCGGCGTCGGAGTCGCCCAGGCGCTTCTTGAGCGCCTGCACCTGGCGCGCGAGGCGCTTGACCGCGCTGCGAAGCTGCGGAAGGCGCGTCGCCACCATCCACGAGCGGCGGACTTCCGGCAGGGGGATGGCCGGGCTCCCGCCCATCTCCTGCCCGGCCGGCACGTCGGCCGTCACGCCCGCCTGCGCCGCGATCTTCGCCCCGCGACCGATGCGGATGTGACCCACCACGCCCGCCTGACCCGCGAACACGCAGTAGTCTTCCACCACCACCGAGCCCGCCAGCCCCGCCTGCGCCACCAGCAGGCAGTGCTTGCCCAGGCGCGTCCCGTGTCCGATGGCCACCAGGTTGCTGAACTTCGTGCCCGCGCCGATGACCGTCGCGCCCATCGTCGCGCGGTCGATGGCGCACCCGGCGCCGATCTCCACGTCGGACTCGATCTCCACCCACCCGGCCTGCGGGATTTTCTCGTGCCGCACCACCTTGTCCGCGCCGGCGTGCGTGGCATAGCCGAACCCGTCGTGCCCGATCGACGTGCCCGCGTGGATCGTCACGCGGTCGTGCAGCACCGTGCCGTCGTAGAGCGTCACGTTGGGGTACAGCGTGCAGCCGTCGCCCATGCGCACGGACTCGCCGACGTAGCAGCCGGGGTAGATCACCGCGCCGGCGCCGATTTTCGCGCCGCGGGCGACCGTCACGAACGCCCCCACGCGCGCCCCGGGCGCCAGCGAAGCCGTCGGGTGGATGTCCGCCCGCGGGTCCACGCCCTCGAACGGGTGCTCGCGGAACCCGTGGAACGCCACCATCGCCTCGCGGAAGGCGAAGTAGGAATCCTTGCAGCGGATCAGCGCTCCCGCCGGCGGCTGCGGGCCGGAGTAGTCCTCCGGAACGATCACCGCGCCGGCCGACGTCTGCGCCACGTGCCGCTCATATTTGCGATTGGCCAGGAACGTCACCTCGTCGCCGCCGGCCGTCTCGACCGGCGCCACGCCGCGAATGACCTTCCCGCCGTCGCCTTCCAGCCGCCCGCCGACGCGTTCAGCCAGTTCCGATAGTTTCATTTCCGCCATCCGTCCGCACACCTTCCTCGCGCCACAAAGCGCCCTTGCAGCGTAGACGCTGCCCCCCCGCCCGTCAAGCCAGTAGCGCAGGCGGCGGGTGCCACGGACAAGCGCGATTTGCCTGACCGTGCGGAAGGCGCTGTGTCGTCTGCCCCGAAGGGGCGAAAAAACAGCAGAAATTCCCGTGTGACCGCGGGGGTTCCTGCGGCCAAGACACCCTCAAGCACACAGCGCTTGAGGGTGGCACCCAGCACCCGGCGCCAATCCGCAATCCTCAATCCGCAATCCCTCCGGCCCCGTTGTCCTTGACTTGCGCGACCGGCTGGACGATCATGCTCCCTTTGAATTCCGCATATTGACTGACAGGTGGACCCCATGCTGGAAAAGGTGCAGGAAGACCGTCTCAAGAAACTCCAGGCCATCCGCGAGCTGGGCATCGACCCGTACGGCGGGCGGTACGACACAGCCGAGCCGGCCGCGGCCATCGTCGCGCGCTACCGCGACGTGGCGGAAGGGCAGGCCAACGACCAGCGGGCCGACGCGGCGGGGCGCATCGTCCTGTTCCGCGACATGGGCAAGATGATCTTCGCCCACCTGCGGGACAGCGGCGGGCAGATTCAGATCGCCCTGCGCAAGAACGCCCTGGACGAGAAGTCCTGGCAGCTCGCCAAGCTGCTGGACCTGGGCGACGTGGTGGCCGCCGCGGGCCCGCTCCAGAAAACCCGCACCGGAGAGGTCACCATCTGGGCCGAGACGCTCACGCTGCTGTGCAAGAGCCTCAACCCCATGCCCGAAAAATGGCACGGCCTGACCGACACCGAGACCCGCTACCGCCAGCGCTACCTGGACCTGATGACCAACCCGGAGGCGATGGCGACGTTCCGCAAGCGCGTGGCCATCCTCGAGACGTTCCGCGCGCTGCTGAAAGCGCGCGGGTTTTCCGAGGTGGAGACCCCCACGCTCCAGGCCATCTACGGCGGGGCGGCGGCGCGACCGTTCACCACGCACCACAACGCGCTCGAC
>DNAS01000013.1:441-1968 GCA_003485185.1 Phycisphaerales bacterium | reverse complement strand
CGCCACAACCCCGAATTCACCATGATGGAGCTGTACCAGGCCTGCTCCGACTACCACGGCATGATGGAGATCACCGAGGAGCTGATTACGAGTGCCGCGTGTGTGGTAGACCCGAAACGTACGGCATTACGTTACCTCAGGGAAGTGTTCGAAACTTGGGGCATTGCACAGAGGACTCTTAAATTGGCCCAAGATGCTCCAGAGTCGCCTGAGGTTCCACATGATCTATCCGAAGCGATAAAGGAATATAATCAGGCTATCGAGTCTGCTTTTACGAAGGCGTCTGTGCATCAGAATGCGGCCTTAAAAGGAGGGAATGACCGCATTGTCCTTCCCTTTGGGGAGCGTTTCATCGACTACACGCGTCCCTGGCCGCGGAAGAAATACGCCGACCTGCTGGCCGAGCACGCCGGCGTGGACATGACGGACTCTGCCGCCGTCCGCGCCAAGGCCCGCGCCCTGGGCCTCGAGGAAACCAACAAGGACGACGCCGTGGTCGTCAACGACGTGTTCGAGGCCGTCGTCGAGCCCGCGCTGGCCCGGCAGGACCGCCCCGTGTTCGTGATGGACTACCCGGCCGAGCTGTGCCCCCTGACGCGGCGCAAGAGCGACAATCCGTCCATCGCCGAACGGTTCGAGCTGTTCGTCGCGGGAATGGAGATCGCCAACGCCTACACGGAGCTGAACGACCCGGCCGTGCAGGAAGCGAACTTCCGCGCGCAGCTCCGCGGCGAGGCCGACGGAGAGACCATGCGCGTCATGGACGAAGATTTCGTCACCGCGCTGCGCCACGGCATGCCCCCGGCGGGCGGGCTGGGAATCGGCATCGACCGCGTCGTGATGCTTCTGACCAATACCCAGAGCATCCGCGACGTGATTTTATTCCCCATGCTGCGGGGAAAATGAAAAGAGGAACCCGGAACAAAGGAACAAGGGAACCCGGGAGAAGCAGCAAGAGAGGGAACCGGGAACTGGGGAACAAAGGAACCCGGAAAAACGGCAAGAGGGAACCCGGAAGAAAACAGCAAAAGCGGCAAGAAGGGGTGGGTGAAAATGAACACGGCGTATGGGTCGAGCGCGTTCGGGTTCGAGGACCTGGAAGCCTACAAAGCCGCCCACGTTTTCCAAGGGCAGATGTACCGACTCGCAGCCGTGTTGCCGGAGGCCGAGAAATTCGGCTTGGCCCAACAAATCCGCAGGGCGGCGATTTCGCTGACGAACAACCTTGCGGAAGGATACGGAAGATTCACCTGGCAGGACACGACGCATTTTTGCCGGCAGGCGCGGGGTTCGCTGATGGAACTGGTGGATGACCTCAACGTGTGCCGGCAGAACCGATATGCCGACGAGATGCGCCTTGTGGACCTGAGGAAAGAAGCCGAACGGGTTCTGCTGTTGCTGAACGGATACATCAAGTATCTTCAGAAGAACAAGGCCCAGGTTCAAAGCTAGCGAAATTGCCGTTTAAATGTCCCGAGTTCTTTTTCTGTTGCTGTTTTTCCCGGTTCCTTGTTCCTTAGTTCCTGG
>DNAS01000013.1:0-205 GCA_003485185.1 Phycisphaerales bacterium | reverse complement strand
CCTTCTCCGCCGGCCGATCGGATACTTCGCGGTCCTCGGCGTGGCCGTCTGCGTGTTCATGATGCTGACGGTGGTCAGCGTGATGAACGGGTTCGTGGACAAGATCGAGCGGGCGGCGAAGGGGCTGTTCGGGGACGTGATCGTCGAGCCGGCGGGGTGGGAGGGCCTGGCGTACTACGACGAGTTCGTCGCGCAGATGAAAAAG
>DNAS01000159.1:988-29308 GCA_003485185.1 Phycisphaerales bacterium | reverse complement strand
TCGTCGAGGATCGCCTTGAGGCGGCGGGTGTAGTCGGTGTACCGCAGCACGTGGCAGACGGCGAAGAGGATTCCGCTTTCCTTGACGGCTGCGGCAATCTTCCGGCAGTCCGCCTCGGTGTTGGCCATCGGCTTTTCCAGCAGCATGTCGTATCCGAGGGACGCGAAGGCGACGGCGGGCTCGGTGTGCTGGCGGTCCTGGGTGGCGATGATCACCGCGTCGGCGAAACGCTTGCGTTCCGCTGCCTGCCGCCAATCGGAAAAGACGTTCTCCGGCGGAATGCCGTGCTCCTGCACGAGTTTTCTCCGGTAGAACTCGCGCGGTTCGGCCACCCCTACAACGCGGGCCAGTTCCGGATGCTTTTTGGCAAAGGCCGCATACCCGCAACCTCGATGTCCGCCGCCCACGATCAGAAACGTAACGGGATACCCCATCGTCCTGCCCTTCCTGCTGGTTCAGCGCCGTTTTTCGCACCGCGTCATCGCGGAATCCAGACGATCGTATTGTGTTACGCCGCCCGGTCAATAGTCGATCCGGAGATATTCGATTTCGGTCCGGCCGCGCGATTTGAGCATCTCATTTCGCACCTTGGCTGGAAAAGTTGGCTGAGATCCTTTGCGACAGAAAGGCTCTCACCGGACGATTCCAAAACCATTCCACGCGACAGGTACGACTCTGGCGGAAACCCAAAAACAATATGTTTATAACTATCTTTTTATAGGTTAGTTAAGACTTTTCCTGATTTTTCCTGGCAAGATTCCTTGACAACCCAATGGAGGGAATTGTATTATATTGTGAAATTATTCACAGCGTTACTACATTCACAGTTACAAATAGCCGATAGGGTAACAACCTATGCCAGCAACGGTTTCCGAAAAAACGATCGGACGACTGAGCCTGTATCGGCGGCTGTTGTATGAACTGCGCAACGCGGGTGAGGAAAACCTGTATTCCCACCAGCTCGCGCAGATGGCGGGCGTGACGGCCGCCCAGGTCCGCCGCGACCTGATGTCCATCGGGTACAGCGGAAGCCCGACGCGCGGTTATGACGTGCGGGAACTCGGCGAGAGCATCGGGCGGTTCCTGGATTCGCCGACCGATCAGGGCGTGGCGCTGGTGGGCGTGGGCAACCTTGGGCGCGCGATCATGGCGTTTTTCGCCGGACGCCGCCCGCACCTGCGGATCGTCGCCGCCTTCGACACCGATCCGTACAAGGTCAACCGCGTGATCCAGGGGGTTCGCTGTTACAGCCTGGAGCAGATGCCGCAGGTGGTCGAGTCGGAGGGCATCCAGGTGGGAATCCTGGCAGTTCCCGCCGTCGCCGCCCAGAGCGCCGCGGACACGCTCGTGCGGGCGGGCGTTCGCGGCCTGCTGAACTTCGCCCCGGTTCCGCTTCGGGTTCCCCCCGACGTCTACGTGGAGGACATCGACATGACGATGTCGCTGGAGAAGGTCGCCTATTTCGCCCGGCAACGGGCCAGTCAGAAGGAATTGCAGACGTGGTAACCGCGGAAAAGGACATCGAAGAGATTCTTGGCAAGTATCCCAACGCCAGCCGGGATGCCCTCATTCCCGTCCTCCAAGCCGTGCAGGAGGCCCGCGGGTATCTCTCCCGTGAGGTGGTCCTGCGGATCGGACGGCATTTGAAGCTGCCGGCCAGCAAGATCTACGGCGTGGCGACTTTCTACAACCAGTTCCGCTTCCAGGCGCCCGGACGGAACCACGTGCAGGTGTGCCGGGGCACGGCCTGCCACGTAAAGGGCTCCGCCGCCGTGCTCGAATCGGTCAAGCGGGTACTGAAGGTCAACCCGGGCGAGACGACAAAGGACGGCGAATTCAGCCTGGAGGTCGTCGCGTGCATCGGGGCGTGCGGGCTGGCGCCCGTCATCTGCGTCAACGGCGAGTTTCACGCCTCGGTGACGCCCCAGAAGATTCAGGACATCTTGGATTCTTACCGCGGAAAGGCCCGGTAGTATGGCCAAGCTGCTCGAAGAGAAGTGCTGCGAACGTTGCCGGCATGAACCCGCCCGTCCCTGCCCGGACCTGGTGGCGTGTCTGTCCGGCGGTCCGATCTGTCACAAAGACGACGCCTGCCGTGCCAAGCGCCGGCAGCGAATGGCGCAATACCGTCGCGAGGCGCCGCCGAAGCCCGTGGTCTTCCTGGGCACGGGAACCTGCGGCCTGGGCGCCGGCGCGGGCAAGACGCTGGCGGCCGTGAAAAAGTACCTCGCCGACAAGGCCCTGGATGCTGACGTCGTGGAAGTCGGCTGCGTCGGTCTGTGCGCGGTCGAGCCATTGCTGGAGGTCCAGCCGGTCGGAAGGGCCCGCGTGATCTTCCAGCGGGCGACGGTGGACAAGGCTCCCTCGCTGCTGGACGGCGCGCTGTCGGGCAACCTGCCCCGGGAGCATGTCCTGGCCCAGTACCGCCCGCCCGCCGGCAGCAGCCAGCAGGCGTGGGACGGCGTTCCGATGCTCGACGAGCATCCCTTTTTCGCGCCGCAGACGCGGTGGGTGCTGGCCAACTGCGGCGTGATCGACCCGCGGAGCATCGAGGAATACATCGCCCGCGGCGGATACCGGGCGTTCACGAAGATCCTCCGCGGCAGCACGCGCCAGGAGCTGTGCGAGATGGTGGAGGCGTCCGGTCTGCGCGGGCGTGGCGGCGGCGGATTCCCCACCGGAAAGAAGTGGAAGTTCGCCCTGAACACGCCCGCCGACCAGAAATACCTGGTCTGCAACGCCGATGAGGGCGACCCTGGCGCGTTCATGGACCGCGCGGTCATCGAGGGCGACCCGCACCGCCTGCTGGAAGGAATGGCCATCGCCGCTTACGCCATCGGCGCGACCAAGGCGTACGTGTATATCCGCGCGGAATATCCGCTGGCGATCGCGCGCCTCAAGGAAGCCATCGCCCAGGCAAAGGAATACGGGCTTCTCGGGCGGGACATCCTGTCCAGCGGGTTTAACCTGGAGATCCTCATCAAGATGGGCGCCGGCGCATTCGTCTGCGGCGAGGAGACGGCGCTGATCAACAGCATCGAGGGGCGCCGGGGCATGCCGCGTCCGCGCCCGCCCTTTCCGGCCATCTCCGGACTGTTCGGAAAGCCGACGGTCATCAACAACGTCGAGACGCTGGCGAACCTGCCGGCCATCGCCGCCCACGGGGCCGAGTGGTTCGCCGCGGTGGGCACTGCCGGCAGCAAGGGCACGAAGGTCTTCGCCCTGAGCGGAAAGGTCGCCAACACCGGACTGGTCGAGGTGCGGATGGGCACGCCCATCCGCGAAATCCTCTTTGACATCGGAGGGGGCATCCCCAACGGAAAGCGGTTCAAGGCCGTCCAGATCGGCGGGCCGTCCGGCGGGTGCATTCCCACCGAGCACCTGGACATCCAGATCGACTACGAGAGCCTCAAGACCGTCGGCGCGATGATGGGCTCCGGCGGGCTGGTGGTCATGGACGAAGACACCTGCATGGTGGACGTGGCGAAGTTCTTCATGGACTTCATCCAGCGTGAGAGCTGCGGAAAGTGCATCCCCTGCCGGGAAGGCACGCGGCGGATGCTGGAGATCCTCCAGCGGATCACGCGAAGCCGCCGCGGCGAGAAGGGAATCGACGCCCTGGAGCGGTTCAAGGGCGTGATGTACCTGACCCGCCTGGCCGAGGTCATCCAGGACACGAGCCTGTGCGGTCTGGGGCAGACCGCGCCAAACCCGGTGCTCAGCACGCTCCGCTGGTTCCGCGACGAATACGAGGCGCACATCTACGAGCGCCGCTGCCCGGCCGGCGCGTGCACCGACCTGCTGACGTATTCCATCGACGCGGACAAATGCAAGGGCTGCACGCTGTGCGCCAGGAAGTGCCCCGCCGGCGCCATCATGGGCGCGCTGAAGAGCCCGCACTACGTTGTTCCCGACAAGTGCATCGGGTGCGGCGCGTGCGTGGACGTGTGCAAGTTCAAGGCGGTGACGGTCGAATGAGCGAAGGAACCCCAGCCGTGTTCGAAATCGAAGTCAACAACCGGAAGATCGAGGCCCGCAAGGGCGAGATGCTCCTGGGCGCCCTGCGGCGCAACGGGATCCACGTGCCCACGCTGTGCCACATGGAGAACCTCTTCCCCACCGGCGCCTGCCGCCTGTGCGTGGTGGAGGTGAATGGGCAGCGGAACCTCGTTCCCAGCTGCGCGTTC
The DNA here is from genome assembly GCA_003485185.1 of Phycisphaerales bacterium. Classification (GTDB taxonomy): domain Bacteria; phylum Planctomycetota; class Phycisphaerae; order SM23-33; family SM23-33; genus UBA12270. Next base: position 25,121 of record DNAS01000159.1, on the reverse strand, counting down.
CCCGTCTACGAGGGCATGACGGTCCAGACGCACTCCCCGCGCGTGGTGCGCGCCCGGAAGACCATCGTCGAGTTGCTGCTGGCGGACCACCCCGACGACTGCCTCTACTGCGTCCGCAACGGCAACTGCGAGCTCCAGAAGCTCGCCGAGCAGCTCGGCGTGCGCGAGCGCCGCTACACCGGCGCCAAGAGCGCCTACAAGCTGGACATCTCCAGCCCGTCGATCACGCGCGACCCGGCCAAGTGCATCCTGTGCGGACGGTGCGTGCGCGTCTGCGAGGAGGTCCAGACCGTCTCGGCGATCGACTTCATCGGCCGGGGAAGCAAGGCGACGGTCAGCACCGCCTTCGAGGAGGGGTTGAACGTCTCCAGCTGCGTCAACTGCGGGCAGTGCGTGGTGGTCTGCCCCACCGGCGCGCTGCGAGAGCAGAGCCACGTGAAGGAAGTCCTCGGCGTCCTGAACAACCCGAGCAAGTTCGTCGTCGTCCAGCACGCGCCGAGCATCTCGGTGTCGCTGGCGGAGGAGTTCGGACTCAAGGCGGGCACTGACGTCGTCGGGAAGATGACCACCGCCCTGCGGCGGCTGGGATTCCAGCGCGTGTTCGACACGAGTTTCTCGGCCGACCTGACCATCCTCGAGGAAGGCAGCGAGCTGGTGCAGCGCCTGACGACGGGCGGAAAGCTGCCCATGCTCACGAGTTGTTCGCCGGGGTGGATCAAGTTCGTCGAGACGTTCTACCCGGATCTGGTGGAGAACCTCTCCACGTGCAAGAGCCCGCAGCAGATGATGGGCGCGATCATCAAATCGTACTACGCCCAGCGCCAGGGAATCGACCCGAAGAGCATCTACAGCGTCTCGATCATGCCGTGCACGGCCAAGAAGTTTGAGGCCCAGCGCCCCGAGATGGGCTCCGACGGCACGCCGGACATCGACGCGGTGCTGACGACGCGCGAGCTGGCGCGGATCATCCGGATGCGCGGTCTGGACCTGGCGGCGCTGGAGCCGCAGGGCGCCGACACGCCGTTCGGCGAGCGCAGCACGGCCGGCAAACTGTTCGGCGCCACCGGCGGCGTGCTGGAGGCGGCGATCCGCACGGCGCACTGGCTGGTGACGGGGGCGGAGATGGAGAACCTGAAGGTGCAGGCGGTCCGCGGGCTGGAAGGGCGCAAGGAGGCCCGCGTGAAGATCGGCGAGCTGGAGCTGGGCGTGGCGGCCGTCAACGGCCTGGGCAATGCCCGCAAGCTGCTCGAGGAACTCCGCGCCGGGCGGAGCGACCTGCACTTCATCGAGGTGATGACGTGCCCGGGCGGGTGCATCGCCGGCGGCGGCCAACCGTTCAACGGCGACGCCGAGGCCGTCCGCGCCCGCATGCAGGCGCTCTACAAGATCGACCGCGACGAGGAGCAGCGCGTCTCGCACCGTAACGAGAGCGTCCAGCGCCTCTACAAGGAATTCCTGGGCAAACCGCTCGGGGAAAAGAGCCACCACCTGCTGCACACGCACTACGCCCCCCGCGAGGTGGTGATGTAATCGCACGGCCCCGACGGCCCTGACGGAGACCATGAAGCATCCCGCGAACATTCCGCTGGTCACGACGATCCGGGAGAAGTGCCGGGTCTGCTACACCTGTGTGCGCGAATGCCCGGCCAAGGCGATTCGGATCGCCGAGGGCCAGGCCGAGGTCATTCCCGAGCGCTGCATCGGGTGCGGCAACTGCGTGCGCGTGTGCAGCCAGCGCGCCAAGCAGGTGCTCAGCTCCACCGAACTGGTGCGCGAGCTGCTGGACGGCCCGTCGCCGGTGGCGGCCGTGGTGGCGCCCAGCTTCCCCGCGGAGTTCGAGGACGTGGATTCCCCCCGCCTCGTGGGGATGCTCCGGGCGATGGGCTTCTCGCACGTCTACGAGGTGGGGTTCGGCGCGGACCTGGTGGCCGACCGCTACCGCAAGCTGCTGAATAGCGCCCCCGCCGACCGGCGCTACGTCGCCACGACGTGCCCGGCGATCGTCGCCTACATCGAGCGGTATCACCCGGACCTGATCGATTCGCTCGTGCCGGTGGTCTCGCCGATGGTGGCCGTCGCCCGGGCCATCCACAGGCTCGCTGGGCCCGACGTGAAGGTGGTGTTCCTCGGCCCGTGCATCGCCAAGAAAGGCGAGGCCGCCACCGAACTGGTGGCCGACGAAGTGGACGCCGTGCTGACCTTCGTGGAGCTGCGGGAGATGTTCGCCGCGCGGGGAATCCGCGCCCAGGACGTGGCGGATTCCGAGTTCGACCCGCCCCACGCCCACTACGGCGCGCTGTTCTCGATCAGCCGCGGACTGCTCCAGGCGGCGGACATCCGCGAGGACCTGGTCACCAGCAACGTGGTGGCCGCGGAAGGACGCACCAGCTTCGTCGAGGCGATCCGCGAGTTCGAGCAGGGCACGCTGGAGGCCCGACTGTTGGAGGTGCTCTGCTGCCAGGGGTGCATCATGGGCGCGGGCACGACGTGCGACCGCCCGCTGTTCAACCGCCGCAGCCGCGTCAGCCAGTACGTCCGCCGCAGGCAGCAGGCGTTCGACGCCGACGCCTGGAAACAGGCGATGGCCGCCATGGAAGACCTGGACCTCTCGCGCCGGTTCGAAATGAACGACCAGCGCATTCCCGTTCCGTTCGAGGAAGAGATCCGCCACATCATGGCCGGCATGGGCAAGCACACCCCCGACGACGAGCTCAACTGCGGCGCCTGCGGGTACGACAGCTGTCGCGACCACGCGGTGGCGATCTTCAAGGGTCTGGCCGAAACCGAAATGTGTCTGCCCTACACCATCGACCAGCTCCGCCTGACGATCCGCCAGTTGGCGGAATCGCACGAGAAGCTGGCGGACACGCAGGAGGCGCTGCTGCAGTCGGAGAAGCTCGCGAGCATGGGCCAGTTGGCGGCGGGCATCGCGCACGAGGTGAACAACCCGCTCGGCGTGGTGCTGATGTACGCGCACCTGCTCCGCGACGAGTGCGGGGACGCAGCGATGAAGGGCGACCTGGACATGATCGCCACGCAGGCGGACCGCTGCAAGAAGATCGTCTCCGGGCTGCTGCACTTCGCGCGGCAGAACAAGCTCTCGCTCCAGTCGACCGATGTCCGCGAGCTGGTGGACGGCACGCTGCGGGTTCTCCAGAAGCCCGCGGCCGTGACCGTGCGGACCGACCATCACGGCGACGATCCCGTGGCGGAACTCGACCGCGACCAGATCGTGCAGGTGCTGACGAACCTGGTGTCCAACGCCTTCGCGGCGATGCCCGCAGGCGGCACGCTGACCGTGCGGACCGACAGCAACGCCGATTACGTGCGCCTGGCTGTCCGCGACACGGGCACGGGCATCCGCCCGGAGCACCTGAACAAGATTTTCGAGCCGTTTTTCACGACCAAGCAGATCGGCAAGGGCACGGGCCTGGGCCTGGCGGTGACGTACGGAATCGTGAAGATGCACAGCGGGGACATCCGCGTGGAGACCAACGCCGACCCCGCCGTCGGCGCTACCGGCACGACCTTCACCGTCTCCCTGCCCCGCCAAGCCGTGCGCGGATCGAAACCGACCCGGCGCAGAGACGCCGCGGAGTGAACGATGGGAGTCTTGCTTTGAGCAACAGGAATGCGGAAATGACCCGGACGAAACACACGATTCTCGTCGCCGACGACGACGAGGATTTTGTCGCGATGACGAAGATCCTTCTGGAAGCCCAGGGCTACGAAGTGCTCGTCGCGGGCGGGCAGAAGGAAGCGGAAAAGCTCCTGGCTGCACGGTCCGTCTCGCTGGCGATCGTGGACCTGATGATGGAGCACGAGGACGGTGGGTTCGCCCTTTGCTACCACATCAAGAAGAGGGACCCCGCGATCCCGGTGATCCTGGTGACGGGCGTGACGAGCGAGACGGGCCTGGAGTTCGACGCCGCCACCGACGAGGAGCGCAAGTGGGTCAAGGCGGACGTGATGCTCGCCAAGCCCGTCCGCGCGGAGCAGATGAGGCGGGAGATCACCCGCCTGCTAGCCGGAAAGGAATAGCGCGTGAACGAACTGCGGGTGCTGGTGATCGACGACGAGCTGGGCATGCGCCTGGGCGCCGAGCGGGTGCTGAGCGGCCTGACGATCGACCTGCCCGACGTGGGCGAGCAGGTGCGGTTCCTCGTCGCCCAAGCCGAAAGCGGGGAGGAAGGCCTGGAGAAGATCGCCGCCGCGGTTCCCGACCTGGTGCTGCTGGACCACAAGCTCCCGGGCATGAGCGGACTGGACGTGCTGGACCGCCTGACGGCCGAAAAACGCGACGTGCTGACCATCATGATCACCGCGTACGCCTCCTTGGAGACGGCCATCAGCGCCACCAAGCGCGGCGCGTACGATTTCCTGGCCAAGCCCTTCACTCCGGCGGAATTGAAAGCGGCCGTCCGAAAGGCGGCGCATCACGTGATGCTCCAGCGCCAGGCGCGGCGCCTGGCCGAGGAAAAGCGCCAGGTCCGCTTCCAGTTCATCAGCGTGTTGGCGCACGAGCTGAAGGCCCCTCTGGCGGCCATCGAGGGCTACCTGCGGATCATCAAGGACCGTTCCGCCGGAAACGACCAGGCCGCCTACGACCAGATGCTCGACCGCAGCCTGATCCGCCTGGAAGGCATGCGGAAGCTCATCGTCGACCTGCTGGACCTGACGCGGATCGAATCGGGCCAGAAGCAGCGCGACCTGAAGGACCTGGACGTGCGCGAGGTCGCGCGGACGTCGATCGAGACGCTCCTTCCGTCGGCCCGGGAGCGGAACATCGCGGTGCGCCTGCATGCGGACGCCCCGGCGGTCCTGTCGGCCGACCGCGGCGAGATCGAGATCATCCTCAACAACCTCGTCTCCAACGCCGTCAAGTACAACCGCAACGGCGGGCAGGTCGACGTGACCGTCCGGGCGGACGAACAATCCGTCACCCTCGAGGTCCGCGACACGGGGATCGGAATGAGCCGCGAAGACCTCGAACGCCTGTTCCAGGATTTTGTTAGAATCAAGAACGAAAAGACGAGGAATATCCTCGGAAGCGGGCTTGGTCTGTCTACACTGAAGAAGCTCGCGACCCTGTACGGCGGCGAGGTGTCCGTCACGAGCGAGCCGGACGTCGGAAGCACGTTCACCGTCGTCCTGCGGAAACGCCCCGACGGGCAGAAAGACGTCCATGCGACACGAGACGATCATCGGATGGCTGAGGGAAACTGACGCGACGCGCCTGGAGGAACTCTGGAGGCGCGCGGACGACGTGCGCCGCCGGAACGTCGGCGACGAGGTGCACCTCCGGGGGCTGATCGAGATTTCCAACCACTGCGTCCGCAGCTGCGGATACTGCGGACTGCGGGCGTCCAACCGCGAGCTGGAGCGGTACCGCATGACGGCCGACGAGATCCTCCAGTGCGTCCGGCAGGCCGTCGCGTTCGAATACGGCACGGTCGTCCTCCAGGCGGGCGAGGACCCCGGAATCACCCGCGAGGGCGTGTCCGAACTCGTCCGGCGGATCAAGGCGGAGACGCCGCTGGCTGTGACGCTGAGCCTCGGCGAGCGGAGCGACGACGAGCTGGCCGAGTGGAAATCCGCCGGCGCCGACCGCTACCTGCTTCGGTTCGAGACCTCCAACGCGGCGCTGTACGACCGCATCCACCCCCCCCTGCCGGGTCGGCGGTCCGACCGGTTCGCCCTGCTGCGCCGCCTGCGCGAGCTGGGCTACGAGGTGGGCAGCGGCGTGATGATCGGAATCCCCGGCCAGACGTTCGACGACCTCGCCCGCGACGTGGAGGCGTTCGCCGCGCTGGACCTGGACATGATCGGGGTGGGCCCGTTCATCGCGCACGGGGCGACGCCCCTGGGCCAGGCCGAAGCCGACGCCCTGCGCGCCGCAGCCGGCGCGGAGCAGGCCCCCAACACCGAGCTGATGACCTACAAGATGGTCGCCCTGGCGCGCCTGGCGTGCCCGCGGGCGAACCTCCCCTCCACCACCGCCCTGGCGACGCTGAACCTCGCCGAGGGGCGCGAGCTGGGGCTGACGCGCGGCGCGAATGTCGTCATGCCCAACCTCACGCCTGCCAAGTACCGCGCGATGTACGAAATCTACCCCGCCAAGGCCTGCATCCGGGAGACGGCCGATCAATGCCACCACTGCATGAAACGCCGCATCCTGTCGATCGGGAGAAAGATCGGGCGCGGACGCGGCGATTCGCGAAATTTCAAGGCGCCGGCCTTACAATAGTTTGGGAGGTGTGTCGTGCCTTCGATGATGTCGGACAAGTTGAGCCGGGATGCCGTCGATTTCATCGACGACGGGTATTTGCAGGAGTTGGCGGACGGCGCCCAGCCGGACGCCGCTCGCATCCGCGAGATCGTCGCCAAGAGCCTCCAGAAGGAACCGCTGTCGGTCGAAGAGACAGCCGCCCTGCTGGCGGCGGACGATCCGGAACTGTGCGAGGAGATTTTCGAGGCCGCCCGCGAACTGAAACGCCGCGTCTACGGAAACCGGATCGTCCTGTTCGCGCCGCTGTACGTCGGCAGCTATTGCATCAACGACTGCCTCTACTGCTCGTTCAAGCGGTCCAACCCCGACGCGATGCGCCGCACGCTGTCCGACGACGACCTCCGCGCCCAGGTCCGCGCCCTGGAAGACCGCGGGCACAAGCGCCTGATCCTCGTCTACGGCGAGCATCCGTGGTACGACGCGGACTACATCGCCCGCACGGTGCGCCTGGTCTACGAGACCACCAGCCCGCCGCACGGCGAAATCCGCCGCGCGAACGTCAACGCCGCGCCACTCGACCACGAGGGATACGCCAAGGTCAAGGCCGCGGGAATCGGCACGTACCAGATCTTCCACGAGACCTACCACCACGCGACCTACGATCGCGTGCACCCGCCTCGGACGCGCAAGCGCGATTACCTCTGGCGCCTGGACGGGCTCAGCCGGGCGTTCGAGTCCGGCTGCGACGACGTCGGAATCGGCGTGCTGTTCGGCCTGTACGACTGGAAGTTCGAGACGCTCGGGCTCGTCAGCCACGCCCTGCACCTCCAGGGCAAGTACGGCGTGGGCCCGCACACGATCAGTTTCCCGCGCCTCCAGCCGGCGCACGGGGTGAACCTGGACGAGTTCCCGCACCTGCTGGGCGATTTCGACTTCAAGCGCCTCATCGCGATCCTGCGCCTGTCGGTGCCGTACACCGGGCTGATCTGCACCGCGCGGGAGCGCGCGGAGCTTCGGCGCGAGGTGATGGCGTTCGGCGTCTCGCAGATCGACGCGGGCAGCCGCATCGAACTCGGCGGATACACCGAGGCGGGCGACGCCCAGCAGATGGCCAAGGAGCAGTTCAGCCTGGGCGACATCCGCCCGCTGGACGTCGTCGTCCGCGAGCTGCTGGAGACGGGGTACATTCCGAGCTGGTGCACGAGCTGCTACCGCCTGGGGCGGACGGGCGAGCACTTCATGGAGTTCGCGATTCCCGGCTTCATCAAGCGGTTCTGCACGCCTAACGCGCTGACGACGCTTTTGGAATACCTGAGGGACTACGCCAGCGCGGAAACCCGCGCCGCCGGCGAGAAGGCCATTGCGGCCGAACTGGAAAAGCTCGAAGATTCGCCGCAGAAACGGGAACTGATCGACCGGCTGAACCGCATCCGCACGACCGAGCAGCGCGACCTGTACTTCTGACCATGACCGAAACCCGCGTGGAAAAAGACCTGCTGGGCGAGAAGAGCGTTCCGGCCGGGGCGCTGTACGGCGTCTACACGGCCCGTGCGGTGGAGAATTTCTCCGCGCTGGCGTGTCGGCCGGTCCGGGCCTCGCTCATCCACGCCTACGGCGCCGTCAAGCTCGCCTGCGCACGGACCAACCGCGAGCTGGGGTTCCTCGACGACGCCAAATCGCGGGCCCTCGAGCAGGCTTGCGCGGAGATGATGGAGGGCAAGCTGGACGCCCACATCGTCGTCGATGCCCTCCAGGGCGGCGCGGGCACCAGCACGAACATGAACGTCAACGAGGTGATCGCCAACCGCGCGATCCAGCTTCTCGGCGGCCGGCCGGGACAGTACGAACTCGTCTCGCCCACCGAGGACGTCAACCTGCACCAGTCCACCAACGACACGTACCCCACGGCGCTGCGGGTGGCGGCCGTCGGGCTCCTGCGCGAACTGGAGCGCCACGTGACGGCCTTGCAGGAGGCCTTCCAGCGCAAGGAGAAGCAGTTCGCCCACGTGGTGAAGGTGGCGCGCACGCAGTATCAGGACGCGGTGCTGACGACGCTGGGGCGGGAAATGGGCGCGTACGCCGAGGCATTCGCCCGCGACCGCTGGCGGATTTACAAGTGCGAGGAGCGCTTGCGGGTGGTGAATCTCGGCGGCACGGCCGTCGGAACGGGCCTGGGCGCGCCGCGCCAGTTCATCTTCCGCGCCGTCGAGCACCTGCGGCAGATCACCGGACTGGGGCTGGCGCGGGCGGAGAACCTCGTCGAGGCGACGCAGAACGCCGACGCGTTCGTCGAGGTCAGCGGAATCCTCAAGGCGCTGGCGGCGAACCTGCTGAAGGTCGCCGGCGACCTGCGCCTGCTGTCCAGCGGGCCGGAGGCGGGACTGGGCGAGATCCGGCTCCCCGCGCGACAGGCGGGCAGCAGCATCATGCCGGGCAAGGTCAACCCGGTGATTCCCGAAGCCGTCAGCCAGGCCGCCATGGTCGTGATGGCCAACGACCAGGCCGTCGCCCAGGCGTGCGCGATGGGCTCGCTGGAGTTGAACGCCTTTTTGCCTCTGGTGGCCGACGCGCTGCTGGGCAGCCTGGAACTGCTGACCGGCGCGTGCGACGTGTTCCGCCGGCTTTGCGTGGAGGGCATCGAGGCCGACGAGGCCCGCTGCCGCGCCCACGTGCACGGCGCGGCGGCCGTCCTCACCGCCCTGCTCGATCAAATCGGCTACGACAAGGCCACGGAGATCGCCGCCGAGGCCGCCCGCGCCGGAAAGACCGTGCGGCAGCTCGTGCTGGACAAGGGCGTGCTGACGGCGGAACAGTTCGACGAGCTGACCAGCCCGGAGAGCGTCACCCGGCTGGGATCGCCGCCGAGGCCGGAGACCGGAAACGAACATGGAAAAGACGCCTAAAGGATTCCGCCTGCACATCGGTCTGTTCGGCCGGCGGAACGTCGGCAAGAGCAGCGTGCTGAACGCGCTGACGCGCCAGCAGGTGAGCATCGTCTCGGACGTGGCGGGCACGACGACCGACCCGGTGGAAAAGCCGATGGAGCTGCTGCCGATCGGCCCGGTGCTGTTCATCGACACGGCCGGGGTGGACGACGTCGGCGCGCTGGGCGCGCTGCGCGTCGCCAAGACGCGGCAGGCGTTCGACCGGACGGACGTGGGGGTGATCGTCGTCGAGGCGGGCACGTGGAGCGAGTTCGAGGACCGCCTGCTGGCGGAGCTGGCCCAGCGCGAGACGCCGACGGTCGTCGTATTCAACAAGTGCGACCTGTCCGAGCCCCGCGCGGACGTGCTGGCCCGGCTGGCCGAGGCGAAGGCGCCCGCCGTCCGCATGGTCGCGTCGCGCGGCGAGGGGATCCTGGATTTGCGCGAGGCGCTGGTCCGGGCCGCGCCGGAGGAGTTCATCAACGCCCCGCGCCTCGTGGGCGACCTGGTGGGCGCCGGCGAGCTGGCGGTGCTGGTAGTTCCCATCGACCTGGAGGCGCCCAAGGGCCGGCTGATCCTCCCGCAGGTGCAGTCCATCCGCGACCTGCTCGACGTGGACGCCTGCTGCCTGGTCGTCAAGGAGCGGGAGCTGCGCGACGCGATGGACCGCCTCAAGCGCCCGCCCGCGCTGGTGGTGACCGACTCGCAGGCATTCCTGAAGGTCGCCGCCGACACGCCGCCCGACGTGCCCCTGACCAGCTTCAGCATCCTGTTCGCGCGGGCCAAGGGCGACCTGTGCGAGTTCGTGCGCGGCGCGATGGCCATCGAGACGCTCCGCCCCGGCGACCGCGTGCTGATCGCCGAATCGTGCACCCACCACCCCATCGGCGACGACATCGGGCGCGTCAAGATTCCCCGCTGGCTGACGCAGTACGTCGGCGGAAAACTCCTCATCGACACGACGCAGGGGCACGACTTCCCCGAGAACCTGCCCGAGTACAAGCTCGTGATCCACTGCGGCGGGTGCATGTGGAACCGGCGCGAGATGCTCAGCCGCATCCTCCGCTGCCGCAAGGCGGGCGTCCCGATCGCCAACTACGGGCTGACGATCGCCTACACGCTGGGCATCTTCGAACGGGCGCTGGGGCCGTTCCCCGCGGCCCTCGAAGTCTATCGCCAGGCCAACCGCACCCGCTGACGCGCGGTTTCCGTCGCGGCGCGGGGCGATTTCCGCTATAATCCGCCGCTTGCTACCATGAGTGACGCAAGCGGTCAATCCGTCGTGTCTCCCGCCGGTTCCGGCAACGCCAACGGCGGGCCCCTGCCGACCCGCCCTGACGGCGTGTCTCCGCGCCCGCCGCGAGGCATGCACAACCTCGGCCGTGCCCTGCGCAGCCGGAACTACCGTCTGTTCTTCTTCGGCCAGGGAATTTCCGTCGCCGGCTCGTGGATGCAGGGCGCGGCGCTGGCCTGGCTGGTCTATCGCCTGACCGGCTCGGCGACGATGCTGGGCGTGGTGGGCTTCTGCGGGCAGATCTGCACGTTCCTGATCGCGCCGTTCGCCGGGACGCTGGCCGACCGCTGGGACCGCCGTCGCCTGGCGATGGCCACCCAGACGCTGGCGATGCTCCAGGCGTTCGCGCTGGCGGCGCTGACGATGAGCGGCGTGGTCGAGGTCTGGCACATCCTGGCGCTGGCGATGGTGCTGGGGACGGTGGCGGCGTTCGACATTCCCGTCCGCCAGGCGCTGGCTGTGGACATGGTCGAGTCGCGCGACGATCTGCCCAACGCGATCGCGCTGAACTCGTTCCTCGTCAACGGGGGCAAGTTCGTCGGGCCTTCGGTGGCGGGTGTGCTGATCACCCACTACGGGGAGGGCGTCTGTTTCGCCGTCAACGGCGTGACGTACCTGGCGGTCATCGCGGCGCTGTGGGCGATGCGTCTCGCGCCGCGCGTCGTCGCCCACAAGGACCACGTCCTGCGGGCCCTGGGCGAGGGCCTGCGGTACGCGGCCGGCACCCCGCCGCTCCGGTCGGTCCTGCTGCTGCTGGCGACGGTGAGCCTGCTGGGCTTCTCGTACAACACGCTGATGCCCGTCTTCGCCAAGACGATCCTCCAGGGCGGGCCCCGCACGCACGGGTTGCTGCTCAGTTCCGCCGGCGTGGGCGCGCTGCTGGGGGCGGTGTACCTGGCGTCGCGCCGGCGCGTGCCGGGCCTGGAGCGGATCGTCGCGCTGAGCCCGGCGCTGCTGGGCGTCTCGCTGGGGGCGTTCGCCCTGTCTCGATCGATGCCGCTGTCGATGGGCGTGCTGACGCTAGCGGGGTTCGCCTCGATGACGCAGATCGCCGGCAGCAACACGCTGCTCCAGACGCTCGTGCGCGACTCGCACCGGGGGCGCGTGATGAGCTTCTACACGATGTGCTTCATGGGCATGGGCCCGTTCGGCAGCCTGCTGATCGGCGGGCTGGCCGGGGCGCTGGGCGCGTCGCCGGCGGTGCTGGTCAGCGCCGCCTGCTCGCTGGCGGCGACGGCCGTCTTCTCCACGCGCCTTGGGATGCTCAGCCGGCAGGTGCGCGATGCCTGCGCCGAAAGCGCCCTCCCCGCCGCGCCGGCCCGCAGTTGACGCCGCCTCCTCCTTGCGGCACAATGCCCCGGCCATGAAAGTGCTCTACATCGGCGGAACCGGAGAGATTTCCTACTCGTGCATCGTGGCGGGCGCGCGCCTCGGGCACGAGATCGCGGTGTTCAACCGTGGGCGCTGCGAGGAGCCCCTGCCGGCGGGTGTGCGCCAGATCGTCGGCGACATGAACGACGACGCGGCCTACCGCCGTCTTCTCGGCGAAGAGCGCTTCGACGTGGTCTGCCAGTTCCGTGCCTACGCCGACGAGACGATCCGTCGCGACCTGGAGGTTTTCGGCGGGCGCTGCGGGCAATACGTGTTCATCTCGTCGGCCTCGGCCTACCAGAAACCGCCCAAGCGCCTCGTGGTGACCGAGGACACGCCGCTGGAGAATCCCTACTGGGACTACAGCCGGGCCAAGGCCCGCATGGAGGCAACGCTGCTTTCCTGGCACGCCGAGGGGCGTCTGCCCGTGACGATCGTCCGCCCCAGCCACACGCACCGCCGGCGGTTCCCCGGCGGCATCGGGCACGGCGACGACTGGGCCTGGCGCATCCTCCACGGAAAGGCGGTCCTCGTCTACGGCGACGGGACGAGCCTCTGGACGCTGACGCACAGCGGCGATTTCGCCGAGCCCTTCGTCCGCCTGCTGGGCAACGACCGCGCGCTGGGCGAGGCGTTCCACATCACCCGCCACATGGAATCGTACACCTGGAACGAAATCTACACGCAGATCGCCGTGGCGCTGGGCGCCGAGGCGCGGATCGTCCACGTGCCCACCGACACGCTGCTGCGATATAATCCCGAATGGACCGGCCCGCTGCTGGGCGACAAGCACTGGCCCGTCCTGTTCGACAACAGCAAGGTGATGTCCGTCGCGGGGCGGTTCGAGTGCAAGGTGAGCCTGGCCGACGGGATGGCCGGCGCGGCGGAGCATTACTGCCGGCGCGCGAAAGAGTATGTTCCCGACCCACAGCGGCACGCGCTGTTCGACCGGATCGCGGACGAGCAGCAGGCCCTCGGCGGATAAAAAAAGACTCGCCGCAAAGGACACAGAGATCGCAGAGAAGGAATTTGTTTTGTTTTCCAATGACTCTGCGTCCTCTGCGATCTCCGCGGTTCATTCTGTTTTTACTTCTGACAGCAAGGAAGGAAACCAACGATGCGATTCGGAGTATGCGCGAAGTTCGACGACCTGGGCGGCGGGGCGGGGCTGGACTACATCGAGGGCACGGTGGAAGACCTTCTCTGCCCGCTGAAGGACGAGTCGGCCTTCGCCGCGCGGCTGAAGGCAATCCGGGCGTCGGCGATCCCCGTCGAGGCGGCCTGCTGCTTTCTGCCCGGCAGCCTGAAATCGACCGGGCCGGCGGTGGACGAGGCGGCGCTGGACCGCTTCGTGGCGACGGCGATGGACCGCGCCGGGCGCGCCGGCGTGAAGGTGGTGGTCTACGGGTCCGGGGGCAGCCGGCAGGTGCCCGAAGGCTGGGCCCAAAAGGACGCCGTCGAACAGGTGGTCGGACACCTGAATCGCTGGGCCCCGCTGGCGAAGCGGGCGGGCGTGACGATCGTCCTCGAACCGCTCCAGTCCAAGGAGTGCAACTTCGTCAACTCCGTCGACCAGGGCGCCGAGATCGTCCGGCGCGTGGACCAGCCGTCGATCCGCCTGCTGGCGGACACGTATCACATGGTCGCCGACGGCGAGGGGCCCGACTCCATCCGCCGCGCGGGCAAGCTGCTCGCCCACGTCCACTGCGCCGAGGGCAAGGGGCGCGGGCCGCTGGGAACCGTCGGAGAGGACCACCGCCCCTACTTCCGCGCCCTGAAGGACATCGGCTACGACGGGCGGATCAGCATCGAGGCGAAATGGGACGACCAGCGCGCCCAACTGCCGGCGGCGCTGGCCGAACTCCGCCGCCAGTGCCAAACCGCCTGAGCGGCGGGACACCCCCATGAAACCGTTGCCGGACGACCGAAACATCACGCTCATCGGGATGCCCGGCGTGGGCAAGAGCACCGTCGGCGTGCTGCTGGCCAAGGAGACCCGCCGCCAGTTCGTGGACACCGACGTGCTGATCCAGGCCCGGCACGGGCGGACGCTCCAGGACATCCTCGACGCCGACGGACTGGACGCCTTCCGGCGGATCGAAGAGCAGGCCGTCCGCGAGCTGGACCTCCGCGCGCATGTGATCGCCACCGGCGGGAGCGTGGTGTATTACGAGCCGGCCATGCGGCACCTGTCCGCCGGCGGCCCGGTGGTGTACCTGGAGTTGGCGCTGGAGCTGCTGGAGCGGCGGATCGCGAACCTCTCCACGCGCGGGGTGGTCCGCCCGCCGGGCGTGAGCCTGGCCGACCTGTACGCCGAACGCCTGCCCCTGTACCGTCGCTGGGCCGACGTCACCGTCGATTGCTGGGGCAAGACCCAAGACGGCGTGGTGGCAGAAATCCTCACCAAATTGGGCGGCTGACCGGATCGGGTTGAGGAAAAAGCAGTCCACGAATTACACGAATTACACGAAGAAGAAACGGAAAGAAACTGTCCACGGATTACACGGATTGCACGGAGAAAAAAGGACTGAGGAGCGAGGACTGTGGGGAAGTAGGCAATCGCGGATTGTGCCTCGGGCTCTTACAGAGCCGCGACCGTCAGGGAGCGGTCACCGGGACGTGCAAGAAAGAGAAAACCACGCCGAACCGCAAGCCGTTTGTGGCGTCCTCCGTTTTACGCCCGCGCCGTTTCGGAAACAGTCAAAAGCGCAGGGCGTGACGGGATCATTCCGAACTACGAACTTCGAATTCCTCAACAGGCAATTGACATTGGGCAATGGGCAATGTTGCGTCTGTCGTCTGAAGCCTGTTCTTGCGTAACGGCTGGGGGGCGGGTATGATACGTGGGCGATCGAGGCCTTGGATCGCCCGGGCAGGCCATGAAACAGCTACTCACCGCCGAACAAGTCGAGAAGGCCATCAACCGCCTGTACAAGGCTGTCGCGGCGCAATTGCCGCCGGAAGCACCGGTGGCGATCGTGGGCGTCCGGACGCGCGGGGAGACGCTCGCGGCCAGGCTGGTCGAACGCCTCCGCAAGACGCGCGAGGTCTCGCACGGGATTCTCGACATCACGTTCTACCGCGACGACCTGTCGCGGCGGCGCGGCGCGCCGCTGGTGCGGGCGACGGAGATCGACTTCGACTTGGACGACGCGTACGTCCTGCTGGTCGACGACGTGCTCCAGACCGGTCGCAGCGTGCGGGCGGCGCTGGACGCGCTGCACGACTTCGGCCGGGCGAGGGTCATCCGCCTGGCCGTGCTGATCGACCGCGGCGGGCGCGAGCTGCCCATCGCCGCGGACTTCGTCGGACACCGCCTGCTCGTCGGAAGCGGCGAGCGAATCCAGGTCAAACTGAAGGAAAACGATGGCGAAGAAGGCGTCTTCCTCATCCCCGCGAAAGGCTGAGCCCCCCCCCGCCGGCGCGGACGCGAAGCCCTTCGTCTGGCGGCGAAAGGACCTGCTCGGGCTCGACGAGCTGTCGGCCGAGGAGATCGTCCACATCCTCGACACGGCAGAGAGCTTCAAGGAAGTCTCCACCCGGAGCATCAAGAAGGTCCCCGCGCTGCGCGGCAAGGTGGTGGCGCTGATGTTCTTCGAGGACTCGACGCGCACGCGGATGAGTTTCGAGCTGGCAGCCAGCCGGCTCAGCGCCGACACGATCCTCTTCACCGCCAAGGGTTCGTCGGTGGCCAAGGGCGAGACCACGCTGGACACCGTCCGCAACATCGAGGCGATGGGCGTGGACATCTTCGTGGTGCGCCACGGGCAGTCGGGCTCGCCGCACATGCTGGCGCGCCAGGTGCGGGCGAGCATCGTCAACGCCGGCGACGGGCAGCACGAGCACCCCACGCAGGCGCTGCTGGACATCTTCACCATCCGCCAGAAACTCTCCCGGGTGGCCGGACTGAAGGTCGCCATCGTGGGCGACATCGCGCACAGCCGCGTCGCGCGGAGCAACATCCTGGGGCTCCGCAAGCTCGGGGCCGAAGTGGTGGTCGTCGGGCCGCCGACGCTGGTTCCGTCGGCCATCACCGCGATGGGCTGCTCCGTCAGCCACAGCCTCGACGACGTGCTGGCCGAGGTGGACGTTGTGAACATGCTGCGCATCCAGTTCGAGCGGTTCAGCAGCAGCCTGTTCCCGTCGGTGCGGGAGTACCACAACCTCTACGGGCTGACGGCGGCGCGCCTGGCGCGGGCCAAGAAGGACCTGCTGGTCATGCACCCCGGGCCGATCAACCGCGGCGTGGAACTGACCAGCGAGGTGGCCGACGGACCCAACAGCTGCATCCTCCAGCAGGTGACCAACGGCCTGGCGGTCCGCATGGCCGTGCTGTACCTGGTGAGTCAGGGAAGCGAATGAACGATCTTCTCATCCAGAACGGGCGCGTGATCGATCCGGCGAACGGGCGGGACGAGGTGGCCGACGTCGCGATTGCGCGGGGAAAAATCGCGCGGGTCGGCAAAGGCGGCGGCGCGGCGAAGGAGACGATCGACGCCAGGGGCAGGATCGTCTGCCCGGGACTGATCGACCTGCACGTGCATTGCCGCGAGCCGGGGCACGAGGAAGAGGAGACCATCGCGTCGGCGGCGGCTGCGGCCGTCGCGGGCGGGTTCACGACGATCGTGGCGATGCCCAACACACACCCACCGATCGACGACGAGACGGCCGTCCAGTACGTCCTCCAGCGCGCGGCGCGGGCGAACCTGGCGCGGGTGCTCCCGGCCGGGTGCATCACCAAGGCGCGCGAGGGCAAGGAACTGGCGGAGATGGGCCTGATGACGGAGGCCGGCGCGGTGGCGTTCACCGACGACGGTGACGGCGTGGCCAGCACGTCGGTCATGCAGCGGGCGCTGCAATACACGAAGATGCTGGGCGTCTGCCTGATGCAGCACTGCCAGGACGGCGACCTGATGACGGGCGTGATGAACTCCGGCGCGGTGGCGGTGCGCCTGGGGCTGGGGGGCATCGCCGGAAGCGGCGAGCAGATCATGCTCCGTCGCGACCTGGAGCTGGTGGAGCGGACGGGGGCTCGCTACCACGTGATGCACGTCAGCACGGCTGGCAGCGTGGAGCTGATCCGCCAGGCGAAGTCGGCGGGCCTGCCCGTAACGGCAGAGGCCGCCCCCCACCACCTGCTGCTGACCGACGCGGCCTGCATGGGCTACGACCCGAACTACAAGATGAACCCGCCGCTGCGGACGGCCGCCGACGTCGAGGCGCTGCGCCGCGGGGTGGCCGACGGGACCATCGACTGCCTGGCGACGGACCACGCCCCGCACTCCAAGGAGGAGAAGGAGCTGGAGTTCGGCCTGGCGCCGTTCGGGATCCTCTCGCTGGAGTGCGCGCCGGGGCTGTACGCCAAGGCGCTGATCGAGACGGGCGCGTGCGACTGGCCGCGCCTGATCGCCGCGATGTCCACGAACCCGGCACGCGCGCTCCGCGGCGCGGACACGACGCTGGGCACGCTGGCGGTCGGGGCGGAGGCCGACGTGACGATACTCGACCCGTCCGCCGGCTGGACGGTGCGGGTGGACCGGTTCGTCTCGCGCAGCCGCAACTGCCCCTACGACGGCTGGAAACTCCCCGCGCGGGCCGTAGCCACAATCGTGGGCGGCGCGATAAAATACAGGCTGTGACGTTCCCCCCGCGGCCCGCGCCGCGGCGGCACATCGGGCAACTCAACCGGGGCCTGGCCCCGGAGGTGCGGTATGAAGTTCGACGTGGAACGCCGGACGCATCGGCGCTATGACCTGTCCGGCCCCTTCAATCTCCTCGGCGGAAACGGCACTCCGGCGCACGCCCGGCTGCTCAACCTCAGCGACGGCGGGGCGTTCGTTTCGTTGCCCATCGGGAGCCTGCCGGTCTGCGGAAAGCGCCTGGACGTGCGGTTCACCGTCCCCCGTACGACGCCCAACACCCGCATGGTCGAGGAATTCTCCTGCCGCGCGACGGTCGTGCGCCACCAGCCGCTCACCGACGACAACTTCGGCGGCGTCGGCCTGCAATTCACTCCGCCGCTGCACCTGGCCATCGAGGTCTGACGCGTCAGGCGCGGATCGCCTTGGAGGCAATGTCCTTTCGGCAGTAGCAGTCCTTCCAGCGGATTTTTTCGACGGCCTCGTAGGCCCGTTTCTGGGCGTCGGCGATGGTCTGCCCCAAAGCCGTCACGCCCAGCACCCGCCCGCCGGAGTTGACGAGCTTTCCGCCGGCCATCGCCGTGCCTGCGTGGAAGACCTTCACGTCGTCCAGGGCGTCGGCGTCGGCGATTCCGGTGATCTCGTGTCCCTTGGCGTAGCTGCCGGGGTAGCCCCCGCTGGACATGACGACGCACACGGCCGGGCGCGGGTCCCATGCAAGGGTGATCTCGTCGAGGCGGTGCTCGGCCGTGGCGACCATCGCCTCGATGAGGTCGCTCTGGAGCCGCATCATCAGCGGCTGGCACTCCGGATCGCCGAAGCGGCAGTTGAACTCGATGACCTTGGGCCCGGCGGGGGTGAACATCAGCCCGGCGTAGAGGACGCCTTCGTAGCGCCCGAAGTCGCGGCGCATGGCGTCGACGATGGGGACGAGGATTTCCCGCTCGATGCGGGCCATCATGCGGTCGTCGAGGATGGGCACGGGGCTATACGCGCCCATCCCGCCGGTGTTGGGCCCGGTGTCTCCGTCGCCGATGGGCTTGTGGTCCTGGAGGGGTTCGAGGGTGTAGATGCTCTTTCCGTCGCACAGGGCCAGGACGGTGGCCTCCTGCCCGGTGAGCATTTCCTCGATGACGACGGTGTTCCCGGCGTCGCCGAAGACCTTCTTGCCCATCATCTCCTCGAGGGGCTTGATGGCCTGGTAGGGCTCGGGGCAGACGACGACGCCCTTTCCCTTGGCCAGTCCTGCCGCCTTGACCGCCACCCCGTGATCGCGGCTGAGGACGAATTCCTTGGCCTGCTGGAGGTCGGAGAAGATTCTCGCCTCGGCCGTCGGAACGGAGGCGGCCCGCATGAGGTTCTTGGCGTAGGCCTTGTCGGACTCGATCCGCGCGCCCTCGGCCGAGGGCCCGAAGCAGAGGATTCCCTCGGCGCGGAGGGCGTCGGCCAGCCCCGCCGCCAGCGGGTCTTCCGGGCCGACGACCACCAGGTCGGCGGCGTTGTCCTTGGCGAACTTGACGATCCCGGCCGTGTCTTCCGGCGAAATCTCCACGCACTCGGCGCACTCGGCGATCCCGGGGTTGCCCGGCGCCGCCCAGAGGCGGTCGCACAGGGGCGACTGGGCCATCTTCCATGCCAAGGCGTGCTCTCGCCCGCCGCTTCCGACCAGTAGCAGTTTCATCGTCTCTCCCTTGACGTTGGGGACCGGGGCGAAAGTGTATCCCAACAACCCGCTCGATTCCAGCGGGCAAGACGACGGAAATGCGCTTGCCCGCCGCCCCACCGGAAAATATCCTGTCTCTCGAGCGATTGAGACTTTGGGACTCGTCGCAGAGGCTTCACAGGAAACGGGCTTGGAATGCCCGTTTTTCTTCGTGCTGTTTGTGTCCTTTGTGGTGAAGCTGCTGTTCTTCGTGGTTTCGTTTTTTCGTTTTCAAGTCCGATTCAGCCGATAAGGGCAGTACGGCTCCCTGGATGCCCGCGCTTCGGGCAGCGCCGGCGGAGGCAGTGTCAATGGAGGCGCCATGGAAATCCGGATCGATCGCGACGCGTCGCAGGACGTATTCGTAGTGCATTGCCCCGAGCAGATGGACTGGAACGTGCGGGACGACCTGGCGGCGCAGGTTCGCGGGTTCGCCGGGCAGTCCGCGGTGCGCGGGCTGATCGTGGACATGGAGCGGGTGCGGTTCATCAACTCCGCGGGAATCGGCGCGCTGTTCACCACGCTGAAATACGTCCGCGAGTCGGGCGGGTCGATGGCGGTCGCCCGCGCCGGGGCCCCCATCCGCCGCCTGCTGGACACCGTTAACCTCGGGCGGTTGATCCCGATTGTCTCCAGCCTGTCCGAGGCCCGACAGGCCGTCGGCGCCGAAGCCAAGGACGCGCGATTTGAGACCTGAGATTTGAGATTTCAGCTTTCAGCTTTCCGCTTTCCGTTTTTTATTCCGAGGCCTGCCATGCACATCGTCTTCAACGTTCGGGAAGTCCTGCCCGCCGACGCCGATCCGTCGATGGTCTGGGACGCGCTGGTCTTCGCAGCCGTCCACAACCGCGTCAGCGACATCCACATTCTCGCCCAGCGCCAGGCGACGGAGCTGGCGTTCCGCATCGACGGCGACATGCGCCCCCAGGGCGAGATTTCCAACGAATTCGCCCGCAGGCTCATCAGCCACGTCAAGAGCATCTCGGGAATGGACATTGCCGAGCATCGCCGCCCGACGGAAGGCCGGTTGAAAGTGCAGGCCGGCGACCGCACCGTGGACCTGCGCCTCTCGTCGATCCCCAGCATCCACGGGCAGGACCTGGTGGTGCGGATCTTCGACCACACGGTCAGCCTGATGGAGCTGACGCAACTGGGGCTCATGCGCGAGCAGTTGGACACCATCTACGACCTGATCGCCCGTCCGCACGGGCTGATCCTGGTTTCGGGCCCGACCGGCAGCGGAAAGACGACCACGCTCTACGCCATGCTCCAGCACCTCAGCGGACACGCCCGGAAGATCGTCACCATCGAGGACCCCGTCGAGTACGACCTGCCGGGGGTCAACCAGACGCAGGTGAACTACCGGATCGGGGTGGACTTCGCCCACATGCTCACCGCCCTGCTCCGCCAGGACCCGGACATCATCATGGTCGGCGAGATTCGCGACGAGGAGACGGCCGTCACCGCCGTCCGCGCCGCCAACACCGGGAACCTCGTGCTGGCGACCACGCATGCCACCCGCGCCAGCCGGGCCGTCGAAACCATGCTCAGCCTCGGCGTGCACCCGTACTTCCTGGCCGTGGCGCTGCGCGGCGTGCTGGCGCAGGTGCTCGTCAAGCAGATCTGCCCGCACTGCAAGACGCCCCTGCCCGAGACCACCGAGATGGTGCTGGAAGACGCGGTCCGCCGCCGCCTGCCCGACAACGCCGAGACGCAGTTGTACGAGGGCCGCGGTTGCGACCACTGCCTGGGCACGGGCTACCGCGGGCGATTGGGACTGTTCGAACTGTTCGCCCCCGACGAGAACATCAAGCAGCTCATCGTGGACCGCCAGCCCGCCATGGAGATCGACAAGGCCATCCGCAAGGCCGAACTGCTGACGCTCGAAGAGGTGGGCAAGCTCGCGCTGGTCACCGGGCAGACGACGCTCCACCAGCTCGCCGACGTGCTGCCGACGCTCTGAGAGCGGTCAGGCGTTTCCTAATACGTCAGCAACAGCCTGTCGGCCACGGTTTCCCCTTCGAGACTCTGGCCGTTCATCTGGAAACGTTTCAGCATAGACCGGCCGCAACTTACGAAAACCTCCCGTTCAAACAAACCTTCGGGAATGGGCAGGGTGCAGACATGTTTGCCGGACCGTTTGATTCCGTCGATGCTTAGGGCAACAAACACGCCGCGGACCTTGCATTTTTCGACAACC
This sequence comes from Phycisphaerales bacterium, assembly GCA_003485185.1. GTDB lineage: Bacteria > Planctomycetota > Phycisphaerae > SM23-33 > SM23-33 > UBA12270. The sequence goes on along the minus strand of DNAS01000159.1, from coordinate 3,762 downwards.
TCAAGAAGACGTTCCAGGCTGAATGTTTGCGCCCCGTACAGGATTGTTTGGCTGTGATGGTACGGGGGGTCGCAGTAAATCAAATCGCCTTTCTGCGCCATATTCATCGCTTCTTCGTAATCCATCAGGAAGAAGTCAGTCCCGGCGACGCGTCTGTTCCATGTGTCTACGCGGCGTGCGAAGGATTCCGGGCGAATCGGCGAATGAACGCCAATCGGCGTTGACATGAAGCCATCCGCCTTGCGAAAGCGAACGACTCCCCCGTAACAAGCTCGGCAAAGGAACAACAGGTCAGCGCCATTGGGATGAGCATTATACGACGCCCGTATTTTTTCATATTCCGCGATCCTGTCGCCGCCAACGAAACTGTGCCAGCGATCCGCATACCAAGTCTTGAGGATTTCGGGCGAACGTTTGAGGGTTTGCCATATTTCGATCAGTGGACGAAAATTATCTGATCCGATGCCTTTTTCTGGAGAAAGCGTTGCAAGCACGGCGCCGCTGCCAAGGAACGGTTCAAAGTATCTGTCAAAGCGAGACGGAAAAAAGGATGTGATCTCCCCCGCAAATCGTTGCTTATTCCCGATCCACTTCAAGAACTGGGTCTTGAAAGCGGCTGGAGGTGCTACTTCTTCAAAAAGAAATCTCTGCATGGCTGGAGTTTGTCCCATCCTGCCCATGGTTTACCCTCAAAAAAACCAATATATCCGATTTTGGGATATACATCAAGGGCAGATATCATCCGGTCCGTGGCCAAGAACCCTTATAGCTACCATCAGGCCAAGCTGCAAGAACTCCTGAGAAAGGTTCGCACAAAGGCAGGCCTGCGCCAGGAGGATGTGGCCCAGCGCCTTGGTGTGCCCCAATCCTTCATCAGCAAGTACGAATCGGGTGAACGACGACTGGATTTCGTCGAAGTGCGGCAAGTGTGCGAGGCTCTAGGCATTTCCCTTGCGGATTTTGTCCGCTTGTTCGAGGAATTTTCGGAATGACACCGGACCGGCGATTTCTCAAACAATCCAAACACTTCTGGGCAAATGTTCGCACGATCAGCCAGCGAGTCGGATACACCGACCGAGGCGCCGGACAAATCAAAATCCCTTCACCGCATGAAATTTCGGTTGCACTTTCCGAAATCGGGCTCAAACCAGACCACATTGTCGATACCCAAGGACGGCTGACTGACTTCGGGAAATCCCTTACCGAATATTTTCAGTATCGGGCCGATGTCCTGAACAGCTATGTGGAACCGCGATTGCAAGACGCCAAAGAAGCCAAGCGGCTCTACAGGCAAGTTCGAGGAAAGAAAAAGTTCACGTGTCCGATCCCCATGAATAAGCAGAAGGGCAGCAAAAAGGCGCCCGCGTTCTTAACCGGCATCGTGAATATGATCATCGAAACGTATGCCAGCGGGCTTCCGTGCGACTTTGACCCACGCGAACTCACCACTGTGACACGAAATGGCGCGCCTCTGCGAACCTTGGCACGTCGCGTTGACGGAGCGTTTCCGAAAGCCGTCAATCCCGTGGCTGTATGGGAAATCAAGGAATATTACTATACGACGACTTTCGGCAGTCGTGTTGCCGATGGAGTCTATGAAACGCTGCTGGACGGCATGGAACTCGATGAGTTGCGCGAGCACGAAGGCGTTGACGTGAAGCATTACCTGATCGTCGACTCGCACTACACTTGGTGGGATTGTGGACGATCCTACTTATGCCGACTCGTCGACATGCTTCACATGGGGTACATTGACGAAGTGCTTTTCGGCCGCGAGGTCGTTGAGCGATTGCCGTCTCTCGTTAAGGAATGGTTGGCGATGCTCGCGGCGTGTGACAAGCGGGGCTAAACATGGTTTCCGCCGTTGCGGGCGAGTTCCTCGAGTCGGGGCATCTGCTCGCGGAGGTCGGCGGCCGCCTGCGTGTCCGGGAAGCGTCGCAGCACCTCCCGCGCCGCCTCCAGCGCCTCGGCGTAGCGACGGCGCGACAGCAGGTCGCGGAACCGGTCGCGCATCTCGCGGGCCTCCTCCAGTCGGGCGTTCTCCTCCAGCGTGCGGAGCTGGATGCGCACGGCGTCGGCCTCCAGGCCCTCGGGGTAGGCCTCCAGCAGCTTGCTCGCGGCGGCCAGCGCCTCGCGCCACTTCCGCTTCGACGCCGCCCGCCCCACCTCCGCGTAGAGGCTCCGGCGGCGTTCCGTGACGAAGGCGTCCTGCTCGCGGTGCACGCGGTCCAGCAGGGCGATGGCCTCGGGGCTGGAGGGATATTTCGCCAGAAGGTCCTCGGCCAGCTTGACGGCTGCGGGGAAATCGGCCGCCGCCATCAGCTCGCCCGCCCGCGCGGTCTGCCAGCGGATGTCCTCGGCCTGCGCGGCGGCGCGGGCCTCGTCCAGCCGGGTCCGCATCGAGCCCAGGGCGGACGAGTCGGGCACTTCGGACGTCAGGCGGCGGAGGGTCTCACCCGCGGCGTCTAGCTCGCCGGCGGATAGTTGCCCGGAAAACCGCCGCTCCAGTCGCTCGCTCGCCTCAGCCTGGTGCCGGCGGCGCTTGACCTCGATCTGCTCGGGCGACAGCAGCAGCCCGGCGTTCAGCTCGTCCAGCCGCGCGAGGATGTCCCGCAGGATTTCGGGCTCGCGCGATGTCTCAGCCGGCGGCGGGGTCGGCGCGGAAACCGGCGCGGGCGGATTCGCCGGCGCGGGCTCCGCCTGCGGGGAGCGCGATTCGAGAGCCTGCTGCCGCGCGACGCGGCGAATCAGCCAGGCCAGCGCCCACAGGGCGC
>DNAS01000159.1:563-753 GCA_003485185.1 Phycisphaerales bacterium | reverse complement strand
CGCCAGCAGGCCCGCTGCCGCCAAGGCCGCGCCCACGACCCGCAACGCGCCGGCCAACATCTTTGCGCCTGACCGATCCGCCTGGGCTGGTTCTCGTGATTCCATCCGTCGCTCCCGACCAACGCATTCTTGAAGATAAATGGCGTAGGAATTGTCCCGGGTTCAGGAAATCCGAAATTCGAAGCACGAA
>DNAS01000159.1:0-269 GCA_003485185.1 Phycisphaerales bacterium | reverse complement strand
TCGGATTTCGAATTTCGGATTTCGAGATTCTCTTTCTCGTCGGCATTATCCGTCCGGTTCAAACCCGACGCAAGTTTGCCGCGCGGGAACATTGACTCGCACGCGGCGAGGGCTCTACAATGGCCCCCGTGAAAGCCAAACGAAACATCGCGCGAATCGTTGCGTCCCGGCGGGGATTTTCCCTCGTCGAACTATTGGTCATCGTCAGCATCCTCGTGCTGCTGGTGGCGATTCTCGTGCCCAGCCTGAGCAACGCCATGATGCTGGCG
>DNAS01000049.1 GCA_003485185.1 Phycisphaerales bacterium | reverse complement strand
TCGTTACTCATACCGGCATTCTCACTAGCTGCCGCTCCAGCGCTCCTTACGGTACGCCTTCATCGCCGACAGCTACGCTCTCCTACCATCCCTTGCGGGATCCGCGGCTTCGGTACCATGCTTAGTCCCGATCATTATCGGCGCCGAATTGCTCGGCCAGTAAGCTATTACGCACTTTTTAAATGGTGGCTGCTTCTAAGCCAACATCCTGGCTGTTGCCGCAGTTCGACTTCCTTAGTCACTTAGCATGGTTTGGGGACCTTAGCCGGCGATCTGGGTTGTTTCCCTCTCGACCACGAAGGTTATCCCTCGTAGTCTGACTCCCGGGGTACACACGACGGTATTCGGAGTTTGGTTGAAGGCGGTAGTCGGGTAGACCCCGCGTTTCATCCAGTGCTCTACCCCCGTCGTGCAATGCGTCCGAGGCTAGCCCAAAAACTATTTCGGAGAGAACGAGATATCTCTGCGTTTGATTAGACTTTTACTCCTCCCCACAGCTCATCCCCTAGCTTTTCAACGCTAGTGAGTTCGGTCCTCCTCCCGATTTTACTCGGGATTCAACCTGGCCATGGGTAGATCACGCAGTTTCGCGTCTACCGCCTGCGACATGGTCGCCCTATTCAGACTCGGTTTCCCTTCGGCTCCGCCCCTGAGAGGCTTAGCCTAGCCACAAACGGTAACTCGCCGGTTCATTATGCAAAAGGCACGCCGTCACCCATTCCCCTTGCGGGGCATAGGGCTCCGACAAATTGTAGGTACATGGTTTCAGGTACTTTTAACTCCCCTAGTAGGGGTTCTTTTCATCATTCAGTCGCCATACTTGTCCACTATCGGTCGTGACGTAGTACTTAGCCTTGGAGGGTGGGCCCCCCAGCTTCACACGGAGTTCCACGAGCTCCGTGCTACTCTGGTACGCCAACCGTAACGGAGGGCTCACGGCGTCGCCTACGGGACTATCACCCTGTATTGTGTGCCTTTCCAGACACCTCGGCTACCGTTGCCTTTGTAACTCCTGATTGGCGCCCGCAACCCCGGCCCGAAGGCCGGTTTGGGCTTTTCCGCGTTCGCTCGCCGCTACTGACGGAGTCTCGGTTGATTTCCTTTCCGGCAGGTACTGAGATGTTTCAGTTCCCTGCGTTGGCTCCTGGCAGACTATGCATTCATCTGCCGGCGAATCCGACTATTCATCGGAAACGGGTTGCCCCATTCGGAGATCCCAGGATCAAAGCTCGTTTGACAGCTCCCCTGGGCTTATCGCAGCCTACCACGTCCTTCATCGCCTCGTCACGCCAAGACATCCACCATGTACCCTTAGTAGCTTGACCGCATTTGTCGCTGGCCCTCAGGCCAGGCAACCAATCGACCAAGCCGCCTAAAGCGCTTCTCGGTGAACCTTGCTTATTCTATCCCTATGCAGTTTTCAAAGAGCCGTGATCTCGAGGCGTGCTCTAGCGACACGCCTTTTTGCCCCGTCCGAGAGGGTTTTTTACAGTCTCCCTCCGCGGGCAGGGCGAAGCTTTGTATCAGACTTCCACGAGCCCATCAAGTATTTTACACGCGGAAATCCGAAATATTTTATGCCATCTTTTCCCGGCCTGTAACCGCACGCCGGAGCGAACCTTGCGCCCAGACTCCGCCGGGAATTTCCCCATGGAGACGACCGGGATCGAACCGGCAACCCCTAGCTTGCAAAGCTAGTGCTCTCCCAATTGAGCTACGTCCCCAAATTCATTTCGGATTTCGGATTTCCGAATCCCGGCGGAGACGCAGGGCGACAGGTGCCTTCGATTCGGCGATCCCAAATCCGCACTCCGAAATCGACTGGGCCCGGTTGGAGTCGAACCAACGACCTTACCCTTATCAGGGGTACGCTCTAACCAACTGAGCTACGAGCCCGCTAATAAGGCACTGGGCGATCGGCAACAGGCTCGGCGCCACGCCGAGTCGCGAAACGCTCCTCGCGTCGCACCAGTGCCCAGTCCCTGGTCCTCGTGCCTGTCAGTTTTGGCTCTTCGCTGTTGTCAAAGACTCCGCCGCCGCGTAAGCGCCTTGCGGACCCGCCCTAGGGGCGAGAAAAGTCAATCTTACAGATCGCCGCAGGCGAGTCAATAGTTTCTCGGCGAAATGCGGAAATTTCTTAAGCATCCGTGCGCAAAGGAGAACCGCCCTCCGCGGCCTCCCCGAGATTCGCGACGGAAAGCCCCCCTTCCCCGGCCGGGGAATCCAAAAATTTCGGCCCCGGATATCATGCCCCGGCGTCGTTCATCCGGCCGTCCTCCGCCGACTGTCGCGCCGATGAATCTCGCTTCACATGGACGCATGTTGTTTTGTGAGTTCCGCGAGGCCCGTCACGGCGCCGCGAAGACGGCCACCGTGCCGTTGTGCCCGCCCAGCAGCAGCCAGCCCGCGGAATCGAACTCCAGCACCGAAACCGCATGCGGCGGGCGGAAGCGGCGCACGACCTCCAGCTTCTCCTCGCGGATTTCCCCCAGGACCATTTCCTGCCTGCCGGATTGTCCCGAGACGACAGCCCAGTGTCGCCCGTCGGGATGGACCGCGAGTTTCAACTGCCCGCCGTGCAGGTTGAGCATGTCGGGCGGGCGAAATTCCGTTCCGTTCGCGAGGACCTTCGCCTCGACGACCCGCAGCCTGCCCTTCACCTCGGGATCGTCGCTCCGCGCCGCCTTGACGACGGGCAGCACGCTGCGGCCAGCGCGGATCAGGCGCTCTGTCGCCCGTTGGCGAGTTTCGTAGCTGTCGGAACCGAGCTGCGCGATCAGCCGGCGGGCCTCGTCTTGCGTCAAGGGGGCCGGGGCGCCTCTCTGGGGCGTCCACAGGAAGACCTGTCCGTCCTTCCACGCGAGGATCGCCCCGCCGCTTCCGGGAACGAATCGACATCCCCGCAGATCCGGAATCGGATTCACCTGCCCGATCTCCGTGCCGTCGGCAAGCAGGCAGATGCGGATCACCCCCCCGGAACCGACCATGAGAAACTGTGCGCCTTCGGGATCGACACTCAGATGCTCGGCGCTGTTCTCGATGGCAACTTCGAGCCGTTCGGCGCCGTCGGATATCCGCCATAGCGACAGGTTTCGCCAACCGGTGGCGATGACGGTCTTTCCGTCCGGGGAGATCGCGCCGGCGCGAATCTCCTCCGTATGGGCGATCTCGTGCCGGACCTTGCCCGAGGCGACATCGACGATCCAGGCACTGTTGTCTTTCCAGGCCAGCAGCGTCTTTCCGTCGGTCGAAAGCGAGATCGCTTCGACGTCCCTTTCGTCCAGCCAGGTGTGCAGCAGTTCGCCGCGAGCGACGTCCCAGGCGCGGACGCCGTCGCGGTCGGCCGCCAGGACCATCTTGCCGTCCGGCGTGGACGCCACGGCCACAACGGCGTGGTTCTGCCAAGGCTTTCCGGGCGCGGGGTAGAGGCGTTTTCCGTCGGCGACATCGAACCGGCAGAGCAGGTGTCCGCAGCCGCAGAAGATCTCGCTTCCATCGCCGGCGAACGCCACGCCCCAGGCATTCCTGGCCGGGAGCTTGACCTTCCAGAGCACCGCGCCGTCGGCGGCATTGGCGAGGACGAGTTCCTCTCCGGATCCCAGGACGGCGACGCGCCGCCCGTCGGGCGAGAAGGCGCCGCAGTAGGCGCCGTCGGGTTCTTTCATGCGCCACAGCTCGCGCCCCGTGGCGGCGTCCACCATCCACGGCCCGCGCTTCCCGCAACAGACCAGGAACGTCTTGCCGTCGGGGGCGGCAACCAGCGAGCGGATGTCGCCGGTGTTGTTGGCGCGGGCGGTGTCGTCTTTCTGGACGCCCTCGGGGGCGCCGTCCTCGGACACGTCGCGGCCCTTGAGCGGGGCGAGTTCCTTGCCCGAGGCAAGGTCCCAGCGGCGGATCATGCTGTCGTCGGCGCCGGCGAGGACGCCGGTCTGGTCCGTAGTGAACTGCACGGTGTAGAGGGCGCTGTCCTTGGCCGTCTTGAACGTGGCGAGCTTCTTTCCGTCGGCCAGGTCCCACAGGAGGCACTTGCCCGTCCGATCGCAGGCGAGGAGGCGCTTGCCCGCGGCATCTTCTGCCAGGCGGAAGACCATCGCGCCGTGGCTCAGCTGCGCTAGGCGCTTGCCCGTCTCGATCTGCCAGAGAAAGACGGCGTTGTCTTCGCCGGCCGTCGCGATGCGGGCACCGTCGCGCAGCAAGAGGACGTCCCAGAGGTCATCCTGGCCATGCCGGAAGCACTGAAGCTCCCTGCCGTCGGTCAGGCGCCACAGCCTCGCCGTGCCGTCCCGCGCGCTGGTCAGCACGCGCCGCCCGTCGGGCAGGGGAACGACCTGGGTGATGTCGCCGTCGTGGCGAAAGGCGGGGTCGCCCAGCAGCGTCAGGAGCCGCAGGGGGAAAGGCTCTGCCGCCGGCGCGCTGGACGGCTGGGACGAGGGCGCGGTCTCTTGCGCGCGGGCCGCGCCCAAGGACAAGGCGGACAGCGCCGCACATGCCAGACAGGCCGCAAGACGCCTTGACATCATGGCTTATCCTCCCCGAATTCAAACCGGACACGCAGCAGGCAAGTATATTCCCCATCGGACATCGTGGCCAGTGCAGTACGCCGGAAACACCGACGCCGAGCCTGACTCTTCGAGAACTTCGACAACCTAGCTAGATCGCGTCCGCAGCCGGACGGAATTTGTGGAGGGAACGGCTCATCGCCTGCGCTTCTTCTTGCGCTTCTCGCGTTCCTTCTTGGTCAGCCGCTTGGAGCGCTGCTTGACCTTGAACTTCATTCCCCCGCCGAACATGTCCATCTGCCCGAGGTTCTTGGCGAACCCCAGGCGCTCGCGCATTCCCATGCCCGCCATCTGCTTCATCATGTTGGCGGCCATCCCGAAGCTCTTGACCAGCCCGGAGACGTCCTGCGGTTCGGTGCCGCTTCCGCGGGCGATGCGCCGCCGGCGCGAGGCTTCGATGAGGTCGGGGTTCTCCCGCTCCGCGGCGGTCATCGAATGGATGATCGCCTCCATCTTGGCGAACTCGTCGCCGTCGAGTTGCATCGCGTCGAGCTGCGAGCCCATTCCGGGCATCATCTTGAGCACCTGCTTGAGGGGCCCGAGCTTCTGCATCTGCTTCATCTGCCCCAGGAAGTCGGTGAGGGTGAACTTGCCCTTGACCATCTTCTCCTGGAGCTTGGCCTGCTGCTCGACGTCGAAGGCCTGCTGGGCCTTCTCCACGAGCGTGACCACGTCGCCCATTCCGAGGATGCGCCCGGCCATCCGGTCGGCGTGGAACTCCTCGAGGGCGTCGAGCTTCTCCCCGACGCCGATGAACTTGATGGGTTTCCCGGTGACGGCCTTGACCGACAGCGCCGCGCCGCCGCGGGCGTCGGAGTCGAACTTGGTCAGGATCACGCCGTCCAGCTCGAGTCGCTCGTTGAACTCCTTGGCGCTGTTGACGGCGTCCTGCCCGGTCATGGCGTCGCAGACGAGGTAGATCTGGTGCGGGCTGACGGCGGAGACGATTTCCTCCGCCTGTTTCATCATCTCCTCGTCGATGTGGAGCCGACCGGCTGTGTCGATGATGACCACGTCGCGCCCGGATTGGATTGCCTCCTGCACGCCCTGCCGCGCGACGCGGACGGGATTCTTCTCCCCCTCGACGCGGAAGACCGGCACGCCGACCTGCCCGCCGACGATGGTCAACTGGTCGACGGCCGCCGGTCGCTGAAGGTCGCACGCCACCAGCATCGGGTGCTTGCCCTGGTGCTGGATCAGGCGAGCGAGCTTTCCGCAGGTGGTGGTCTTGCCGGAACCCTGAAGCCCGGCCATCATGACGATCGTCGGGGGCGGGGAGACGTAGTAGATCCGCGAGTCCACCGGGCCCATGAGGTTGACCAGCTCGTCGTGGACGACCTTGATCATCACCTGCCCGGGGTGGAGGCTGCGGATGACCTCTTGCCCAAGGGCCTTGGAGACCACGTCGTCGCAGAACTGCTTGACGACCTTGTAATGGACGTCGGCCTCCAGCAGCGCCTGGCGAACCTCGCGCATGGAGTCGCGGACGTTGTCCTCGCTGATGCGACCGCGTCCGGAGAGCTTGCGGAACACGTCGTTGAACTTGTCGGTCAGGGCTTCGAACATAGCTCAGGCAGGATACCAGTTTCCGTCGGCGAACGGAAGCGCCGCGGCTACGGGAACTGGAAAAGCGCCGGAAGGATGCCCCGCGCGTGCAACAGCTCGATCAGGTCTCCGATCGGCGGGATGAGCAGGATGCCCATGGCCTCGATCGTAACCCGGCGGATCGCCCGCGTGGACACCTCGACTGTCGCCGGGCTGCGATAGTTCTTCAGCGAGACGAGGAACCGGGGAACGCGGCGGAGATACTCTTCATACGGCTGGCCGAACAACCCCGCCAAGTGCTTTTCCTCCGCCAGGATCACCCCGACGTGCACCGGGACCATCACCAGCAGCGCCGCCAGGAGCATCGCCAGATTCTCCAGGCACAGCGATGCACCGATCGTGATGGCGAATGTTCCAAGATACAGCGGGTTGCGGCAGAGGGAATACGGGCCGTCCGTGATGATCTCCTTGGACTTTCGCGAGCCGATGTACAGCGTGCTCCAGATCCGGATTCCCAGCCCGGCCAGCAGCAACAGGTAGCCCGACCACTCCACGACGTAGTCCGTCACCGACTCGTCCGACCAGGAACGCCACACGAACAGCCCCATCAACACGATGGGCAGGAACGCCAGGCGCAACAGCATGATCCGCATCTTTCGAAAACTCATGGGCTGTCCTTCCAAACGACCAGGGGGCTATCGTACGGAATTGCCTTCCGGCGAAAAAGGGCGTTTTGCCCGTTCGCCAAAAGAACGTGCTTTACGGCTGGACCGGCGCGAGAGGAACGCTAGAATTTGCCGGTGTTCAACGAATCTGAAAAAGGACCACGCGCCATGGCAATTCGGCTTTCGACGGATTTTGACGGGGGCAACGGCCTGCTGCTGAATCTCGACGAGGGGACGGGCAGGCCCGTGGTGCGGTTCGCCGCCCAGCCGAAGAACTGCCCGGAAGCGATGTGGTTTCACTTCCGCCTGGACGGTCTGGCGGGGCGCGGCGCGACGGTGGTGCTGGGCAATCCCGAGCAAACCCTCGGCGGAGGCAATTGGTCCGGCAACCGCCCGGTGCTCCGGGCCACGGATGGCGCCTGGCGGCGCACGGGCCAGGCCCGCGCGGTCCCGCAACCCGACGGACGCACGGAATACGCCTGGGATCTCGACGCCGACTGCAACAGCCTGGAGTTCGCCCACTGCTTTCCCTACCAGCTTGCCGACTGGCGGGCACTGCGGGACGAGTTGTCGCCGACGTTCCGGACGGGCGAGATCGGCGTGACGCTGGGTGACCACCGCATGGCGCGGGCCTACACCGGCCCGGCCGAGGCCGACAAACCCGCCGTCTACCTCACCGCGCGGCACCACGCCGGCGAGACCCCCGGCTCGTGGGTGCTGGAGGGCGTCTTACGGCGCGTGGCGGCTGACGCGGACCTGGCGAAATCCATCACGTGGTGGGCGGTGCCCTTCGTGGACGTCGACGACGTCGTCGGCGGCAGCTACGGGAAAGACCCCTGGCCGCACGACACGAACCGCGGGTACGGCAGGATGCAGCGGCGGGTGGAGGCCAAGGCGATCATGGCCGACGTGGTCCGCATCAAGAGAGCCAGCCGGAACATTCTCCTGCTGGACCTGCACGCCCCCAGCCATCACGAGCAGGAGAACTACATTCCCCTTCGCGGATGGGACTTCGAGACGCCGATCGACGAGACGGCCCGCGCGTTCGCCGAGGTGTACCACACGCGGATTCCGGAGGAGATTCGCTCGCCGATCGCGCACAAGACGCCCAAACCGGCGGGTGAGGCGCGGATCCTGGGCATGTCCAGCGTCCGCTGGGGGCGCGAGATGCTGGGCATCGACGCGGCGACGCTGGAAACCAGCTACCAGGGCAACGGGAAGGTGTATTACACGATCGACGATTACCGTCGCCTGGGTTCGGCGCTGGCCGAAGCCGCGGCGCAGTGGGTGCGCCGATAACGATTCCGTCAGTGCAGCAGCCCCGGGAAGATGCGCCCCAGCGCCACAAACGCGAACTTCACGCCGATGGCCACGATGAAGATCTGGAGCACCCGCCCCACCGCTAGAGCATTTCACGCTTGAGTG
>DNAS01000096.1 GCA_003485185.1 Phycisphaerales bacterium | reverse complement strand
TGCCTGTTCCCGTTCGAGGTCAATTGTTGCACCCATCCGGCCGAGTTGCTCAAGGAGTACGGCAAGGAACTGCGAATCATGGGTGGGGTGAACAAGATGGTCCTGACCAAGGGGCGCGAAGCCATCCGGGACTATCTGGAAACGCTCGTGCCGCTGGTGGAGCGGGGCGGGTATATCCCATTCTGCGACCATCGTTGCCCGCCGGACGTGAAGCCGGAGGATTACCTGTACTACCTGGACCTGAAAGAACGGATGTTCGGGATGAGCTGTCAGGACGCGCCATGCCGTTGACCGGGGCGCGATGGGCGAAAACACGGTTCAGAGGCGACGTTTTTTATCGGGGAAGGATCGGAACAGGAAGGTGGGCATCGCGCCTTGGTTTGCGTTCCGACTCAACGATGCCAAACCGCCGCGCCGTCGACGTGAATCATAGTTTCAGCGTCACGGATTCCTTTCCGGCGACGGCCATCACGTCGCACGCAATCTCACGCTCCTTGCCGTCCAGCGTCAAGCGGAGCGTGTGGACCTTCAGTTCACCCTCGACCCTCTCGATCGTCAGCGAGGTTTTTTTCAGCGTGAGGACGCCGTACCCGCCGGCTGTGGAGAAGAACGTGCGGAACGGGCGTTTCTCCAGGCGCGGCGCCAGCCAGAGTGTTCGCGACGCAGCTGAGTAGCGGAACCCGCTGAGCGACGGAAGCAGGGCGTAGCTGGCCATCGCGCGGGCGTAGTAGCTGCCGCACTCGTATTCGTTGAAGGGATTGCGGACGTGCCCCTCGTAGCGGCTGCGGACCGCGCGAACCAGCGCGAGCCCTTCCTCGACGAGTCCTTCCAGGATCATGTGCGAGGCGACCTGGTATTCGATGCCGGTCCAGACCTCGTCGGAATAGACGAAGGGCAGCGTGGGCTTTCCGCCGCGAGGCCAGGTGCACAGCAGCAGGCCCGGCTCGTGTCCGACGGCGTATCCCGGGCGCTGGGCGCAGGCGTGCTCGAACAGGTCGGTCTTGAAATTGTGGCGGAACAGCGCCCGCAGATGCTTCCGGACGTTCGCGACGGTCTGCGGCGAGTCGATGCCGTAGAGCCTCGCCATCCACGCCCCGATGACGCCGTCGGCCAGGCAGCCCCGGCCGTACTGGTACTTCGGCCCCTCGGACCGGAGCAGGCGGAGCACCTCATCGGTCCCGTCGTCCGCGGCGGCGATCTTCTGTGCGAACGACTGGTCGCGGAGTTCCTTCCACATCACCTTCTGCTCGAAGTAGCTGCCGTTGAACAGTTGCTCGTCGAGGAAGCGGGCGCTGGTTTCAGCCAGCGCGCAGTAGGAGCGGGCGTCATCGTCACGCCCCAGTTCGGCCGCCATGGCCGCCATTGCCGCCAGGGCTCCGGCGTAGATGCTGGTGCACATGCCGTCCGGCCCCCAGAACTCGATGTCGTAGGTGTTGTGGTGCGGCTCGAACAGCCCGCCGCGCCGGTCCGGATCCCATCGGCGGATGCAGTAGTCCAGGCTGCGCTTGGCCGACGGATACATGCGCTCCAGCCAGGCGAGGTCGCCGCCGATCTGCCAGTCGCGGAAGACCTTCATGATTCCGCCCAGTTGCCCGTCGGCGGCGGGGTGCCCCTGGTGCGGGGTCGGGCCGTCCGGCAGGGCGGCGCGGAAGTTGATGTGCCCCTCGGCGTCCATGGACCGCTCCAATTCCTGCTCCCGCAGCGTGCGCTCCAGTTGCGGGAACAGGTGCGGCAAGGCCTGCGCGTAGTTCCACACATGGGTGCACGAGCCGGCGCAGCAACCGGCGGCGACGCAGCAGCCTTCCCACGCCCAGACGTTTCCGTTCGCCTGCCGGAGGATCGTGGGGGACTTCAGGATGGCCAGGTTGGCGCTGACGGCGTCGAGGACTTCGGGCGGCACGGTGGACCGCGCCAAGGCTCGGCGGAACGCCAGCGTCCGCTCGCGCAACGAGGCATAGTGCTCGCCGACGTAACGGGCGACGTCCAGGGCGTCGGACCATTGCGTGGCGTAGTACGGCTGCCAGAGCGGCGGGTGGTTGTCGTCGGGCGAGCCGCAGTTGCCGTCGCCCGCGCCGCACCCGCAGCCTGCCGGCGCCGCACCGTACGTCTGGTCGGCGTTGGGAAAGTACCACGCGATCACGCAGGGGATCGTCACGCTCTCGCCCGGCTTGAGCCTGCCCGGTACCAGGACGGACCCGCCGTGATGGACGTTCTCTTCGCGATCGGGGTTGCCGTCGTTGACGGTGAAATGCCCCGTGCTTGCTTCCCGCCAGAGGACGGAGATCCAGTCGAACCATCCGCCGCGGAACCACGCGCCCTTGACGCGGGGTTTATGTCCGATCACGGCCAGCGCCGCGCTGCCGAAGCTCGCGTCGTGACTCTTCTCGACGTTCCAGGAGAACACGCCGAGGTCGGGCACGGCCCGGCTGCGGGCGCCCTTGCGCCCGGACTTGCCCACCGCCAGGTGCGACAGGTGGTAGGAAAACTCAAATTCGACGGTCCGACGGGTCGGGTTGGTCAGCGTGTATTCGAGAATGGCCGCCGGGATGCCCGAGTTGCGGTCGTCCCGCGGGATCAGGGGGCTGAATCCGGTGATCGACACCTTCAGCGGCACGTGGCGATCGGACAGACTCACCTGCCCGAACGGATAGGCCGCCGTGAACCGGCACCGTTCGAAACGCGGCAGGCCCTCGTAGCCGCCGTGGCGATAGCCTTGGGCCTGGAGGCCCTGATCGTAGATCTTCTCGACGGGCATCGGGCCTTCCACCAGGCGCGTGACCGCCCGCGCCCCCTTGACGCGAAGCAGGGCGAAACCGCATTCCCCCGTCCCGTGGCCATCCGCGACGGCGCTGGTGGCGGGGCGGTGGCGAAGGGAAAAATCCTGCAACGCGCCGTGCCCGCTCAGGCAGATGCACCCGGCACCGAGACCGCCCATGGGCATGGCAATCTGGAGCAGTTGCGGGCCGGAGAAGACGCGACCGGAAAGGCCTCGCGCGTCAATGGCGGGAAAAATCCCGTTCCGTGTGGAAGCCTTCATGGCGGAATCCCGTGTCTGTGGGTGTCGGGAAAACGAGTGAAGTCGGGCACCCGATCCTCATTTGGATTTCGAACTATCGCTGCGGTTCCAAGCCATCAACAAGCAAGACAGGATAATCGAGGGCTTGATTGTCCGCCAGAGGCGTGAAAATCATTTTCCCGACGGTGTTGTTCCCTAATGGCTCTCCAATGCACCTAAATCCAATCCTTTTCCCTGCGGCCGAGTGGTACCACGGAAGTCCGTCTTGATTCATGGGGCAAAATCAGCGTTTGTCGAAATGGCATCCACGGCGGATGAACCGGTCCGGAGGGAGTAATCGTCCTTGTCTGGAGCCGTAAACTGTGGATTCCCCAGCATCGATCCCGTGTCCAGACCTTTGGCCTGCCAATCTTGAAATCTGTGCACCACGAGGCATGGCAAGGGTGGGGAGAAAGAGCGCAAGGCCGTGAAGGCATCTTGCCTTACGGCCCGACGCAAAAATCGGGATCGGAGAGGGCGGGATTCGAACCCGCGGTACCCATAAGGGCACACCGGTTTTCGAGACCGGCCCATTCAGCCGCTCTGGCACCTCTCCACACACCGGGCCGCAGGGCCCAGCGTAAGAATCGGCATTGTAGGGCCTGGGCTTGCGATCTGCAAGGACAAGACGCCAAGCACCGCTTTGGATTCAACTTGCCTGCGGGGAAAGGCCGATTTAAGGTAAGAAAATAACCCGCGATAATTTCGCGCCCAGCCGCGATTTTCGCCGCGCCGGGGCGTTAAACCTGTAGAAGGCCCGCGCGGGGGGTATGCGCCGGGCCCGAGGCGATTGCGTCATGATCGAATCCACGATCTTCGAAAAGACGGTCGAGCACTTCCTGGCGCCGATCCTGCCGTTTCTTCGCGACCCGTCGGTGGCCGAGATCATGGTCAACACGCCGCACGAAATCTACGTCGAGAAGGACGGAAAACTGGTCCTGACCGACGCGAAATTCGAGGACGAGGAGTCGCTCCTGGCGGCCGTCAAGAACGTCCTCCAGTACACCGGGCGGCGCGTCACCGAGGAGCATCCGCTGATCGACTCGCGCCTGCCCGACGGCAGCCGCGTCCACGTCGTGCTGCCGCCGCTGTGCCGGACCGGAATCTGCATGACCATCCGCAAGTTCGCCAAGACGATGTTCCACGGGGAGCGCCTCGTCGAGCTGGGATCGTGGACGGCCGAGGTCATGGAATACGTCCGCCTGTGCGTGCTGGCGGAGAAAAACATCCTGGTGGCCGGCGGAACGAGCAGCGGAAAGACCAGCCTGCTGAACGTCCTGAGCGCGTTCATTCCCAACCACCAGCGGATCGTGGTGATCGAGGACTCGGCGGAGCTGGCGCTCCAGCAGGACCATGTGATTTCTCTGGAGACGCGCCGTCCGGACCGCTGGGGTCGCGGGGGCGTGACGATCACGGACCTGTTCCGCTCGGCGCTGCGCCTGAGGCCCGACCGCGTGATCATCGGCGAGGTGCGCGGCGCCGAGGCGCTGGACATGATCCAGGCGATGACCAGCGGGCACGCGGGCAGCATGTCCACGCTGCACGCGACGACCTCGTACGACGCGCTGAACCGCCTGGAGACGCTGGCGATGATGAGCGACATCGAGCTGCCCCTGCACGCGCTGCGCGCGCAGATCGCGTCGGCCATCGACGTGGTCGTGCTGGTCACGCGGTTCAACGACGGGCGGCGCGGGCTGACGCAGGTCTCCGAGGTGCTCCCCCTGACGGCCGACGGAAAGTACGCCGTGCAGGACCTGTTCGTCTACGCGCTGGACGACAGCGAGGAAGGCAAGAGCGGTCGCGGACGGCTCGCCTGGACCGAGCGGAAGTCGTCGTTCCGCGACGAGCCGAAGGTCCGCGTCCTTCGCGACCAGTGGGACCTGACGCGGAAGATCTTTTCCGCCGGACAGGACGGCAAGGCGCAATGAGACCGCTGCGCACAATTGGCGGCGACCGGCGGGGCGCCGCGACGGTAGAATGGATCCTGCTGATGGTGGGCTTCGGCCTGCCGATGGTCTACATGCTGCGGATGCTGCTGGAGATTCTCTCCGAGCATTACCGCATGGTGACGTTTCTGGAAGCCCTTCCGCTCCCGTAACGGGCCGGCGCGGAGCGGGGCGTGGGCACAAACCCGGCCTGCAAGAGAGTATGCGAATGATGCGTGAACTCGTCAGAAAACTCAAGGCGTTGCACCGGGACGACCAGGGCGCCGACATGGTGGAGTACATCCTGATCGTCGCGGCGATCGCGCTGCCCGTGCTGGCGGTGGTGGTCTGGTTCCGCAAGGACATCGTCCAGTGGATCAACAGCGCCTGGGAAACCATCAAGGGCGGACAGGGCGCCACTCCCGGCAGCGAAGGCGTCGCCAACTGACGACGGAAATTCGTAGTCAGTAGCCGGTAGTCAGGCTCTGGTTTGCAGGTGAAACAGGCGCGGGCCTGCGCCGGCCGGTTCCGGCGGTTCATGGGCACGACCCGGCGAGAGGAGCGGCGATGCCGCCGATTGAGAATGTCTGGCAGTACCCCGTCCTGGGCGTGATGCTGGTGGCGGCGGCCATCGCGGACGTCCGCCGGGGGAAGATCCCCAACTGGCTGACTTATTCCGGCGTGGCGGTCGGGCTGATCGGCAACGCCCTGGTCGGCGGGTGGGGCGGCGATTCGGACAAGCTGGGCCTGCTCGGGTCGCTGGGCGGACTGGCGGCGGGGTTCCTGCCGATGCTGGCGGTCTGGCTGGCCGGCGGAATCGGCGGGGGCGACGCCAAGCTCGCCGGCGCGGTCGGCGCGGCGGGCCGGGGGGGGGGGGGGGTTTTTGCCCCCCCCCCCCCCCCCGGGGAAGAAAAATCCCCCCCCCCCCCCCCCCGTGTGGGGGGGGGGGGGGGGGGGAGGGCCGGCGACGTCAAAGACTTGAGCCATGTCCTACCCCAGGTTCTTCACGATGTGCGGGCCGATCACGTTGGCGAGCGCCCGCGGCATCCGCTTCCAGGCCTGGATGAAGAGACGGTACTTCGGATTGAGCGGATTGATCTCGGGCACGGCCTCATCCGCCACCAGGCAATATTCGTAATACAGCGGCGCCGGTTCGAAGCCCCAGTTCTTCTTGAAGTCGAACGCGCCGGTGCCGCGCTTGCTGCGGCCGAAATCGAACACCTTGATCCCGCGCTCGCAGGCGCGCCGCATCAGGTCCCAGTACATGAAGTCGTTGCCGGCCACCGCGCGTGCGGCGTCGGTGCCGCCGCCGTAGTAGGGCAGCACCTCGTCGCGGAAGTAGAACGACAGCACGCTGGCGAC
>DNAS01000166.1 GCA_003485185.1 Phycisphaerales bacterium | reverse complement strand
CTGTCCACGGATTACACGGATTGCACGAAGAAGAAGGACTGAGAACTGAGGACTGAGGGGAAGACCGGAGACCGAGAACCGGATACCGACAAGAAGGTCGTGTTCGGAGTTCAAAGGTCGAAGTGATCCGATCGCGCTCTACGACCTTTTCCGAAACGGCGCGAGCGCGGGAGGGAGAACGCCTCGAACAGCTAGGTGCCGTGGGCTGGGCCGAAAGGCTCAACCACGATCTTTCATTCCACGAAACGTGGTTGTCCCGCCGAAAGCGTCCCTTCGGGACTGCGGGACAAACCACGCCACCCGCCTGGAGAAGAAAAAAGCCCGCTTGAAGCGTGTGGTGTCAGATTCGCTCGCTACCGCAAGTGCCCGGCGAGGAAGGCTGTTACGCCCTTAAGCATTAGCTCGACGTCAGACCGGGTAAACAGATCGAACTCCCCGTGCGCAGCATGGTTCCGAATATCGGCCCAAGCGCGGAGTTGTTTGGCGACCATCTCGTTGAACGCTCCCGCCTTCTTGAGTGCGTCCACCAAGCCGTTCAGCGTCATCGGACGCTCTTTGGCGTCTCGCGTGGGTACCGGGGGAGCTTGTTGGCCGCAGATGGCCCTCAGGGACTTCTCCAGAACGGCCCCAGCCAATACGGCGGCCGGTATATGATCATACTTTCCGCTCTGCCCTTCGGTGAGAAGCTGTTCTGCCTGCCTCATGTAGTCCGAGGCCATCTCCGCCTCGATTGCCACTGCGAAGTTGCCAAGAAACCCGTTGGCATAGTCGTCACGGATGCCCTTCAGATAAGCCAAGTGATTATGAATCCAACCCCACGTCAGGCATTGATTGTCCACATCCTGGATAAGGTGGCGATGGTAGTGGCGGGGTGGCAGGACATATGCCAGTAGGCTCGCGTAATTGATCTTCCAGGTCGGGACACCAAGGTCTCGGATAAGCCCGACGCCTCCATCAGGGTTTGTCTCATCCAAGAATCTTTGCCCCTGTTGGATAAGATGATCGAAACGTTGAAGTATCTTTTGATCGAGTTGTGGCGGCAAAAACATTGTGTTAACTCCCCGATAATGGCGGATCATTCGCAACGAAAAGAACGAAAAGGGGTCAGGAACTTTTTCTTTCTCTTTCCTTTTTCTTCGTGCATTTCGTGCAATTCGTGGACTGTTCTTCTTACAGTTCCGCCTTGAGTTTCCGCAGCAGGTCGAGGGCGGCGAGGGGCGTGAGGTTGTCCAGGTCGGCGTGTTGGAGTTCCCGCGCGACGCGGGCGGCGGGGTCGGCGAACAGTTGCATCTGCGCGGCAGCCGCCTGCGCCCTGCGGGCCAGTTCGGGCATGTCCAGCCCCTCGGCCAGGTGCGCCTGGAGCTGCGGCAGGATGGCCCGCGCGCGGTCGATGACCTCCTTCGGCACGCCCGCGAGGCGCGCCACGTGCACGCCGTAGGACTGGTCGCAGCCGCCCTCGACGATCTTGTGCAGGAAAATCACCTCGTCGGCCCATTCGCGGACGGCGACGTTGAGGTTCTTCGTGCCGTCCAGCAGGCTTTCCAGCTCGGTCAGCTCGTGGTAGTGCGTGGCGAACAGCGCGCGGCATTTGACGCGCAGGGCCAGGTGCTCGCTGATGGCCCAGGCCAGCGCCAGCCCGTCGTAGGTGCTCGTGCCGCGCCCCACCTCGTCGAGGATCACCAGCGAGCGCGGGGTGGCGTTGTTGAGGATGTTGGCGGTCTCGATCATCTCGACCATGAAGGTGCTCAGGCCGGCGGTCAGTTCGTCGGCCGCCCCGACGCGCGTGAAGATGCGGTCGGCCAGCCCGATGACCGCCTGCTCGGCCGGGATGAAGCTCCCCGTCTGCGCCAGCAGCACCAGCAGCGCCGCCTGGCGGATGTAGGTGCTCTTGCCGGCCATGTTCGGGCCCGTGATGATGAGCAGGCGGTCGTCCTTCGCTTCCATGTGGACGTCGTTGGGGACGAACTTCTCGCGGAGCTGCTCGGCCAGCACGGGGTGCCGCCCGGCGACGATGTGCAGCACGTTGTCCTGGGTGATCGTGGGGCGCATATATCCGCGTTCGACGGCCAGCGTCGCCATCGAGCCCAGCGCGTCGAGCGCGGCGAGGGCGTCGGCCGCCGCCTGGATGGCTGGGATGTGCTCGGCCAGCGCGGCGCGGATGTGCTCGAAGATTTCCGCCTCGAGCTGGCGCGCCCTTTCCCCGGCCGTGAGCACTTCGCTCTCGTAGCGCTTCAACTCGTCGGTGATGTAGCGCTCGGCGTTCTTGAGCGTCTGCTTGCGGACGTAATCGGGCGGGACCTTCTCCGCGTGGACGTTGGTCACCTCGATGTAATAGCCGAAGACCTTGTTGTAGCCGACCTTCAGGGTGTTGATGCCGGTGCGGCGGGTCTGTTCGGCCTGGTAGGTGGCCAGCCAGCTCTGCCCGTCGGCGCCGATGCGGCGCAGGCGGTCAAGCTCCTCGTGGAAGCCCGAGGCGATCACCCCGCCCTCGCGCAGGACGTTGGGGCAGTCGGGGTCGATGCTGCGCTCGATCAGCTCGGCCGGGCCGTCCAGCCCCGACAGGCTCGGCGCGAGGCGCGCGAACAGGTCGGCGTCGAGGGCGGCGGTCTCCACCGCCAGCGCGGGCAGCGCGCGGCAAGTCTGCCCCAGCGCCACCAGCTCGCGCGGGCGGACCCGGCGCATGGCAATGTTCGCGGCGATCCGGTCAATCTGCGACACGCCGCCCAGCAGCTCGCGGACGCGTCCGAGCCGCGCCCGGTCGGCCGCGAGCTGCTCGATGGCGTCCTGGCGGGCGACGATGTCGCTGTAGCGCGTCAGCGGGAACGTCAGCCAGCGCTCCAGCAGGCGGGCGCCCATCCCCGTGCGCGTCTGGTCCACGCACGACAGCAGGCTCCCCTCGCGCCGGTTGCCCCGCAGCGTGCGGTGAATCTCCAGGCAGCGGAGCGTGTTTCCGTCGATGGACATGTGGTCCGACCGGTCGAACTTCCGCAGCGTGCGGATGTGCTCCAGCGCGGTCCGCTGCGTCTCATTGAGGTATTCGAGAATCGCCCCTGCCGCGGAGAGGCTTTCGTCCCACCCGTCGAAGCCGAAGCCCTGGAGCGTGGCCGCCCGGAAGTGCTTGCGCAGCGTCTCGCCGGCTGAGTGCGCGTCGAACGCCCACGGCGGACGCGCGACGGGAACCGCGCCGGTCGTCTGGCGGAGGCGGTCGCGCCACGCCGGCGCGTCCCACGGGCCGCCCTCGGGGTAGATCACCTCGGCCGGGGCGATCCGCACCAGCTCGTCCAGCACGTGGTCGGCCGACGCGAGCATCGTCCAGAACGCCCCGCTGGACAGCTCCACCCAGGCGATGCCCGCCGATTCGCGCCCGCCCGTGGGCGCGAACACGGCCGCGAGGTAGTTCCCCTCGCGCTGGTCCAGCAGCTCCTCCTCGGTGAGCGTGCCGGGCGTGACCAGGCGGACGACGTCGCGCTTGACCAGGCCCTTGGCGAGTTTGGGATCCTCCACCTGCTCGCAGATGGCAACGCGCTGGCCGGCGCGGATCAGGCGGGCGAGGTAGCCTTCCAGGGCGTGGTAAGGCAGGCCCGCGAGCGGGACGGCCGTCGGGCCCTTGCTCCGGCTGGTCAGCGCCAGCCCGAGGATGCGGGAGGCCGTCTTGGCGTCCTCGTAGAACATCTCGTAGAAGTCGCCCATGCGGAACAGCAACAGGTAGTCCGGGTACTGTTCCTTGAACTGCCGGTACTGCCGCATGGCGGGCGTGTCGAGCTGTTCGGGGCTTTCGGGCGTCACGGGGCGGATGATAGCAGAATCGCCGGTTCGAGGGTATGGGTTCATTCACGGCGGCAACGATCCGCCCATCGCGGGCACCACCCACTGTTCGGACGTCACGGAGCTGAAGGGTGGCACTGCTTGCTTGCAAGCAGTGTTCTTGCGGCTACACGGCTTGACAAGCAAGCCGTGGCACACCGGTTTCAGAGTTTTCAGACTAGGCTCTGTCTGAAAACTC
>DNAS01000027.1:13571-18562 GCA_003485185.1 Phycisphaerales bacterium | reverse complement strand
CCCTTGGGCGGAGCGCCCCCAAGCCCCGCCGCCGCCACGACGCCCAACACATCCGCTTCCCGCCCCGCCGGCACGGGCGGGCGGTGCGTGGCGAACTTCCCTGCCGTTCCGCCGGCGGCGTCGATCACCACCAGCGGGGTGCGCCCGTTCCCATTTTTCCGCCCATCAAACACGCCGCGGGCGCAGGTGGGGTTCGCCGCAAAGGCATCGCCGATGACGAGGAATCCGTCGCACTCCGCGAGTTCTTCGGCGCGGAGATAGTCCGCCCCGCCCGCTTCCACGCCGAACAGCAACTGCTCTTCCGCCGGTTCCAGCGCCACGCACAGTGCCGCGCCACGCCACGCGCCGCACCACGCCGCAGCCGCCAGGATCTGCTCGCAGGGAACGTTGGCGTCCAGGCAGAAGATGATCCTCCGCTCGCCGGCCGCATGGAGAATGGCATCACAGGCCGAGGGGAGACTTATGGATCGCAAGCGCCCCTGCTCCCGCCGCGCCGCGGAGAGGATTCGCCGGCGATGCCCCAGCAGTTCTCCCAGGGCGCTGCCCCGCGGACAAAGTCCCACGCCGTTCTCCGGCGGCTCGCACTGCCAGGCGCCGGGCCCCTGCCGGGCCAGCTCCACCGCGCACAGCGCCGGGCACAGCGTGCATGCGGTGCGACCTGCCGTCGCGGCCGGGCTGGCGCGTTCAGAAGACATTCGGATAGTCCTTGATGGTCCCGTAGTTCATGTCCGGTCCGTCCTTGCAGAGGTAGTACGGCCCGATGTTGCACCGTCCGCAGAGCCCCATTCCGCAGCTCATGCGACGGTTCATGGACAGGTAGATCTGCTGCGGCGCGAGCCCCTCGGCCTCCAGGGCGTACGTGGCGAACTTCAACATGATGCTCGGCCCGCAGACGAACGCCAGGCAGTTGGCCTTGTCCATGTCCAGGTTCTTCAGCAGCGTGGTGACCACGCCGGTGGGCCCGGTCCAGCCCGGCTGGGGGCGGTCGATGGTGGCGGCGAAATCGACCTTTTTTTGGGCGGCCCAGGCGGCGTGCTGGTTGCGATAGAGAAGCTCCTCCATGCACCGCGCGCCGTAGCGGATGCTGAGCCGGGCAATCGTGTCCGTCTCCGGCAGCAGCGCCAGGATCAGCGCCCGCAGGGGCGCCAGGCCCACGCCGCCCCCCACCACCAGCACCTCGCGCCCGCGGAGCTTGTCGAGGGGATAGCCCTTGCCGAACGGCCCGCGCAGGCCGAGCGTCTGGCCGGGGCGGCATTCGTGCAGCCGATCCGTGACGACCCCCGTCCGGAGGATCGTGATGGCGATGCGATCCTTCTCGCGCGGCGAGCCGGAAGGCGTGAAGGGCGCCTCGCCGACGCCCGGCAGGGTCAACTGCACGAACTGCCCGGCCTTGAACTCCACCGGCTCGCTCGGCGCCAGAACGAGGGTCTTGATCGTCGGCGTCTCGTCGTGGACTTCCACGAGTTCGGCCGGGACCGGAGTGTAGGGATTTTGCGAGTTCATGCGCTCAGGTCCCGGACCACCCGCCGGATGTCGATGGCCCCCAGGCAGGCGTCCACGCAACGCCCGCAGCCGACGCAGCCCGGCAGCTCATACTGCCGCAGCGAGTAGACGAACTTGTGCAGCACGCGATTGGCCAGACGGCTGGAGAGCCTCGGACGCGGCGTGGGCTTCATTCCGAACGTTCCGGCCATGCGATGGTAGGTGCTCAAGAGGCAACTGTCCCAGGTTCGCACGCGCTCGAACCGGTCCTCCCCCGCCGCCTGGTCGTAGAGATAGAAACAATGGCACGTGGGGCAGATGTGCGTGCAGGCGCCGCATTCCACGCAGTCGGCGGCAAACGTCTGCCAGCCCTCGTCGTCGCCTTCGGGCAGCTTCGCCGGGACGCTCTCGAAGGCGCTCGTGGCGTAGGCGGCGTTCTGCTTGTGGAGACGGGCCGTCATCTCCTTGCGGAGCTTTTCCCGCGCGGCAAGCTGGGCGGGCGCGGCTGGGGTCGAGGCGATCTGTCCCAGCCATTGCCGGCCTTTGTCCGTGGCGACCTCCGCGACGAACCCCCCGTCCACCGGCGTGAGATTCACGTCGAAGCCTTCGGTGGCGAACGGCTGGCCGCCCACGAGGGTGCAGAAGCACGATTCGGCGCAGTCGGCGCAGTCGCAGGAGACGATCGTGATCGCCTCGCGCCGCCGGCGATAGGCGGGGTCATGGAACTCGCCGCCGGCCAGAACCTTGTCGAGATAGTTCCGCGCCCTCAACTCGCAGGCCCGCACGCCCAGCATGACGAGCGGCTGGGTTTCCGTCGCCGTCGGCGATGCGCGCGGACCGTACGTGCTGACCGACTCGCTGGGAGGAAGAAACAGGCTCTTGGGGCTCTGCGCCGCGCGGGGCTGCGTCAGGCCGTCCAGGGAGGCGGAATCCTGCATGGAGACCAACCACGCCAGGGCCGGCGTGGGCGCCGGCCCGATCATCCGCTTTCCCCGCGGCCCGCCCAAAGTTTGCAGCAGGTCCGCGTTCTGGACGTAGTGCGTTTCCATGCCTGCTCCTCTGCACGCCCGTGAGGGGCGGTAAGGATGCATGAGACGTGCGGCACGAACGAACTAACGATCCACGAATCGAAGCGAGGAAACGGTTCGCCTCTAGCTTCCGCTACTAAGGTACGCGGGCTCGTTGAAAACTTTCAAGAAGTTTTGTGAAGTATTTCACCGGTCGCTTTGCGGCGATTCGCCCGCGGCGCTAGCCAAGGCTGCGATGGCGGGCAATGAACCCGACGGTTTACCCCGAGCGGGGTCGAGGGGCCTCAGCCTGGAGAAGCCGCGGAAGGCTTTGCGAAAAAACCTGCCGGTGCGGCGGGACGAGAATCGCAAGGTGTACGGACAGAAACAGTGGTTGCTATGACTCTGCTAACGCCATACTCTGCCACCGAGTTTACGAGGTCGGCAGCAGCAACTTGTTGGCTTCCAATATCTTTCAGTTTCTTTTCTCTCTCGGAACGTAGAAGTGTAAGAAGTCAATCAACATGATCAGCCCGAGGAGAAACACGTTGATGATCAGCCAAAAGACCAGGAAGTAGACTGAAGTCTTTGGATCGATCCTCGTCAGCGCGAAGTAGGCGATGAAGCACATTGTCATATTGGAACCCCAGACGTATATCATCCGGGTTGTGAAACTGCTAAAAGGCTTCGTGTTCTCTCGCCATGTCCGCCATCCCTTGACATAGCCGATCCGGTCTATGTCGCCAAGTGGGGCATCTGACTCACCCCAAGTCTCCGCGTCGTAGAGGCCGAGGAGTGACTGGATACGCAATAGGCGGCGGGAGACACCGTAATACGACCAGCGGGTCCTGATAAAGAGAAAACTGAAGACGAAGGTCGCAACGAGGGAGAAGATCAATACGCCATGGACCAAGCCAGCGTCCTGTGCGTTGACCTGTGCCTGGGCGAGCCAGCGCTGGGCGGACCAAGCAACCAACGCCCCATAGAACAGGAGGAACACCTTCAACCAGGACATCTCCTCACGCTTGTTCTCCATCATCTGGCTGGTGGCCGTCTTCTCCAACTGGAGGAGGATGGCAACCTTGTCTTCGTTTCGGAGGTCGATCATATCTTCCCTCTTGAACCAAGTGGTCGGTCTTCTCAGCCAACTCATTATTGTACGACAACTACCGTTTGATGGGCCGAGCCCCCAAGATGAAAACATATCCCCGAGCTGGTGCCACGTCAAGCGTGTTGCGGCCGGCTAGCAGGCTCGTTTTCCTCCCGCTCAGGTCATATGGCCGACTCTGGTCCTGCGATGTCACCGGCTCCACCGCCCGCGTCGCATTCGGCAACCGCCCCCGTTCACGCAGGGGAAGCACCGTCAAGCGGTCGGCCTGTTCCGGCTCGCGTTCATTCGTTGGTCAGG
Organism: Phycisphaerales bacterium; assembly: GCA_003485185.1. Classification (GTDB taxonomy): domain Bacteria; phylum Planctomycetota; class Phycisphaerae; order SM23-33; family SM23-33; genus UBA12270. The sequence continues at coordinate 14,665 of DNAS01000027.1, read as the reverse complement.
CCGCGGGGGGCGTTCGGAACATGTAGATCGCCCAGCCCAGCGCGTCGCGGCCCCAACGCAGGTATGCCGTCCTCGCCTTGCCCACGCGCTCAACCACCTCCGCCAGGTCCGGATCGTCCGGATGGGCGCGAGCGTACTCGGCCGTCGAGAACCATTGGAGGCCCTCATACCGGTCCCAGTCGTCCAGGTTGCTGACGATGGTGTGAACGAGCTCCAGCCCCAGCCGCTCTCCGGCTTGTGCATTCGATGCGTGGCTCCCGAAGTTCTCTTTCGCGCACCCGGATGCCTCCAGGTACTCCCCGGACGGCTCGTGCCGCCAGTAGGGCTCTCCCACGATCACCCAGCCGCCGGGCCTGGCCATGCGGATCATCGCTTCGAGAGTGCCCGCATGCCCCCCGAAGATCCAACTGGCGCCGATGCAGGACGCCACATCGAAGCCGTGCGGCGGGTCCGGCTTGAAATCGGCGCCGTTCATCCGCGTGAAGGCGATGCCGGAACTCGGCGCCCGCGCCTTGAGCCTTCTGTCCGCTTCGGCGATGAAGAAAGGGGAAATGTCGATGCCCATGCCGCGAGCGCCATAGGCTTCCGCCAGGCGAATCAGGAACTCGCCCTTGCCGCACGCAATGTCCACCACCCGCGCGTTCGCCGGGAGGCGCAGGAGTTCCACGAGACGCGCCAGTTTCTCCTCGCTCGTGGGATTGCATATCCCATGTTCACGGTGCGTGATGTCGAAGAACTTCCATGTATCCATGATTCTCAATCCTTCGACGGCTAACTTGTTTTCTACAGAAATCCCCCGTTTCCGGGGATTTAGGCGTTGAGAATACGGCCGTTCCCCGTTGCCGACAAGGTTTTTTCGAGTCGAGTGAGGAACCGCCCACGCTCGCGCAGGCCAAGCGGCGCCGTGCGGCGTGGCGGGCAAACGGCAGAGAGTGGAGCAGGAGAACAGGAGACCGCAGGAGAGCAGTGAGGGGAAAAGGCAGGCGGCGGCCACATTGTGGCGTCAGCCGGTTGCTCTACTTTCTCCTGTCTACTGCTCTCCTGCTCTAGTCGGCCTGCGGCCGACTGGAGGCGGCGGGAATCGAACCCGCGTC
>DNAS01000027.1:12888-13449 GCA_003485185.1 Phycisphaerales bacterium | reverse complement strand
ATCGAACCCGCGTCCCGTGACGTTTCAGCGACGGCTTCTACGTGCGTAGTCCCTGTTTTGCGTCTCGCCCGTCCGACCCGCATGGGACACGGTTCGTCCAGGCCAGGGCGACGGAAGTCCCGAGGGGTAACCGCCCCACTGTCCCTCGGCGAGCCCGTTGATTGTCGTCGCGGCAGGCCCACGGGCCCAGGCCCACCGAGACGGGTTGCCTAGTTAATTAGGCAGCCATTGCGTAGCCATTGTTGGCACGTAAAAATAGCCCAAGGGGTTTAACGAGGCCACCTTGGAACCTCGGCACGCCACCGGCGCCTCACCCGTCCGGTCGAATCCAATTCGCCCCCGGATGCGGCGGCCTGTGTCCAACTCGTCCATTATACCCCATCGGCCCGACGGGCGGAAGACTTTGCCCGCGCGGCGCAGGGGCGCGCGGAAACACCCCCGGCCAGGGGCGGAAAAACCCGCGAAAAGGGGTGAAAAAAGAGCGCCAAAACGGCGGAAAAGAGTCAAAAACCGTCCCTGCCCGGTCAGAAATGGGCGTGAATTCAGGGCAAATTCGCGGTT
>DNAS01000027.1:9000-12767 GCA_003485185.1 Phycisphaerales bacterium | reverse complement strand
GCAAATTCGCGGTTAATCCCCCCCGTTTGAGACCGGCGGCGACGGCATCGAGAATCGCGCCGACGCGCGCGCCGGACTCGTCGAGCAGCTCGACCCGGACCGCGCCGGCGCCCGCGGCCGCCAGCGCCGCCGTCTCGGGAATCCGGTCCGTCGCGACGGCGCGGAACAGCGTCGTCCGGCAGGACTCGTCGGCAAGCGCGTGGAGCGTCAGGCCCGCGCGGTCTCGCAGGTCGATGCGCTCTCGCCGGCACAGGCGACCGCAGTCGGGCGCGATCGCCCCGCCGGCCAGGTGCGCCGACCACAGGCAGTACTGCGTGTGGAACATCGGCTCGTGCCGCCAGACGGGCACTTCCAGCGCGCCGCGCGGCAGCGCCGCCGCGAGGTGCGTGAGCTGCTCGGGGTACAGGTCGCAGCCGGGCGCGACGCGCGCCAGCCCCCATGCGCCCAACAGCCCGGCCGTCAGCTCGTTGGCGACGTTCAGCGAAAAATCACCCACGCGCGGCAGCGATGGCGCGACCCGCGCCGCGATCCGCAGCGTGCCGAGGTTCCGCACGAGGATGGCGTCGGCGGGCAGCTCGGCCAGCCGGCGGACGCGCTCGTGGGCGTCGAGGGTGAGGATTCGCGGGCCCGCCGGCGCGATCGCCACGGCCGCGGCGCGGCACGCATCCACCGCGCTCGATACGTCCGCCTCTTCCGCCATGTCCGCATAGAGCAGGCCCACGCGCGGGGGCGCTTTGGCGTTCCAGTCCAGCACGGCCGCCAACTGTTCCTCCGTGCGCGCCAGCACGCACAGCAGCGGCGGCGATTCGCTCGCGGGCGCGCCGCCTCGCGCCTCGGCCCGCATCGTCTCCAGGGCGTCGGCGGCGGCAATCGGCCACGTCTCGGCCTCGCGCCGCGCCGCCAGCAGTTCGCCCACGGCCCGGCGGCGCAGCTCGTTCAACTCCCCCGCCGGCGCCATCACGTTTACGCTCTCGGCCGGGCCAGACGGGCCCTCCAACGCCACCTCGCCCAGCGAGTACGGCGTGTCGCCCAGCCGCCCGAACTGCGCCCGCAGCAGGTCCGTCGTCAGCGGGCGCGTTCTCGCGCTCGCCAGCGGCGCGCGCCCGACCCCGCGCGCGGATCGCCCGGCCGTGTCCGTGAACGTGGCCTCCAGCGGGGCGCCCTCGGCCGCCCGCAACGACTCCCACTGCCCAGCCGGGGCCAGCAGTTCCGCTTGTCCGCGCCAATTGCCGCTCATCGCCCCATCCTACCGCGCCCCGGGCGCGCCATAAACTCCGGCGTATGGCTTGCCGTTCGGCTATGTTTTATTCAAGCAAGAGAATTCGCAGGGATACACGGGATGAACACGGACAGGAAATGCTTTTGAAACCACGGAAATCCGCGGGTATCCGCGTTCATCCCTGCGAAGGTTTGTTGTGAGCCTTCCGGAATTTCCCCGTCCTTTGTCGCACATTCCAACCTCTTGTTCAGGTGGAGAGTTCCTTGAACCGCTTGGGGATTTCGCGTAACATTGTTGTCAATGCATCAATTTTGAAAGGTTTTGGGCGTGGCGAAATCACTATTCAGCGACAGACGCCGCACCAACAAAACTCCGCTGAGGCGATTTCGTTGCACATCTCGCCGCCCCTTCAGGGCCGCGGAGTTTTTCTCTGGAATCGGCTTGGTGCGTCTCGCTTTAGAGCGACAAGGCTGGACCATCGAATTCGCGAATGACATAGACCCTGACAAGGCGCAGATTTACCTGGCGAACTGGCCCAACGACAACCACTTGGCAATAGGCGACGTTCACGCGCTGAAAGCTGACGACATCCCGACGTGCGAACTTTTCACCGCTTCTTTCCCCTGCAACGATTTGTCCATTGCGGGGCGTTGGGACGGATTGAACGGAAAGGAATCATCAGCCTTCTGGGGATTGATACGCATTCTCAAGGACATGGAAAGCCGCCGCCCCCCCCTCGTGATGTTGGAAAACGTCGTCGGATTCCTGATGAGCAACGGGGGGCGCGACTTCGAGGAAGCCCTCCTGGCGCTTAACGAATTGGGATATTCCGTTGACGCGTTTCTCTTGAATGCAACCCATTGGGCGCCCCAAAGCCGGCCTCGCCTGTTTGTTGTGGCGAAATTGGGGGATGGACTCGAAGGGCGGAAGTGCGCCACGGAATCCGATTCGCGCCCCAAAGCACTCACTCAGTTCATACACGATCATCAAAACATTCGATGGGACATACGCGCCCTCCCTCCCCTGCCGACGTCCAAGCTGCGATTGTCCGACATCCTTGAGGATTTGCCGGAAAATGATCCCCACTGGTGGAGCCGGGAACGGGCAGAATACTTGTTCAGCCAATTCGGCGAATGACGGCCCGTTCTGCATGATGGAGCGAGGCGATGAATGAACAACGTGTCTCCGGTAGCCATGCGCGAAAGCTGATCGAAGTCGAGGCGATCATCGTCGCGTACGCCATGAGCCGTCTGGACGCCGAGTTCCTGCATCGTTTCTCGTACAGGTCATGGCGTGCCGCGTTCGCCGACAGCGGCCAGCGTTTGGGCGTGCCGCTTGCCAGCATGAAGAATCTGCGGGACGAGTTTGACCCGCTGCATCCGAATGCTCGAAGCGGTTGGCACCAGCGCCCGCTGCGGCCGAACCGTCAACGCGTCCTGGGCGAATTCTCCGAGGCCAGCGACGAGGCGCTGATCGAAGTGGTCGGACGTATCTTGCGACGGGACGCCGAAGTCCAGCAACTCGTTGTAACACCGATAGCGGCAACGAGAGAGCGGGTTGAGGACGTGGCCGAACGGCTGCGTACGGGCCGACTTGCGGAAGAGTATTTCCTTCAACACTCGGCCGCCATTTGTGGCGTGGATACGGTCGAGTTGCTTGATCGGCGACAGGACGCGTGCGGCTTTGACTTTGGGCGGCGGCAGGACGATCATTTGGCGATCGAGGTGAAGGGACTCAAAGCTCTATCTGGACAGATTCTCTTCACCGACCACGAGTGGCAGCAGGCCAATCGACGTCAAGACAAGTATTGGCTCGTCGTCATCGGTGGCATTGCAGAGATGCCGCGCCCACGGCTCGTAAGGAACCCGGCTACCACAATTGAAGCGGTCTCGACGTTCCGACACAGCACCGTGGTATCATGGCGCGCCCGTATTTCAATAGTGTGAGTACAATGATTAATCAGAGCGCGACAGTATCAAGCATGCTGTGACTGCATGACCGCGGCGTCACCTTGGAGCAGGTGATTCGCAAATGCTTCAAAGGCGGGTTGCTCATCACAAGCATGGAAGACTCGCATTAATCATGGCCGACACGGTATGCACGTCCGAACGTTCCCGCATTATGGCGGCGGTCAAATCGAAAGACACTGCTCCCGAAATGATCGTTCGTCGGATGGTCCACTCGCTTGGATATCGTTATCGCCTGCATGTCAAATCCCTTCCCGGAACGCCCGATCTTGTGTTTCCAAGGCTTCGCAAGGTCATCAACGTCAGCGGATGTTTTTGGCACATGCATCGTTGCGGAAGATGCCGAATCCCCGCATCCCGACGCCGCTATTGGGTAAGTAAACTTGCAAAGAACGCCGCCAGGGACAAGAGGACCAACAGGGCTTTGCGAGACAAAGGCTGGGACGTTTTCACTGTTTGGGAGTGCCAGACCCGCGCGTCGCGCATGTCCAAATTGAAGGCGCGCATTGTCGCGTTCCTTTCTTCCGCAAACCCAAAGCGGTAAATTCGTCGGCGGGCGGCACGGGCTGCTTGCAGCCCGT
>DNAS01000027.1:1507-8840 GCA_003485185.1 Phycisphaerales bacterium | reverse complement strand
GCAAGCAAGCCGTGCCACCCCCTCGCCATAAACTCCGGCGCTCGGCTTGCCGTTCGGCTATGTTTCATTCAAACAAGAGAATTCGCAGGAATGCACACAGATGAACGCAGATAAAAAGCATAGAGAGAATTTTTAATGATCCGCGTTTATCTGTGTTCATCCCTGCGAAGGTTTTGACGATTTTTGACGATCCCTCCGTTGGCGTGCGTGGCAAGGCCACACATCCTGCCCTTGGCTATCCCCGCCCCGACGCGGTATAATCAAAGTGGCAGACGGTCTTTATCCATACCATGCGCGGGCAAAGACGGAACGTGAACTCCAAACTTTTGAGGAGCACTGCGCCATGAACCGAACCGTGTGGGTGCTGTGGGTGTGTGTGGGAATGCTGTGCGCCGCGCCGGCCGTTCGCGCCGCCGAGGGGGAAAAAGCCGCCCCGCCCGTCGTCGCGGCTGAGGCGGTGAAAGTCTCGCTGACGTCCCCTGCCGTCGCCGGCACGCTCAAGGACGCCCTCGATCAGGTCGCCAAACTGGGCAAGGTGCGCATCGTTGTGGACTGGGAATCGATCCACGACACGGGCGTCAAGGACGACGTCCGCGTGGCCGTCAAGGCGCCCAAGGCCACCGTCGGGCAACTGCTGGAACTCGTGCTGACCCAGGCGGCCGCCAAGGGCCATCCGCTGGCCTACTACACCGAGGACGACGCGGTGATCGTCACGACGCAGCGCCGTGTTCTGCTCCGCAACCGCGTGCCCGCGCCGGCTGCCCGCGCGGGCGAGACCCGCGCCTCTGCCCGGCCGGGCGCATTTCCGAAAATCAATTTCGAGGCCCTCGAAGCGAAAGACGTCTTCCGCTTCCTCCAGGAAATCAGCGGCGCCAACATGCACGTCAACTGGAAGGCCCTGGAGGCCTCCGGAATCACCCGGCAGACCGAGGTCACGCTCCAGGTGCGGAACGTCACCATGGAACGCCTGCTGGACCTCGTCACCGACGAGATCAGCCAAACCCGCGACAAGTACGCCCGCGTCTACTGGGTGGTCGACCAGGGCGTCGTGGAAATCTCCACCGGACAGGCGCTCGACACCACCCTGCGGACCCGCACGTTCGACGTGGCCGACCTGCTGATGGTCGCGCCGGACTTCAAGGGCCCCCGCATGGACCTCAACAAGGCCGCCGTCGGAACCGACAACCAGAACAACAACACGTCCGGAGGCCTGTTCGACACCACCAACAACACCAACAACAAGAGCAGCGATCCCGAGGGAACCGAGACGACGGCCGAACTGCGGAACCGCGCCCGCGACAACCTCATCGGGATCATCAAGCAGTCCATCGGCGAGGACATGTGGCAGCCGCAAGGCAAGGGCGCGATCATCCTGCACGGAAAGCAACTGGTGATCTCGCAGACGCTGCTGGGCTGGAAACTGATGGAACGCTCGCTGGGCGGGCGATGAGGCGTCCCGGCGGGGAAGCTTGCGGGCGCGTGCCCGGCCGCGTAGGATAGGGCGGACATGAAGAATCAGTGCGACAAGTGCGGAAAGCCCGCGACGGTCTACCTGACGGAAATCGTCGACGGGCAGAAGATCGAGAAGCATCTCTGCGAGCATTGCGCCGCGGCCGAGGGAATCACCATCAAGGCCAACGTGCCCATCAGCCAGCTCCTGGAGGACTTCATCCTCCAGAGCGCCGGCGGGGAGGACGAAGCTCCCGAGCCGACCTGCGAGGTCTGCGGGATGACGTTCTCGCAGTTCCGCCAGGGCGGGCGCCTGGGCTGCCCCAACGATTACGACGCGTTCGCCAAGCCCCTGGCGCCCCTGCTGGAGCGGGCGCACGAGGGCGCCACGCAACACCTGGGCAAGGTGCCGCACCGCGCCGATAGCGGGCAGAAGAAACAGGCGGCCATTCTCCGCCTGCGGGCGCAGCTCAAGGCCGCCATCGCCGACGAGGACTACGAGCGGGCGGCCGTCCTGAGGGACCAGATCAAGGAGTTCGAAAGTTCATGAGGCTGGCCGACCTGACCCAGCACGCAGGGGAGTGGCTTCGAGGCGAGGGCCCGATGTACGACGTGGTCATCTCGTCGCGGGTGCGCTTGGCGCGCAACCTGGCCGGCATGCCGTTCCTGGGCAAGTGCACCGAGTCGCAGCAGCAGGAGATCGAGCAGCGCCTCCGCGCGGAGGTGCTCGCCGGGCCCGCGGCGCCGGAGATGTTCTACGTGGACGTCCGCGCCGCCGGCGAGTTGGACCGCAAGCTGCTCGTCGAGCGGCACCTCATCTCCCGCCAGCACGCCGAAGCGTCCCATCCGCGCGGCGTTGCCGTCAGCGGCGACGAGACCGTCGCCCTCATGATCAACGAGGAGGACCACCTCCGCATGCAGGTCCTCCGCACCGGATTCCAGCTCGCCCAGGCGTTCGAGGACATCTCCCGCATCGACGACTCGCTGGAGCAGCGCCTGGACTTCGCGTTCCACAGCCGCTACGGATACCTCACCGCCTGCCCCACCAACGTCGGGACGGGCCTGCGCGTCAGCGTCATGCTGCACCTGCCGGCGTTGAAGATGACCGGGCAGATCGAGAAACTCTTCCACGCGGCGTCCGACATGCACCTGGAGGTCCGCGGGCTCTACGGCGAGGGCACCGAGGCCACCGGCGACTTTTTCCAGATCTCCAACCAGACCACCCTCGGAAAGAGCGAGCGGCAGATCGTCAGCGAGTTCGTCGACACGATGGTCCCCAGCTTTGTGCAGTACGAGCGCCTCGCGCGCGAAGCGCTGCTGGCGGAGCGCCCCGCCGCCATCGACGACAAGGTGGCCCGTTCCGTCGCCCTGCTGCGTTCGGCCAGACTGATGAGCTCTGACGAGACGATGTACCTGCTGTCGCTGGTGCGCCTGGGGGCGAACCTCCGGCGCATCGAGGGAATGGACCTCAAGACGATCAATGAGCTGTTCCTGCTGACCCAGCCGGCGCATCTCCAGCGGATCCTGAACCGGGAGATGACGCCCGACCAGCGCGCCGCCGCCCGCGCGGATTACCTCCGCCGGAAACTGAATTTGAACTAGAACCGGTTTCAACCCCCGCCGCAACACCCCACGGAGGGCCGCATGGCGATACGACTGGGGACGGTGGCCGCAATCGGCTTCGACAGCTTCGCCCCGGCGGAGTGGCTGGGGTGTTTCCGGCGTCTCGGATGCACCGTCGTGCAAGCCTACCGCAACCAGGAGGCGAAGGTCTCCCTTCGGCAGATGCAGGAAGCCCTCGCCGCCGGCGGGATGCCCTGCGACAGCCTGCATGGCGTTTTCGGCGAGGCGTTCGACCCGTCCGCCCCCGACGAGCACGCCCGTAGATTCGCCGTGGACACCTACAAAGCCGAGGGCGAGTTGGCGCTGGCGCTGGGCGGGCCTCTGGTGGTCGTCCACTGCTCGACCGTCCGCCCCCAGGGCGTCTCGCCGCAGGAGAAACGCCTCCGCTGGGACCAGCTCCGCCGCTCCATCGCCGAGTTGGGCGAGTTCGGGCGGCGTAGGGGGGTGACCTACGCCTTCGAGAACCTGCCCGGATACCACGCCATCGGCTCCGACGCCGGCGAACTGGCGCGCGTCCTGGGCGAACTCGGCGCGCCGAACACCGGCCTGTGCTTCGACACGGGGCATGCGAACCTGGTCGGCGACGTCCCTTCGGCCCTCCGCGCCGCGGGAAAGCAGATCGTCTACGTTCATTTTTCCGACAACTCCGGCAAAAACGACGAGCACGAGATGCCCACCTACGGCTCGCTGGACACGGCCGGAGTGGCCGCCGCCCTGAGGGAAATCCGCTACCGCGGGACCCTGATGCTCGAGGTCTTCCACGACGCCGGCCGCCTGCGCGAGCTCATCGACACCGGCTGCGCCGAGCGACTGGCGGATTTTGTAGCCGCCGTCGGGGAGACTGACGGGCCGGACGGGCCCGTGGTATAATTCGGCCATGGACACAACCCATCGCCCCGCTCCGCACCCGTCCGCCTCCGCCCGCTACGTCGGGCGTGCGGTCTACATCTACGCGTTCGACGTCGCCTACGAGATGAAGCGCGAGCCCATCGGGCGGCTGCTCGGGCAGACAGTCGCCAACTTCCGCATCGACGCGGGCAAGCGCACCCCGCGCCAGCCGTTCTTCTACCGCCCGCAGATGATCCAGCTTCCGCCTGAGGAGCGCATCGGACCCCAGGGGCCCATCCGCGTGGAACGCACCGTCAAGCTCTTCCACGTTGGCGCGCTCTCCATCGCCGCCAGCGTCCCTTTCGCCGTCAACAACCTGTCCGAACTCGTCGCCTTCCACAATCTTCAGTTCTCCAACGGCTCGCTCGACCAGGAAGTCCGCGAGCTGGCCGAGCAGGTCCGCGCCGAGTTGACGCCGTACTGCATCCGCCCCGTCGCCGCGCTGGCCGAGGGAGAGGCCTACACCGTCTTCTGCCTCCACTCGCCCCTGCGCGGGCCCGGCGGTGGACCGGTCGAGTCGGAAACGTGGCTGTCGGACAACCGCAGGCAGATCGCCGCCCTCCTGACCGAGGAATACGACGCCGAACACCTGTCCGCCCAGGAGGCGGAGGAATCCACCAGTCTCTACCTGACCTACTACGAGCACGACCTGGCCGTCGTGGACTGGGACGCCGCGCTCGTCGCGGACGACCCGGCCAATTTCACCGAGGTTCTGCACTTCATGGAACTGGCCAACGTGCAACTGGCCGAGTTGGGCGCCTACGACCTGCTGCTGGATTCCGCGCTGGACCGCTCCTACCGCGACCTGAAGGGCGTCCGCTTCCGCTGGCACCGCGAGGCGATCCGCGGACTGCGGGAAATCCGCCTGGACATGGCCCGACTCAGCGACGAGTTGTCCAACACCACCAAGTTCTTCGGCGACTGGCACCTGGCCAGGCTGTATCAGAACCTCTCCCAGCGGTTCCACCTGGCCGACTGGCACCGCGTCATCGGCGAGAAGCTCCGCGCCATCGACGGGCTCTACGAGGTGCTCAAGCACGACCAGACCAACTGGTGGATGATCATCCTCGAAAGCACGATCGTCCTTCTGTTCATCATCGACGTGATCCTGCTGCTGGCGGGCCTGACGTAACAGGCCGCGCTTGCCTCGGCGGCGCGAGGGCGGTACATTCCCTGCCATGCAAAACGCCCCCGCCGACAACGCTTCGCCCGCCCCGGCGCCGCGCGCCGGCGCGTGGGCATTGCTCGCCGTGATCCTGCCCGCGACCGTCGCAGCCGTAATCGCCTGCAACTACGTCTGGGATTGCGACGTCTTCTGGCATCTCGCGGCCGGGGACTGGATGCTCCACAACCGCGCCGTGCTTGGGCACGACCCCTTCACCGCCGACCCCGAGGCCCTCCAGGCGCACTGGGTGAACGTCCACTGGCTCTTCCAGGTGGCAGTGGCGGCCGTGCATACCGTCGGCGGATTCGTCGGCCTGACGCTGCTGAAAAGCGCGCTGGCTGTCGCGGCGATGCTCGCGTTCGTGCTGCCGCTGCGCCGGCGCGTCCCGCCGGCCTGGCTGACGATCTGCGCCCTGGCGATGCTCCTGGGAATCTCCTCGCGCCTTCGCGTCCGCCCCGAGGCCGTCACGCTCGTGCTGATTCCGCTGACGATCCACCTCGTCGAGTCGGTCCGCCTGGGCGGCTCCGCCCGCAGGCTCTGGTGGATGGTCCCCGTCATGCTGCTCTGGGCGAACCTGCACGGGCTGTTCATCCTGGGCCTGGGGCTGCTCTGGGGCGGTTTCGCGGGCGCCGCCATCGACCGCCTGCTCGGGCGGCGCGCCCTGACCGGCGGGTTGCTGACCGGCGAGGCGCTCGTTCCCGCCGTCGGCGCTACCCTCGTCTGCCTGCTGACCCCCTGGCCCATCGAGACCGTCCTGCACCCCCTGCTGCTGCTGACCCGCATCAGCGGGCAGGCGTACTACTACAGCTACGGCGTCTCGGAACTCCAGCCCACCTTCCAGGCGCTCGGGGCGTTCCCGGAGGCCATCGTCCTGACAGCCGCCGTGGCGCTCGTGCTGGCGATGAACCTGCAACGCGTGCCCGCGGCGCACTTCCTGTACGTCGCGGCGTTCGTCCTGCTGGCGATGAGCGCCCTGCGGAACGTCGCGCTGGCGGCGCCGGTGCTGGCCTGGCTGCTGGCGGTCCACGGCGGGGAGCTGGCGGCCCGCGCCGTTCGCGCCGCGCCCAGGCTGCGCTTCGCGCGAATTCCGCTGAACGTCGCGGCCGTCCTGCTGGCGGCCGCTGCCGTCCCCGCCGTCGCCACCGGATGGTGGTACCGCGCCCTGCGGAGCGAGCGGATGTTCGGCGCGGGGCTGGAGACCTATCGCTTTCCCGTCGCCATGGCGCGGTTCCTCGCCTCCCTGCCCGACGAGGGTGACATCCTCTGCGCCAACTTCGGCGACGCCTCCACGTTCGTCTCCCTCACCTACCCCGCGCGGAAGGTCTGGATGGACGGGCGCCTGGAGGTCCACAGCGAAAAACGCTTCATCGAGCAGCACAAGATCAACCAGGCGCTGGGCGATGCCGACTCGGCCGGGCGCGTGCCGCTGCCCGACTGCGCGCGGTTCCTCTTCGTCAGCCACAAGTCGGAGAACCACCTGGCGGCGCTGTCGGCCAATCCGCAGCGGTTTCGCCTGTTCTACGTGGACCCGGCCGGGGCGTGCTTCGCGCGGCTGGACTGGCCCGGGCCGCGGGCCTCGCGACCGCTGCCGGCCGCCAACCTCGACGAGTACGACCGCCCCCTCGACGCGGAGGGATACGTCGCCGACACGCCGCGCGTCCTGTGGACGTGGTGGCGGCAGACGCCGCGCTCGCTGAACCTCCAGTTGGGCAGGCTGCTGCTGGCGATGGGCAAGACAGGCGGGCGCGCCCCGGGTGCGCCGGATCCGCTGCGCGAGCGCCTGACTCTGCTGGCGACGCGATACCTGGCCGCCGCCGCGAGGGAGTTCCCGTCCGACGCCGTCGTCGCGGGCACGCTTGGCTCGGCGCTGGTGGAGCAGTCGGTGCTGGCCGACGTGCCGACGACGCCGGCGATTCCCGCCGACCCCTACTCTGCCCGCGCGCTGCGAATCTACGGGCAGTTCGACCTGTCCGACCTGCGCAGCGAAGACCTCCAGGTCTTCGCCCTGCGGCGGGTCTGGGCGATGGGGCGGGCCCGTCAGATCGACGCCGCCGACCGCGCCGTGCGGGAGTTCCTCGACCACCTGCCCCCGCGCGAGCAGGTCAATCCGCCTCGCGACTATCTGGAAGTCCGCAACGTCATCACGCAGGCGCTGGAGCATTCGCGCCGGCAGGCCGACGTGCTGGCGGGCCACTGGCAGGGGGGGGT
>DNAS01000027.1:433-1365 GCA_003485185.1 Phycisphaerales bacterium | reverse complement strand
GCAGGCGGCGACGCCCGTCCGCCGCGCCGAGGCGCTGCTGTCGCCGCAGATCGGGCTGATCGACGCCGCCGTCGCCGAACTCCGCGCCGCGCCGGAAACCGACGCCGCCGCCCGCCTGACCCTGGGAGACGTGCTGCTCCGCAAGGGGCTCGTCAAGGATGCACGGGAAGCCTATCGCGCCGTCCGGCTGGTCCCGGCGGAGCAATGGCAGCTCGATCTGCGTAAGGCGCTGTGCCTGTGGGTGGAGGGCGACTCGGCGACCGCCGACGACGCGCTGGCGGCGCTCGACCGCGCGGGCGATCAGCCGCTGGTGAAGTACTACCTCGCGGCCGTCCTGGAGCAGATCGGCCGGTATCGCGAGGCGCAGTCGATCCTGGGAGGCGCCACGGCGGACACAGGCCCGGCAGCCGATCTCATCCGCCGACTCCGCATCCGTCTCGAAGCGAGATGAGAATTCCGAATCGCCCCCGGTTTTCCCGACAAAACAACCAGCAGGGATGAACGGAGATGAACGCGTAAGATTTTTTCACCCTATTCGCCCATCCCGTTCATCCGCGTTCATCCCTGCTGCGTTTCCTGTTTTCCGACCCCTTCGGCGTCACATCGGGCGCCGATCTTGTTTTCGGTTCCGGCCAGCAGGCGGGAGATATTGGCGCGGTGTCGGAACAGGATCAGCGCGACGATGACCGCGCAGAAGACCACCAGCGGCCAGAGGCGCGCGGGCGACAGGCCCCAGAACGCCCAGTTGAAGGCGATGAAGAACGCCAGGAACGCCCCCGCCGCGACGATGCTCCCCAGCGAAACGTAGCGGCTGGCGAGAGTCACGGCGATCCAGACGCCCAGCGCCGCCAGCCCGGCAAACCACAGCGAGCCGAGGTACTCAGACCCGAAGGCGCCCAGCAGGATGGTGAACTCGCCCACGAAGCCGTTCA
>DNAS01000027.1:0-207 GCA_003485185.1 Phycisphaerales bacterium | reverse complement strand
GCCAGCGTGGCGATCATGAACACGCTCGCGTAGCCCGGCATCGCGTGGGCCACGCCGCCGAGGTCGTCCATCTCGCGGGTGTGGCGCCGCTCGTAGATCATGCCTACGATCAAGAACAAGGCGCCCGTGCTCAGGCCGTGGTTGATCATCTGCAAGATGCCGCCCTGCACACCCTGCGAGTTCAGCGCGAACAGGCCCAGCATGATA
>DNAS01000004.1:2560-6234 GCA_003485185.1 Phycisphaerales bacterium | reverse complement strand
GGCCGCCCCACCCGCGATCACCGCCAGCAGGAACAGGTGCGGGCCCACGTCGGACGGGTCGGGGCGGAACCAGTAGTCCACCGCGAACGTCGCCAGCGACAGGCCGACGACGGCCGTCACCAGCCGCGCCACGCCTTCGCCGGCCAAGCGGCGACGAAGCGCCGACCGCAACTTCGCCAGCTTGCTCCGAACCTCGGGTTGTATCAGTTCCTCTCTCATTCCACGATCACATCTTTATCTCAGGCCATGTTGTACTTCTTGCGGAGGATCCACTCCGCCGTCAGCAGCGTCACCATCAGCAGCAGCGCCAGACGGGAATCCCAGAACTCGCGCGGAACTTCCTGCTGCACCGTCAGCGGCGGGCGGCGAATCTGTTCGGCCAGGCGGTCCATTTCCCCGAGCGTCAGGAAGTTCTCCGGGCGCGACGCGACCTGCTCCATCACGCCGTAGTCCGCCTCGCGACGGCGAGTCTCCGCCTGCGGAAGCTCGATGGTGATCCGCTTGGAGGCGACCTTCTCGGACGCCTTCGGGTCGCCCCGCAATGCCGTCAGCTCGAACGTGCCCGTGCGCGACGGGCGAATGGTCTTGCGGTACCGCCCCGGGCGGTCGGGAACCTTTTCCAGCGAGATCGTCTCCGTCTCGCCGGTGCGGGCGTTGACCAGGTCCACCTCGAACTTCTCCTCGACCATCGGGCGGTAGTCGCGCGTCAGCGCCTCGACCTCGATCTCCACGGCCTCGCCCACCGAGAAGCGGTCGCCCCCGGTGGTGATGACCACCTGGCGGACCTTCAGCCCGCCCAGGTAGCTGACGACGTTGTTCCAGAACCGGCGGAAGAAGTACCCCTCCTCGACCGCCCGCCAGCGCCACGTCGCGTCGAAGCCCAGGTAGAGCACCCGCCCCATGCCGTAGTTCTGGACGGCCACCAGCGGTTCGGGGCGGTTCTGCTCGGTCCGGCGCAGGGGGTTGGCGTTCTCGGCCAGCACGCGGGCCGCCGGTTTGACGTCGTATACCGGGTGCGACCAGTAGAATCCCGGCAGCACCTGGTAGACGCGCCGCGTCTCCTTGACCGAACCGCCCAGCTTCATCACCGGGTGATCCTCGCCGTAGCTTGTCAGTCGCACCGGCCAGGCCTCCGGGTCGCGCTGCCCGATCCGCTGGGCGATGTTGATGGTGTTGGGGCTCAGGCGGACCGGAAGCAGGTCGATGAGCCCCTGGTATGGCGATTTGCCCGCCCGCGGAATGACCATGTCGGTGTGCTTGTTGCCCGCGACGTAGCACAGCCCGCCGCCCAGGTCCACGTACTTGCGCAGGCTCGCGCAGAACGTCTCGTCGAGCCCGTCCTGCGTCGGCTGTGGGTCATACAGAACCACCACATCGTAGCCTGGCTTGGCCTTGTCGCCCGGGACGCCGACCAGCTCTTCGAGTTTCCGAGGCAGGTGGGTGAGTTTCATTCCGGTCGAGGCGGTCTGGCTGACTTCCGGATCGGCGTTCTGCTGCCAGACGCTCACGAGGTACGTCTGCGGCTGGGTGTAGAGGAAATCGCGCAGGCGCTGGAATTCCCACCCGGCGTCTCCGCTGATCAGCAGGACTCGGATTTTCTCGTCGGCGACGTTGACGACGGCCTCCGCGTCGGGCGTGTCGCGGCCGGGCGCGGCCGGGCCTCCCTCGATGACAATGCGATAGAGGAACCTCCCCGCCCGGTCCGGTGTGGACTGAAGGGTGACATCCTGGACGCCCTTGTCGGACGTCTCGATCGCGCCGTCGCCTTCGGAGGTCGAAGCGCCGTTGAGGACCACCGAGGCCGAGGCGGCCTGGACCTCGCGCCCCGTCCCGTCGGCCGGCCTCTGGAGCAGGCGCACGGTGACGGTCCGCCCCTTCATGTTGCGGTGCGTCAGGACGGCGGTGAAATCCACCGGCGAACCGCTGCGGACCTCGCTGGGCGCCCGCAGCGCCGCGACGCTGACATCGCTGGGCGGCGTGGGGTCGCCCACGGCCACCGCGTAGACCGGAAGCCCGATCTTCCGCGCGTGTTCCTGCGCGCCGCGCAGTCGGTCGCGCGCGTCCGACGAGGTCAACTGCCCGTCGCTGACGACCACCAGGGCGGCGGTGAGGCGTCCCTTCATGGCGTTCATGGCGTCGAACATGGCCGTGGGGATGTTCGTGTCGTAGCCGTTGCCATGCAGGGTCTTCGCGACGGCGGCCAGTTGCTCCGCCGCCTTGCGGGCTGAATCCCCGCCGGCGCCCATGACCTCCACGGGCGGCGCGGCGCGGGTGTAGTCTTCCCGCCCCGGCTGGGTGGTCGAGAACCGCATCAGCACGACGGGGTGCTCGGCGGCCAGCTTCGCCAGCGGACCGTCCGGGCGGCCCAGCGCCCGCGCCGCCAGGTCGCGCCGCGTCTTCTCGCCGATCCGGGCGGGCTCGATCCCCAGCGCCGAAGCCGCCTTCTCGCCCAGTTCGCGGCGCTGGGCGTACTCGTCGGCAAAGGACATGGACAGGCTGTCGTCCACCAGCACGACGATGCTGCTGTGGAGCGTGCGGATATACTGGAGAACGATGGCCGGGCGGAACAGCACGGCGAAGGCCGTCACGATCACCGCCACCCGCAGCGCGCCCAGGATTGCCTTGGCCCGCCCGGGCGCGTCGCCCTCGCGCCGGTAGCTCCGCACCGTCAGGTACGCCATCGCGCCTAGCGCGCACCACATCGCGAACCGGATGTAGACGTTGTATTCCGCCACGAACCGGAACGTCCAGTTCACCCCCGACAACTCGCCGGGGTTGATGTTCAGCAGCCATTCCATCCAACGGTTCATTCGCTGACTCTCAAAACCAAATCACAAACTCATTCACCACAGAGGGCACAGAGACCGCAGAGAAAACAATTCAGTGGTTTTTTAAAATCTCTGTGCCCTTTGTGGTTCCTTCTTTCCGACGTATTCACGCCGCATAGTGCCCGAACCGCTGGCCGAGGTAGGTTTCGACGGCCAGCAGCGCGATCGCCGCAGTAAGCAGGTAGATCCAGTATTCCTTCTGGGCCTCGGTCTGGACGATTCCCGCCTGCCCGCCCGCCTCGTGATGGCGGTAGACGAACTCGTCGCTTCCGAAGGCGGCGGTGATCTCCTCGCGCCCGCCGGGTTCGAGGTTCCCTTCGGCCGGGTCGCCGTTGCGGGCGAACAGCACCTGCCGCGCCGGCGACGCGCCGCCCGGGGCGTCGAACGACAGCGCATAGACGCCGGCCTCTGCCGTGCGCGCGAACCGCAGGACGTTGCGGGTCTCGTCGCGCTCGGGGCGCAGGGGAACCATCGGCGTGGCGGGATAGCTCGGCAGGCGCAGGCTCGCCGGCGCATCCAGCAGCGCCGGCGACAGCTCGCAGACGATCGGCTCGTCCACCAGGGCGGTGAACCGCTCCTTCTGCCGGCGGGCGGCGTAGCGGACCAGGTCGTGCACCGGAACCGTGAAGATGCCCGGCGGGGTGTCCTGCGGCCAGTCCGTCCATCGCGTGTGTGCCGAGGTGTAGAACATCACGACCGTGCCCTGGTCGTACTTCCGCGTGACGACCGCGGGGGAGTTCTGCGGGTCGGTGAACCGCGCCAGGACGCGCGGCGGACCCAGTTCCGGACGGGAGCGGGCGGGAGCGGCCTCCTCGGCGGGGGTGAACACGAAGAATCGGATCAGCG
>DNAS01000004.1:830-2422 GCA_003485185.1 Phycisphaerales bacterium | reverse complement strand
CGAAGAATCGGATCAGCCCCGCCAGTTGCGCCCCGTCGCCCTCGAAGAGTCGCAGCGGCCCTTCGCCCAGCAGGCCGCGCGGGTCCAGGCGGTGGTACGTCTCCTGGCGGAAGGAGTCCCCGCGAGGCGCGCGGATGCGGTATGGGGAGAGCCCCTCGCCGTTCTTCCACATGGGCCCGTTCCAGAAGTTCAGATCGATCCGGTCGCCGGTGAAGATGACCAGCCCACCGCCCTCAGCCACGTATCGCTCCAGGGCGGCCACCTGCGGCGGATCGCCGGCGCCGTCGCCCGGGGCAAACCCCGCCACGTTCAGCAGCGCCACGAGGTCGTACTCGGCCAGTCCCACAGCCGCCAGGGCGTCGGGGGCGACGATCTCCGCACGCACGCCGGACGCCCCGTCGGCGTTGGGGTCCAGCGCGCAGGCGAGGAAGTATGACTCGCCATCGGCTCGCCGGGCGGCGTCGGCCCGGCCGTCCACCACCAGCACCCGCAACGCGCTGCGAATGTTCAGCGCGAGCCTGGCCGTGTTGTCCTCCAGAAGCTCGTCGGCGTCCAGTTGCGCCGTCACCACCATCGGGCCCGACTGGCGGAACACCACGCCGAACTCCGCGCGGGCGCTCTGCCCGGGCTCGATGGCGGGAATCGTTTGCGCGGGCAGCCTCACCTGCGAGTCCTCGCCCTCCCGCGCGCCGTACGACAGGCGCACCGGCACGTTGCGGACGGTCTGCCGCCCGTGGTTGGTCACCGTCACGCCGATCCGCAGCGGCAGGTTCGCCACCGCGAACTCGTCCAGCAGCGCGATCGACCGGACGGTCAGGTTGCTGCCCGCCGGGACGCCGTAATCGACGGTCACCACCTCCACGCCCATCTTTCGGAGCGACTCGAACCGCTTGCGGCAAGCGTCGGCTTCCTCGCGGCTGGACAGGTCGGCTTTTCGGAAATCGCCCAGCAGGAACAGCTGGCGCGTGCCGGGCTTGTCGTCGCGGAAGATTTCCTCGGCCGCCGCGAGCGATTCGCTCAGGCGCATGCGCCGGTCGGACGGTTTGAGGGCGCCGATCCGCGCCAGCAGCGACTCGCGGTCGGTCACGAACGCAGGCCCGAAGAACGCTTCGCGGGGCTTGTGGCTGGCGCCGAGGAGGACGGCGACGGTGTCGGTCTGCTTCTGTACGCGGAGCCACTCGGTCAGGTCGGTCACTGCCGCCGAGAAGACCCGCGACGGGCCGTGCTTCTGGGCCATCGAGAAGCTGTCGTCCAGGAGAAAGACGGTGGTCCGCCGCCCGGAATCGCCGCCGGGCAGCAGGTCCATCGACTCGCAGCCGGAGAACCGCGCCAGCGCCGCCGCGGCCAGCAGCACCGCCAGGCAGCGGATCGCCAGCAGGATCAGTTCCTCGATGCGCAGGCGTCGGCGGTTGCGACGGAGTGACTCGAGCAGGAACTTCATGGCCGCCCAGTCATGCACGCGGTACCGCCTGCGGTTGAGGATGTGGATCAGGATCGGCAGCGACACCGCCGCCAGACCGGTCCAGAAGATTGCAGGATGAATAAACGGCATAATCGCTCAAATCCGAAATTCGAATCTCGAAATCCGAAAC
>DNAS01000004.1:445-618 GCA_003485185.1 Phycisphaerales bacterium | reverse complement strand
GAAATCCGAAACAAATTCAAAACGACAAACGGCAATCAACTGCTCTTTCGCAGGATCGCGCCGAAGATATTCATTAACTCCGTCGCTTCGCGAATCAGAACGTCTCTCTCAGCTTCGAATCGCTCCTCTGTTCCCGCATGAATCAGCCCAAGCCAATACCTGCTTTCCTTGGC
>DNAS01000004.1:0-175 GCA_003485185.1 Phycisphaerales bacterium | reverse complement strand
GAACCGGATGACCGTATCAATTGTCGCCCGTCTTCGATGTTGCCGAGGGTTCGGGGCAACTGCCGGACAAACACGCGCACGGCTTTGGCGAAATCGCAGCTCCGCTTCTCCAAGTCGTACGGTTTCTTATTTGCTTTTTCCGTCATTCGCTGTTTGTTTCGGATTTCGAGATTCG
>DNAS01000170.1:72966-73190 GCA_003485185.1 Phycisphaerales bacterium | reverse complement strand
CCTCCTTGGTATATTGAAACAGGAAACCGGGGACGGGTTTGAATTTTTGTTTGGTTGTGTTGATGAAGGCGTTGCGTTTTGGGCCTAGGCGATCAATGATATCTTGCCATCCCCCAGTTTCCAAACACGATTCCGGAAAGGGTTGCCATAACGACGACGAGTCCGACAAAGGTCAGCGTTTTCCTGGGGCCGAGGATCGAGTTGATCACCAGCATGTTCGGCCG
>DNAS01000170.1:72058-72819 GCA_003485185.1 Phycisphaerales bacterium | reverse complement strand
CCAGCATGTTCGGCAACGAGAGCGCCGGACCGGCCAGCAGCAGCGCCAAGGCCGGGCCTTGCCCCATGCCGCTGTCGAGAAGGCCGCGCAGGATGGGCACCTCGGTGAGCGTGGCAAAATACATCAGAGATCCGGTGATTGATGCGAAGAAATTCGTCCAGACCGGCCAGATCGTAGCCAGCCAGCCGGGAATGGCCGCTGCCTCGCCGCGCAGCAGGCCAACGATCGTGGCGGGCGAATCCCCCACCAGGGCTTGAATGCAGACGTTGGGGATGATGCCGGCATCCTCGCTGTCCGGACTGCCGAGGAAAAAGCCCGCCGCTAGCACGCCCATGAAGAGCAAGGGGAGGATCTGCTTGGAGAACCCCCAGGACTGGTCGCGCCAGTTCTTGAGATCGGGACCGCCGACCGAGGTCAGGACGGCCAGGCCGATTGCTCCCGCCGTGAAGGCCGCCACCGGGATTTCCGGAAGCGCGAAGGCCAGCACGGCCGGCGGCAGGACGGTCAGGGCAATCCATCCCGGGTTGACGGCGAAAAAGCGCCAGAGGGTGATGGCAAACAATCCCGCAAACAGGGCGGTCATGACCCATTTCGCGCGGAAGATGGCGTGCCAGATTCCTGTTGGTTCCATGGGCGCTCCCCAGTTGGCGAACACCAGGATGCCGACCATCGAGAAGAAATATAGGCCCACTTGCCAGAGAGGGAGACCGGGTTTCTCATCCTCACCCATGAATACTTCCTGCACACAGGCGGCCTTGGCG
>DNAS01000170.1:69772-71885 GCA_003485185.1 Phycisphaerales bacterium | reverse complement strand
TTGATCGCCGGGCCGGAGTAGAGAAACGCGACGGCTGGGCCCAGCCCGGCACCGCGCATGTAGATGCCGCCGAACAGTGGGAGCACCGTGCAGGAGCAGACGGCGAGGATGGTCCCGGAGACCGAGGCGACCGAATAGGCCAGCCATTTCCTCGCTTTGGGCCCGAAATACTTCATCACGGCATTCTGGCTCACGAACACACCGATGGCGCCGGCGATGAAGAAGGCCGGCACCAGGCACAGCAGCACGTGCTCCCGCGCATACCATTTGGCCAGTTGCAGGGACTCGCCGATCGCGCCCGTGAAGCGGTCCCAGTCCACCGGCAGCCAGTAGAACAACAGGAACACCGCGACGACGGCCAGCAGCTTCTTCCACTCTGTTTTCCAACCGCTCATGCCGCAGCCTTCACAGGTGCTTCAGCACCAACCGGGCGTCTTTCGCGCGGGCTCGCAGCACGCCCTCGACGCAGGTGAGGAAATTCAGGATGCAGGGGGTCTTCAGCGCGTAGATACGTTTCAGGCCGTCCTTGCGCTGCTCGACGATCCCGGCTTGGAGCAGCACGCCCAGGTGCCGCGAGACATTGGATCGCTGGGCGCCCACGTGGCGGGCGATGTCGCAGACGCATTTTTCGCCGTCCCGCAGGAAATCCAGGATCGCCAGGCGAATGGGGTGCCCGGCTGCGGAAATCACCTCGGCCTTGAGCCGGTAGAGGCGCTGGGTTTCGGCGTTCATCGGCCATCTCCTGCATGAGTACGTTACTATACACTCACATAGTAACATGCTAACCGGAGACGGAAGTCGAATTTTTTTCAAACCCAGACACTTTTTTCTCGAAGCCGACCCCGATTCGTCTCGCTCCCGAACTTCCCCGCCCGCAATGTCTTTATCGCAGCACAAAACGCAACCCGTAGCCTGCCAAGAACTTCCAGCGCGTCCGCATCAGAAAATCCGTCGGCGAGAACCGGCTAGTCGTTGTGGTCAGACGGTGAAAACCTATAATGGTGAACCAGAGACCATCTCGGCAGTCAATCGGGTGAAGTCTGCGTCGACGGTCGGCGGGAAGAAAAACCTTTTAACTCCAGGGAGAGGATCATGAAAGGCAATGCCGAAGTCATCAAGGAACTCAACTCACTGCTGGCTGAAGAGCTCACGGCGATCAACCAGTACATCCTCCACGCCGAAATGGAAGAGAACTGGGGATACGGGAAGCTCCACGACGTCTCGCAGAAGCGGGCGATCGACGAGATGAAACATGCCGAGAAGCTCATTGCCCGAATCCTGTTCCTCGAGGGCAAACCGATCGTGAGCAATCTCGGCAAGATCACCATCGGCCAGGACGTGCCGGTTCAGATCCAGAACGACATCAGCCTGGAGTACGGCGCCGCCAAGCACTACAACAAGGTCATCCAGCTTTGCGCGAGCAAGGGCGATTCCGGCACCAAGGAATTGCTCCAGGACATCCTGGAAGACGAAGAGGCCCACATCGACACCCTGGAAGCCTACGGCGACCAGATCAAACAGATGGGCCTGGCGATGTTCCTCAGCACCCAGCTCGGCAAGAGCGAGTAGCACGGCAGGGACATGAACTACGGGGATTCCCTCCCGCGAGAGGGAATCCTTTTTTTGCGCGTATCAATGCGCCGAAATACCTGGCGAGGTAAATCGCCGATCGATCCCCGCCTTCAGCTTCCGTAAATCAGGGCCAGCACGAGCGCCGTGAGCAATGCAGCCAATCCGATACCCAGGACGGTTACGGTGAATCGGAAGCGGCGTCGGCGGAAATCCGTTTCGGCAACGGGATCGAGGTAAAATCGGCCGGCTTCGACCGGGCGAATGACCCCTCGCCGGCACAAGGCCCGGAACACCATCGACTCGCGCAGTCCGATCTCCGCAGGAGTCTTGGCCTGCTCCGGCCGAATGGCGCCGGTTTCGTGGAATCGCTTCATGACGCGATTCTGCGAATGATGAATGACCGCGGCAGTCATTGGGATTCTCCTTTTGCGTTGCGCGTCGGGCCGGATCGAAGAACCGCAATCGCCTCAGCCAGCCATCCCGAACTCCAGTGATGTTTCATTCGTGGGTGGGGCAGGAAAACGTGCCCCAGCTTCAGTTC
>DNAS01000170.1:68429-69663 GCA_003485185.1 Phycisphaerales bacterium | reverse complement strand
AACGTGCCCCAGCTTCAGTTCGTTCAGGCGGCGCGAGAATGTCGTCATCTCGTCGTGGAACCCTTCCCCCGAAATCAGGATCAGCCGGTGCGATTGCGGCAGCGTTTGCTTGAGTGTCGCGGCATTGGCCATGGGCAGGTCGGCCAGCCAGTCGTCGTCGCCTGCGTAGAACGGACCGGTGCCCCAGGGCGGAAGCTTCGTCCGGGCCACGGGGGCATCGAATACGACCGTTGCCACGACGTGCTCGCCAAGTTCGCAGGCCAGGTTGATCGCGCCCAGACCCGACTTGCTGAACCCGACCAGCACGAACGAGGACAGGCCCCTTGCGTCGATCTGCTCAGCCGCCTGGCGCCGCACCGCGCGGTTGTACCAGACGAGCGAGTCGAACCGCACGTGGTGAACGCGGCATTCGGGCGCCTCGTCGAGGCGCGTCGGCGCTATGCCGTACGTGGCGTCACCCGGCTCTGTCGCAGGCAGAAAGACCCAATCCCGTATCATGGAACCGTACGCTTCGCTTTCCGTCATTCCGGTTTCGGCTGGGGAGGGATCATCTCAAAACTGTCCACGCAGGACTTGAGCTTCTGCGAAACCTCTTTCCACTGGTCTTCGGTCGCCGTCGCCGTGACGAGATAAGCAGTGCCCCCCTTCAACACGGCCTTGGCATACCAGTGCAGTGCTCGTTCCTCCATTCGCCCGGAATATTCGAACACGGCCGTGTCCTTGTCAGGCTTGCTGCTGGAGATAATCGCGATCTTGGCCTCCTTGAAATGATTCAGCGACAAAGCGACATACTCGTCGAGAGTGCCCTCGTAGGTCTGGGTCTGGACATTGACGTTCGGAGCGAACCCGCCGGAAGCCGGCAGGAACATGAAGAAGACCTGGTTTACCCCCTTGGCGGGTTGGTCCAGCGGGGAGATCGCGAATCCGTGGTTCGGGAAGACCAGCTTGTCCATCGGCTTGGTTGTCGGCTGGCCTGCGTTCCCGGCCGGCGCCGCCAAGCAGCACAAACACAGGGTTCCCAGCAGGATCGCCTGTTTCATTGTCGGCTCCTTTCGAGTAGGTTTGGATCGCAACAGCACACAAACGGTTTATCGAGCATCCGCCACGCCTGATTCAAGGCATCGGCTGCAAGGCGGTTTCCTTTTTCAATGGCAAGTCCAGCGGGCGCGGGTCAACCGGCATTTCCCGCGGGGCGTGCCGGCAGGTCGGGTCGCGGCTTGCCGGGGGTGCCCCG
>DNAS01000170.1:67989-68287 GCA_003485185.1 Phycisphaerales bacterium | reverse complement strand
GGTCGGCGATAGGCGCTTGGCGGGACGCCGAGACGCGCCCGAAACAACCGGCTGAAATAGCACTCGTTATCGATGCCGACCAGCCGCCCGACCTCGGCCACCGTCAGATCCGTCGAGCGGAGCAGCGCCTGTGCCTTGCGCAGGCGCTCCGCGACCAGCAGGTCCTGAAACGTGCTGCCCGTCAATTCGCGCACGAGGTGGCTGGCACGGCTGGGGGACAGATGCAGCACCCGCGCCAAGTCCGCCAGCCCGATCACCCGCGGCGCGTGCAATTCCAGGAAACGGCGGATCGCCTCGG
>DNAS01000170.1:64027-67865 GCA_003485185.1 Phycisphaerales bacterium | reverse complement strand
AGGAAACGGCGGATCGCCTCGGCGCGGGACAGCGCGGGCCGATTCACGCCGCGGAGTTCATCGGCCCGGGCCAGCAGGCCGGCCCCCACAGTCTCCAGCACAGCACCCAGCTGGACAAGGCGTTTCCCCTCAGTCGGGGCCAGACGGCGGATCCGTTCGACGGTTTGTGCCCCGATGTCCGGCGAAAGCCTCATTCGCCGAGGCCGCCACTGCCCCGCGAACAGCGTGGCCACGTGGACGTCTTCGCGGCGGAGGGGCACGACCAGTTCCACGAAGCCTTTCCAGCAGCGGTGCGTGAACGCCCCCCCTGCCTTGGCCGCCCGTCGGTTGACCACCTGGAAGCAGTGACGAAGGCACCGCTTGCAGTAATCGAGCGCGCAGGTCTCGTACCGCCGGTGCGAGCCGCGCCACGGGTCCAGCAAGGACTTGCCCGAGGCGTCCACAAACACGCCAGCCAGGTCGTGCAGCGTGATCCGCACAGACAGCAGGTTCTCGGCAGCGTGGAGGACGTCTTCGACGGGGCTTTTACGGCGCGCGGTGGGATGGAGCACGTGATCTGCCATATGGAACTGAATATAGCATGAAAGTGCAACTTATCGGCAAGCGAATTCATTCCCGCCCCATCCCGCGGGGCGTATGCTCTGATCCGGGAATTCCGCAGGACTTTGGAGATCGACATGGCCGGGAAGGTTTATCGGATTCGGGGCGGCTGCGTGCTGTGCGAAACCTGTCGGATCGTCTGTCCCGTGGGCGCCGTGAGCATCGACGTCGACGGCGTCCACATCGACCCCCACGCCTGCATCCGGTGCGGCAAGTGCCTGGCAAACTGCCCGGGCGAGGCGATCGAGGCCGCCGAGGAAGACGGCCCGGCGAAAGAAATGAAAGGAAACGAGGAATGATCGAGCTGAAGACGAAGCGGGGCAAGGTGTGCGAACCGGCCCGGCAGCTTGCGGTGGACGGCGAATACGACGTGGTGGTGGTCGGCGGGGGCGTGGCCGGTTCGGCGGCGGGCATCGCGGCGGCCCGGATGGGGTGCAAGACCCTCATCCTCGAGCGGGAAAGCGCGATGGGCGGTCTGGCCACCCTCGGGCTGGTGAACATTCCGCTGGACTACGCCGGCGGGATCGGGCAGGAGTGGCTCACCGCCCTGGAAGAAGTGGACGGCCACTGGCACCGTCACAGCGACCCGGAGAAGCACAAGCTGGTGCTGGACCGCATGGCCGCGGAGGCCGGCTGCGCCGTCCTCTATCACACCATGGTGGTCGATTCGATCGTTCACAAGGGCGCGATTTGCGGCGTGGTCGTCGAGAGCAAGAGCGGCCGGCAGGCGATCCTGGCCCGGCGGGTGGTGGACGCCAGCGGTGACGCCGACGCCGCCGCTTTCGCCGGCACCGAGTTCGCCGTGGGCCGCCCCGGCGACGGCTACACCCAGGCGTGCTCGCTGGAGTTCCGCATGGGAGGCGTGGACTTCGACGCCTACAAGGCCAGCGACCTCAACCGCAACGACCCCAAATGGATCCGCCTGATCGCGCAGGTCGCCGGGGAAGAGTGGGCCCACATCGCCGCGATCGACAACCACCTGAACTGGATGACCCACCTTCCGGGCCGACCCCAGCACTGCGGAAAGGACGAAGTCTCCCTCTGCATCTGCCACTCCCGCCGGTGCCGCCCCCTCGACAACCGCGATCTGACCCGCATGTACATCGAGGGGCGCGAGCAGGCCGACGCCATGTGGCGGTTCATCAAGGCCAAGGTGCCCGGGTTCGAGAACTGCTGGCTGATCGACACCGGCACGCTGCTGGGCGTGCGGGACAGCCGGCGCGTCCTGGGCGAGTACGTGCTGACCGGATGGGACATCGCCTGCCGAAAGTATCACGACGACGTGATCACCATCAGCAAGCACGGCTACGACATCCACGGCCCTGACGCCGTCGGGAACATCAAGTGGATCGAGGCCGAAATCGACGGCAAGACGCGCTACGTCATCGGAAACGCCGCCGGGCTGAACTCCAGCCAGTTCCCCCCCGGCGGCAAGGACGTGCTGTGCGACTATCAGGGACGCACGGGCAAGGAGATGAACTTCACCCCCCTGCCGTTCTACGACATCCCCTACCGCTCGTTGCTTCCGGCGAAGGTGGACAACCTTCTCGTGGCGGGGCGGTGCCTTTCCGCCGACTTCCCCGCCCAGTCCGGCAGCCGGCTGATCCTGGCCTGCACCAACATGGGCCAGGCGGCGGGAACCGCGGCGGCCCTGTCGCTGGCCTGCGACGTCGCGCCGCGCAAGGTGGACCCCAAGCAGCTTCAGCGCAAGCTCATTGCCGCGGGCATGGACCTGGGCCAGACGACCCGCGTGATCCCCGGCCTGGAGGACCTGTGCTGCGGCAAGGGATAGACGCCCCGCCGCGGCGGAACCTGCGACCTCACGCTCATAATGGTAAAAGGGCCGATCCATTGGGACCGGCCCTTTCACCATCGGGGCGATTCCCGTTGCACCTTGTGTAACGACGTGGGCACGAGCCTGATCCGTCGGATTCTCAGTTTTAATATCCCCTTTGACGGCCAAGACTTGGAAAGATTCCACCAAGCTGCGCCGCATCGGCGGAAATGAACTTGAGAATCGCCGTCGGCTGGGCCAGGCCCGTTGGGCATGTCGGCCATGACAAGGTAGTGCTCCCAGAAAGGAAATTGTCATGGACACGACGACACAGGTTATTTCCAGGAAAGACGGCCGCAATGATTTTCTGCACGGAAGCCAAGGCGACCTGCCGGACAATGGTATCCAGCGCCGTATTCGGATCCTGATCTACGGCAGATTCAGCACCGAGGAACAGAATTGTCGGAGTTGCAGAGACCAGCACGAATACTGCCGGGACTGGCTCGAACGTCAAGGCGTCCCCTTCTCGGAGATCCTGATCGAAGCGGATGAAGGCATTCCCGGCGAGCGTCTTGACAGGCCTGGCATTGACCGCGTCCGCAACTTGATCCGTTCGCGCCAAATCGACATGCTGGTCGGCGAGGACGTTAGCCGCTTCTACCGCGATCGGGGGGAGCCGTACAAACTGGCAGGTGAATGTGTGGATCATGGGATTCGGTTCGTGGCCGTCAACGACGGTGTGGATACGAACAAGCCGGACTGGCAAAGCACCCTCTCCCGCGTGTCGGAGGAGCATGCAGCACACAACGACAAGTTGTCATTGCGCATCAAGCGCGCGAGTCTGGCCCGCTGGAAGAACGGCGAGGCGATGGGGCCGCTCGCACCGGGTTACCAACGCATTCCCGTTGACCCCGTACAACACGAGCGGACACGACGCGGCCCCTACAAGGACGAGAAGGACGAGCAGTGGGCCTCCACAATCGAGGAACTCTTCCAGCGGTGCGCCCGGGGCGACCCGCCGGATCGGCTGGCCGAATTCCTGAACGTCCGGGGATTCCCCACGCGTGCCAATTCGCAAACCAGGCGTTGGGCCGGCAACGGCGTGAAGAACCTGATCAAGAATTACATTTACAAAGGGCATGAACAATACCGCGAGACCTTTTCCAAAAAACATTTCGGCTCGGGACGCCGCCAGGCCGAGCGCAGTGCGCCCGACGCGGTGTGGTTTCGCCCGATGCCGCACCTGCGATTCGTCAGCGACCTGCTCTGGCAACAAGCCAATGACGCTATCGCCAGGCGTGATCGCGGCGGCAGCCATCCGCAGGGACAGGAAAATCCTCTGTACAGAGTTCCGCGGAATTCCCGTTCCCCGCTGGCGAATCATTTTTTCTGCGCGGCATGCGGCAGCAAGATGATCACCCAGGGCCGCAACGATGGCGGCTAGGCGGCGACGCGCGTCGCATG
>DNAS01000170.1:54198-63803 GCA_003485185.1 Phycisphaerales bacterium | reverse complement strand
GCGTCTGCCGCTGCTCATGGATACATGAGAATTAACCGGGATGCGTATAATTCACGGGGAGGGGGTCACTTGGGATGGTTCACGGAATGCGGCTACGTCCATACGCAATCTTAAACCGCTCTAGGGAAGATTAGCGACTCCAAATCAATCGACGATTACGGCCTTAGCTTCGGCTTCGTTACAGTGGTCATTTCGCCAGGTCCAAATGCTGGGAAATCCTAGACTGGCGTCCTGCTTCGGCTGCATATTCACGGAACAGGGCAAGGTAAAGCTGGTAGTCCCGGTACGAGACGCCCGGCGGGGTTTGATGGTCGCAGCTTATCAGGAATCCACCCTTGGCGGCCGTCGGCGCCAAACGCTCGAATTCCTTTCGCATCGCCATCTCTCCCTTGTTCATGACCATTTTGTCGTAATGTCCGATGAACCGCATCGCGGGGTAGAGTTTCCGCACGTTCGCCATGTCAACGTTCGCCTGCCGTTCCAGGGGGAGCATGCCGTCCACGCCGACGTCGCGGAACCAAGCTGCTGGCACGGTAATGTCGCCATCGGAATCGACAATGACAAGGATGCCTCGCTTGTGCAGTTCAGGCACGATCCGCCTGTAGAAAGGGGCCAAGAAGCGCTCGAACTGCTCGTAGGAGATCATGGCCCCGTGGTTGTAGCTCATGTCTTCCGCGAAGGTCATGAAATCGGGGGTGCATACCGAGCAGATGCGATCGACGACGCGCAGGTTATACGCGAGCAGGTCCTCGTTGATGCGATCCATCAGGTCAGGCTGATCGTAAAAAGCATACAGATGCTGTTCGATGCCGAAGAGAACCCGAGGAAACCAGAAGAAGCCCGAAAGGGTGAACCACAGGACCGCCTCGCCGCGGTGCTGGAAAGAGGCCCACCGCTCCCAAAGTTCCTGGTCCACCATATCGGGCTTATAGATCGACTCGCGGAGGACGTCGTAATCGTCTGGCGACGAGATGAGAGACCCGCCGTGGGATTTCGGCTTGGGAGTTTGCGGACGCCCCCGCCCCTGGCAGTAGATATCCAGTTCGAAATGGCGGCACAAGTCATACCTGTCGGTAATGGTCGCGGGCAGCCCCTCGGTATGCCACCGGGCGATCGTTTTGTCCCACCACGCAGCCCATTCGATTACAGGCAGACGGTCAAACGATCGGAAATTCATCACGGCTTGGAACCGCTCGCGCGTGTTCATCGTGCGTTATCCTCGGCACATGCCGCATTCCACGCCCCGTCCTCTGCCTTCACCAGTCTGTATACGATGAGCGAGCACGCATTGTTTCGGTTGCATTGTTCCTCTCACATCGCCTCCCTTAGCGACCTTCCCTGCCTTCAAATGACCGAAGCAACGTCGTATACACTCGAATCGTGATGCGATTGCTGCCGAGTTGCAGGTCCCGCCGGATCATCTTCAGGCACTGCGGTTGCCACAATATCGGCTGGAATATTCCGCCATTGATCGATACTTCACATGCCTCCCCAAATCTCTCAGGCCACTGAAACTCCACGATCATTTCGTCCCCGCTCGGCATTTCCGGCAATTCAAACGTACCGTCGTATTCGAGAACGCCGGAATAATAGGGCAGGCCGTTATGCTCATACTGCTCAAACCTTCCGTTCTCCTCGCGTCGCACCAGGGCCGGTTCCGACAGGCGCACACCGAAATTCCCAGCCAAGTACAATGCGTTCAACAGTCCATCTTCCGGCCGGCAAGCCGTCAACTCCACCCGGATCGTGTTCATCCCCCGACGCAGTATCTTTGTGACATCCGCTCCCCGACTGCCGCGCACGTGCGCCGTTGCAGGCACAAAATCGGTCTCAGACAACGGCGCGGCATCGTTGACGAAGATCGCCCACTTTCCAGCGAGTGAACCCGGTTCCATCACCAACTGCACCGGCTCGCCATACTCGCACAGGAAGTCGAACTCATATCGCACTTTCATCTCCGGCCAGGTCAGCTCCGGCTCGGCACCGAAGAAATGCAGGACGCGCGGCGAATACCGGAATTGTCCCTTCTCTAGTTGATGCGCCAGCGGGACGGCCGGCACTTCCGCACGTTGCTCGCCCAGCGACATTTTCCAGCGATACATCCGCAGCAGATTGGCGTTTTGCGGCCGGACCTTCACCCACTCGTCAATGGCGGCTTTCACAACCGGTAACACCGGCTCGTTTTTCGTACCGGCCATCAACATCATCGACTCAAAGGGGCGAATTGTGCGCCGATACCGTCCCCCTTCCTCCCTCAACATCGGCGGCAATTGTTCATCCAGCGGCACTTCGTGCAACGCCAGTTCCGTCGGGATTTCCATCTCCACCGGTTGCGCGGTCGGATTCAGGATGAACCAGAGCCGCTTGTCGGAACCGCGTCGCGCCACCACCTGCAACTCCGCCGGCACACGAAGACTCGGGGCGACATTCAGGCTGTCTCCCGCTTCTATCCGCACCACTTTCCCGCCGGCCTTGGCAAATCGCTCCAACCATTGCTGCAAGGGCGGCTCGGGCTCACTCATCGGCGGCACAATCACCACATTGGCCCGAACATCCCTGGCATGGACCCATCCGTCGGCTATTCGCGCCTCGCTCAGGATATCCGTATCCACAAGCAGGAACTCGATGTGTTCCCTCATCATCCGTTGAAGCAACTCCGCATAACCATTGCGTTGTTCCGGCGAAGGCATTCCAGCGGAAGGCTCAACCACCAAGACCTGCGCGTCGATGTGCGTGCCAGCAAACATCGAGGCAATCCGCTCCACTCGGCGGTTCAGGCGCCCCCACAGCGACCAGTACGGCATCTGGAAGAAAAAGCTTGGCGGCGCGTCGTGTTTTCGCAAGCCGTGCGTACTGTAGAACAGGGCGTGGGGCACAAGATATCGTACCCCCATCAACAGTAGCCCTTCGGCGACCAATTTGACATCCTGCAACGTCGCGCCCCAGCCCATCGAATGGTAACACTCACACAGCGCGCCGGATTTTCCGTAGAAGTATGCCGCCGACGCCGTCGCCCGGGCATTGCCCCGGATGTGCGGTTGAAGCAGGTCCATCGGGTCCCCGGCTCGCGTATGCCCAGGCTCGCAACCGGGAATGTCCATATATCGCAACTGGCTCAGGCGCAGAGATGGCTTTTCCCCTCCATATGCCACTCCGTTCCATTGGCACCACCGGGAAACCTGCTCCTCGAATGACTCGCAGAAGAGCCTGTACTTCAGCCAATGGACGTCGCGCGCGACTCGCGAGTGCTCCGGATGCGTCGGCTCGGCGAGCGCGGGCATCTTCTCCAGGAGGTCATAGCCATACTGTTTGCGAAACTCGTCGGGAATCCTGGCCGACCATGATGGCGCCGTTTCATCCACGAAGATCGAACCAAACGTCCGTCCGAACTTGCTTCCGTAACGCTGAAGGTATCGCTCGTGTGTCAGCCGGATGAATTCCCGCACCGCTTCGGGATTCAGTGTGTCCACGAAATGGCCGAAGTACTTGTGCCGATGCCGGTCCAGTTGCAGACTGGCGTAGATACGGAACGTCCCCGGCGGTAATTGCGCCTCCAGGACCGGTGTCGGGCGGCTGGTGAAAGATCGTTTCCGGTTGTGTCTTGTCAGGCCGGTTTCGAGATAACTTTCGGCAAGCTGTAGCACGCCGACGGAGTGTCGCAGATCGATTCCCGCGGACCAATTCACAGTCTCCCCGTCCAGCGGATAGGCGACGATCGAGAGTACTTTCCCTTCTTCCAGCATCAGCCGCACATGGGGGCCGACTACATCGTGGGTCTGGTGAGTCAAATAGGTGGCATAGTACGCTGGGTTGCCCAGGGTCACCTCGCCCCCCGCCGCGCCGCTGGGGTAAGGATACTCATCGCAGAGATGCACCTCCAGACCCAGTTTCTCCGCCTCAGCTATCGCCACACCCACCATTTGGAAGAATGCCTCGGACAAGTATGGCTGGCCCAGGCCTTGCCGAGGACAGATGTAAAAGCCTTTCATGTCCTGCTTCGCCAGTTGCGCAATCTGCCAGCGGATCTCCTCAGGATCGAGGCGATCGTTCCAGAACCAGAAGGGATAAAAACCCGTCCTGTCCATGAATCACCCACTCCCGGAAAGGCCACAGGTCAGATACGCTGTAAGGTTTTGCGTCCTGTCGTGCTGTTTATCCACTCCATCGCCAGGAGCTAAAAACCTTCCTTGGCCACCTTGACCAGGGAGACGTCGTCGAGATACGCGGAACCTTCCGCCGGGCTCTTGTACCAAGCATATACCACCTTCTGAATCCACTTCCTACTCGGCCAGAATTTGCGACGCAGGCGACCACGTGTATCCTCTTGGCGGACCAAGATAACACGCCAGCTACTATTCCGAAAAAACCGTGGCTGTCAAATGACCCCTTCTCTTCGTCCGACTTGTGTCAGTTTCGGACAACATACCTCTTGGCTTCATCGAAATACGCAACCACGTTTCCAGTTGGAGTGGCTTGTGTAATTCCCCCGCTGAGGAAATACCCCCCGCCGTGCGCGGCTTCGTCACAGCAGCGTCTGACCTCCGCTCGCACGTCATCGGGAGACCCCATCTGGATGATATTGGCGTTTGCATTTCCGATTAGTACGAGCCTGTCACCATAATCCCTTTTTAACTCGGCAAGATCCATTCCCGCGGTGATCTCAATCGGGTCCAAAGCATCAATGCCGACATCGATGAGGTCCGGCACAATGGCCGTGACGTTGCCGCAGGAGTGGAAACTGAAGTATTTCCCGCCCTCTTTGATCTTGTCTACAACCGCTTTCATGCTTGGGAAGACGTGCTCGCGAAGCCACTGGGGAGAGACAATCGTCGTGTTCTTCATGCCAAGATCGTCACAGCAGTGGATGACGGGGCCGTCATAGATGTTGTTGATCACCTCCACCATCTGTATCGTCTGTTCCATGTTCCGCTGCAGAGCCGCGTCGAGGAGTTCGGGGCAGTCACACATGATGAAGGCGAAATTCTCTATTCCGATGGAGTGGTAAATGCTCTCAAGGCATGATGCCGGCACGATGGGCATGAAGAGCGTGCGGTTTCCCAGTATCGCCTGGACACGTTCTACCTCCCGGATCATCTCCACGGCTCGGTCGTGAGGATCCTGGCCGCTCTCCGCTCTGCGTTTCAGATACTCCTGTGCTTCTGCCAGCGTGAGAGCCTGCTCACCCCCGACTTTCCATTTCAGGTAGCCGTCGTATTGGACATCATGCGACGGGCCTTTTTCAATGCCCCATCGAGGGGTCATCAGCGTTCGCATCAGATCGATGCCAACCGTGCCATAGGCGTCAGCAGTAATCCGCTCCATAGCTTCCTTCGAACCTTGGAGTTTCTTGCCGGTGATGCGTTCGATGAAGCCGATGTTTCGCGCCTCGGCATAGAGGGGAACACGATCCGCCTCGCGGTGCTGAAATGCCAGAACAACGCGTTCCTTCGCCGTCAGGCAGGACTTCGTCGGTTGATACGTCATCGTCTATCTCCCTCGTCGAACGCAAAACCGTTCCGTGGCCGGCCGGGCAGACGACCACTGATCGAATACCGAGACCAGTCGAAAGGGTGAGGTACACGCGAACCAGCCAGCCACCCGAAGGCGACAGTCACTACCACTAACTCCGCTACTCCTCCAGAAGGATAAGCGCCTATTGCGCAAGCTTGACCAACGAGACGTCGTCGAGATACGCGGAACCTTCCGCCGGGCTCTTGCAACGGGCATAGATCCCGATTCGGTCGTCACCCGCCTTGAGCGTCATCTCGACCTCGACTTTCGTCCAGTCGGCCTCGCCTTTGACAATCGGCGACAGATGCATCGTGTTGCTCGGTTCGGCCACACACCGCACGAACGTCTCCGACCCGGCTGGCAATCCCTTGGTCTTGATCCAGGCGGTCAGCCGGTATGTCGCGCCGGCTTCCAATTTGAGCGGCTTTTGATAGGCAAAGTAGTAACCATTGCCGTCGCCGGGGTGCGACATCATGACGCACTGTTTACCGCCATGGGCCGTCTCGGAGGTAATTTCCCCTTTGTCACGCTTGGACCAAGGCTCCAAGCCGTCTTCAAATCCGCCGTTGACGATCAGATTCTGCTCCGCAGGGGCCGAGGCCGCCGGTTCAGCCGGTGGCGTGAACTGAACCTCCACCATCACCGTGCGGTTATAGCCCTTGTCCGTCCGGAAAGTGACCGCTGCGCGATATGGAGGGTTCGCCGGTTTTTCCAGCTTGTCGTCCACCCTCAGCCGGATTGTCCGGGAACCCGGGGCGTTCGAACCGGAAGCGGGCTCGCAATGCACATGGGGGTTGTTCACATGCGCCGTCCAGCGCGAACCGGCACTCGGCGGAACGGACAGGGAGATTTCCCCCGCGCCCGCCTGACCGGTGGCAGGATCCACGCTCACGTGCAGCGGAAAGACCGAGAGACCGTCATGCCGGCGGGGAAAACACATGCTCTCGTCGGGCCCATGCTCGAATGCGCCCAAGTCGGGCGCCCGCCCGGCAAAGTTTTCATTGAGGGAAGGAAGAACCACACCCGCATCCACGCCCGGGGAATCGGAAAGCAACCGATAATCGCCCGCAGCCGCATTGCGGAAATTGGGCGCCGCAATCACCCCATGCTTCTCCCACTCCGCAATCGGCGGGTCGATTCCATCCTTCTTCACCAGATCATAATCAAAGTCCCCCTCGCTCTCGCCGGGCCCGTATCCGGCGGTCAGAAGATCCTTCTGCCGACAAACGAAGATGTTATTGCGCATCAGGATGGGACCGGCGCGGCGCTTCTCCCCTGCCGGCGCCCCATAGTAGTTGCCTCCGAACCCGTGTTTTTTGCTCACGACGGTGTTATGAGCGATGACCGCGGTGCCGGCTTGCTTTCCATAAGCGCCCATCTTGAACCCGACGCCGCCTCGCCAGTCCTGTTCCCCGCTGACCAGCAAGAGGTTTCGGAAGATGTATGCCGGTCCCCGCAGATTCGGCGCGCCGCTAACGCCGCAAAGCACTATCCCGACCCAGTTCTCGAAAAATCGTATATTGATCTGGCCGCCGTCGAGTTCGGCCCCGTCGTCATTGGAGAAGCACAGCACGTTGCCGCAGATATCGCTGTCGCGGTATGGTCCACCATTGACCTGATTGTTTGGATAGCTGCTGATGGCGTCGTTCCACCAGTGATCCTCCGAGCCGATGATGTCGTTGTTCCGCACGACGTTGTTGCCGTCCGTACACCACAGCAGCACCCCAACAGGGCCATTGGGATGTTGATAGGTCCACGAATTGGCTGTGCCGCGAGGATCGTGAATGAAATTGTTTTCCACCACCACTTGAGACGTTCTTTCGGCCACGCGAACGCCGGCCTGTCCGTCGATCAGCTTTCCGTTGCTGTCCACGTACAGCCCCTTTGACAGCCCCGTCTTCTTGACACCCGGATCCCCCCAGCCTGCAATGTCGCATCGCCGAATACGAACATGGTGCGAATCCGTCACCATCACGCCGTCGGTCTGTCCGCCGCGCACGGTCACGTTTTCCAGGACCACGTAACTGGCTTTTTCGATCACCACGGCGTGGGCAGACGTCATGCCGGGATTGATCGTGGCCGTCTTTCCCTCGGCAGGCCGATAGACGACCCAGGCATCGGCTTTTCCCTGGTCGCGGATCACCAAGGGAGCGCCCGAATTCTCCGGAACCTCCTTTACCTGTCCGACGGGAACTTCTTCGGGCCAGGTCTGCGCCGTAAGGGACAATTGCGACAGAGGCGATCCCGTCGCATCGGCCGGGCGGACCAAGCGGCACTCCACCTCGTAAACGGTGTTCGACACCACGTTGAGCAGGCTCCCGCGGAACTGTTTATCCTGTGGACAAAGGATCAGGTCCAATCCCTTTTTCCACTCCGCGGTGCCCTGCTTGCGATAGTGCACTTCGCAGGCCACTCCCTCTGGCAGGTTGCCGTCGTAATCCACAGCCAATCCCACCGAGTTGAATGTGGGTGTTGCTGTTCCCCGCAGTAGTCGCGGCTCCGTTTCCTGGCACCAGGCAGTCACCGGCGTTAAGACACCCAGACAAAGGATCAATCCGACAGCCGTCCATCTTCGTGAAAACATGCAAACGCTCCTTCGCTCTAGTTCCAGCACAAACCACTTCCGTTCAACGATCTCGATACTGAACACCCGAGATTGCAATCACTCAAGGGCTTGAATCAGAACATGCAACGATTGCCTTGAGCCGCCTCCGTTGTCGAGGCGGCAGAACGAACCGGGTGGCCGGCCCCGGGCCGATGAGTTCTCCCTCGTCATAGATCCGGGCCGGGCGATCCCACTCCAACCAGGTCGGCGCTTCGCCCAGACTGTGCAGGTCCAGGCACAGGGAGTTGGCATCCGGCCGCTGGGCCAGCGTGATCTCGGCGTTTGTGCCGAGGCACTGGAGCCACGGCGTCAAGGCCAACATTACGAGTGGATTGGAGTGCTTGATCTGGGCGGTGTCCTGAACATAGTCCCACACCAGGCTGCACTGCTCCGTGGTGGTGCCTGTGCCAATGGGCAGGTCGGTTCGCGTGAACTGATGCCAAGTCTGGAAATTGAGATAGCCGATCATCGCGGCGTAAGCCTTGCTCCGCCCCGTCAGGCGCCAGTATTGTTCGAACGCCAGCGGAAAGTCATAGCGGATATGGGCTGCGTGGGAACCTTGACGGCTTCCGGGCGTTGAGCCGTGGACCATGCCGCCCTTGATCAGCATCCGCCCGCCCCAGACCGCTTCCTTGGCCTTATAACGCTCCATGTCGGGTTGAACGTGATATCGCAGGATCCAGAGCAGATCGAAGGTGCGGTCCGCCGCCTGACGATACGCGGGGCAGTCGAGGTCTTGGATTGCCTCACAAAGAGCTATCAACACCCAGGCCGGAGCGGCGGTATCGGCCCCCGTGGTGTCATATTCCAGGAACCGCCACTCGTTTCGGGCTGTCTCATCAACCAGGAAATCAAAAAGGCGCTTCGCCTGCTGCCGGTAATCGGGAATCCCGGTCAGCCGCCAGGCACAGAGCCACGACAAGGCGGTCATGGCGGTGCCACAGGCGTATCCGCGGGTGTAATCCTCATAGAAACGGCTTTGGCCGGTTCGTCCGTCCGTGTAACGGGCATACTCGACTCCGCCTTCGGGCCGTTCTATGCTTTGCAGGAAGCGGGTGCAGTTGTGCTCAATGCGGCGGGGCAGGTCCGGATCGCGCGTGGCACCCAGCGACCAGAGACGATAGAGAAAGTAATTGACAAAGCCTTGGTTGGGGGTTTCCACGTGCGCGCGGCCATACCGGCTGGCAAAACGCCGTTGCTCCACTATGTAGCCGTTCCACCAGGCGCCGCGGCACGGCCCGTCCTGTACCTGGAAGCCGCCATCGGCAAAGTGCAGGATCGCTTCGATCATCTGCCGGACGCGGTCCTCTGCCTCAGGCCAGAAACCTTGCTCAGCCAGATGAAACAATGTTTCCGCCACCACCACGTTGGCGACCCCGCCCCATGCCAGCTCAATCAGCCGGTCATTTTCCGTAACACCGGGTTCGATGACCGAACCGTCCGGGCGCTGATCGTATCGCAACACACCGGAAACCTTCAGTCCCGCCTT
>DNAS01000170.1:35671-54103 GCA_003485185.1 Phycisphaerales bacterium | reverse complement strand
CTTCAGTCCCGCCTTGCCGCGGAAAAAGTGATAGAAACCGCGATGGAACAGGCCCATCCCCGGCCCCAGTTCCACCCACAACTCCGGACGTCGAATGAACTGGCACCAGCGACGGATGTACGTCGAATACGGATAACGAGGCGGATCAATGGTGGCTGGCGGATCGAAACGTTCGCCTGGCGCCACTTCGATGACGGGACCATACATATCCCGTTTGGACAAATACAGTCGAAGATTTCCGCTGACGCGCTGACCGGCAAGAAGCATGGCCCGTCCGCCGGCGTAACCCGGCGGATAGGTCAAGCCCAGGGCCTGGCGCGTAATGAACACGCCGGGCGCATCCTCCAAGGAGTCCAGGAAAGTCAACGACATCTGCTCGAATGGAGCGTTTTCGCAGAGCTCGGAGGAAATCGTCATGCTCGCTTCGTCATTGGACCAGCCCGAGGGCAGCAGGTCGTACAGACGCACACGGTCGTAACCCTCGGGCCGGAGCCAGGCGAGAGCCCGCAGCCCCGCCTCGGAAGGCGTGTCCACCGAGGCCTCGAACTCCACCGCCACTTGAATCAGGCCGTCGTCCGTGAGATGGTAACACGCCGTGAACCTGCCCAGGTCGGGCACCGTCAATCCGGCGAGCACTTGCACGTCGCCGTTCTCGTGCGGGTTCGCATCCAATTCGGTAAAGAGCCACACCTGTAGCGCCTTTTCAGACTTATCCATGGCCAGGTGCCACAGCTCTTGCGCAATCACCGTCCAGACAGAACCCACACGAACCTCGATCCGATCGCGCCAGCACTCGTTGTCCCGCGACCAGACCATGCGAAAACAATCCGATTCGATCACAATCCTGTTCGTATCTTTTTCGATTTTCATGTGGAGAAACGGGCTCTCATGTAGCTGACCTGGCGCAAGTCACCGTGGCTTCCGAGGCACGGGCTGCTCCGTGGCTGGCACAGTATGGGATACGGCGGATGCGTCCGCTGGCGCGTCCTTACGGATGGGTCCCCATCCACTCGTAGAAGTTGCGTGCGCTCGCGTACGTTATGGGTTCCACGTAGACACTGTAGTCATGCCAACGGACGTGGCCATCCGAATAACCGGCGTTTATCCCCTCGGCATTGTGACCGAAATTCCGCTCGTCGAGAGCGGTCCCGCGCCAAAAAATGTCACTCAGGAGGACACTGCGACGGTCGCTGAGGTTTTCCGCTCGTGCCGAGGCCACGCCGTCGATATAGGTGCCGGCGGAATCATCGAAGATATTGTAGAAATAGCTAGTACGCCCAACGGTGTTGTTAACCCCGAACTGGGAAAAATCCTTCTCCCACTTCGGATTCATCAACGGGCACCAGTAGATGCCCGGCATAACGGCGGAAAGCTGTCCTGTGAAGCCGCCGCGGTTTCCTTCGTCTACATAGCCGTTGAGCTGTCCGGATACGGATCCCGTATAGTCGTGGAATACAACGGCGCCGAAACTCTGGTAGATGCGACGGGCCATGTATTGATTGGCGCTCGTTACCGGGGGGCTGCCGTTCGTATACGCAGGAGGGGTGTATCCATAATCCTCGGTATACACGAGAAATCCGAACAAGATTTGGTGCTCGTTGTTTGCGCACACGACTCTCTTTGCCAAGTCGCGGGCCTTCGCAAGCGAAGGAATCAGGATCGATACGAGCAAGGAGATGATCGCCACCACTACGAGCAATTCGATCAATGTGAAACCCCTTGCCGGTGCCAGGTGGGGGTGTCTCGGCCGTATGCGCATCGGGTTTCTCCCGGGATAGTTCTACTCAGTATTCAAGTTGTCGTATGTTGAGGCGGTGCGCTGGTGCCGCGAATCCGCAACGTCGGCGGCAGCCGGCGCGAGGTGACCCGTTCGCCGCGGATCATGGATAAGAGCATGTCCATGGCCTCAGCCGCCTGGTCCTGAAGCAGATAATCCAGGACCGTCACGCGCGCGTCGTGCCGCACGTCGCCCCAATTGACAATGGTCAGATCCTCCGGCACACGCAGGCCGAGGGTGGGAATGATGTCCAAGGCCTGGCACAGCAATCCATCGCTGCTGAAGATCAGGGCTGTGGGACGATCGGCTGGCTCGAGCAGGGCGCGCAGCGAAGCGTCAAACGTGCGCCAAGAATACGGATCTTCCACCAGGAGAGGCGGGCTGCCGGCGGACAGCTGCCGGGTCAATTCCGATTGCATCGCATCACGGGCCAGGCCAGTGACGCGAATCACGTGCCCCGTATGGTTCATGGGAACCGAACCCATGAGCACTGCGATACGCCGGTGCCCCAGTTTCTGCACCAGAAGGTCTGCTATGAGATAGGCCCCCTGGCATACGTCTTCCGCGACACTGACGACGCCGTGAGCGGGATAATCGTTGCGGATCGAAACGACCGGCGCCGCCAGCGTCTGGAACTGCTGAAGGTCGTGGGTCACCAGCGGGCTGCAGGCGATGACGCCGGCAATCGCTCGCTTGCGAAGTGATTGCGCCAGCAAGGTGTGTGCATGAGTATCGAAGATGGTGCCGTGAGATAGCGGAAAAACCTGCACATGCACGGAATCATTGGCAGTCTTCGGCAGAACGCCGCTGACCAATTGGTTCACGTACGGCGCGGTGGCTCGGCACAGGTCTTCGTTGAAGACCAGCGCCACGTTGGTGCAGGCCGCCTCTGGCGACTTGACGTAGTTGCCGCTGCCCCACTTTCGCTCGATTAGCCCGTCGGCGGTCAAGTCGCGCAAGGCACGATCCACGGTGGCGTAGCAGAGACCCGACATCTGCATCAAATCACGGACGCCCGGCAGCTTCTGGCCAGGCTGGAATTCCCCCTGGCGGATCCGCTGAGCAATCCATTCGCGCGCCTGAAGGTGCTTGGGACGGCGTTTGTCGGTAATGATAGAGAGCTTAGCCATCGGAGCACCGTTTGCGATTCTAGCGACAACATTCCCAGACCGTTAGTAGTCTGTATCTCTTTTTCAGATGCCTCGGGAACCCGAAGGCACACCCACTCTGAGGCCTCGGGGGGAACGCGCCCGAGGCCTCAGAGATTCTCTCGCATCGGTAGTCAGGAGGCCCGCTCACCAGTCGATTTCAGCTTCCTGACGACGTAGACCATCACATCATCCGCGAGTCCGGCGGCAACGACGGGACAGCAGCGCCAGGCCACCCAAAGCCAGCACCGACAGCGACACCGGTTCGGGAATGGCATAGAGCGCGATGCCGGTCCCCGCGTTGACCGCCGCGAGCGCCGTATAGACGTATCCTTGCGGCAAAGTGGGCACGTTCAACTCCCCGTAGGTGTTGGCGCCCCAGGCCGTGATCTGCCCGTCCTTCAGGGCGAACAGGGCACTCTCGGAGCCTGCGATATCCGTATAGCCGGTTCCGGTAGGCTTGCCGGTTATAAAGTTGCCGGCGCTGCCCGTGTAACCCCACACCGCGATCGAGCCGTCGGCCTTCAGCGCCATGCCGGTGCTCAACGCTGCGTAGATCTTCACGTAGCCGCTATCCGTCGGGGCGTTGGTAACCTGACCAAAGCCGTTGTAACCCCAAGCGTCGATCGATCCGTCCGCCGCCAGTGCCATCGCCCAGTACCCGCCGCCGCTGATCTGCGTGTAGCCGCTCCCCGTTGGCTTATTGGTCACCATCCCGTACGTATTGTACGTTCCCCAAACCTCAATCGAACCATTGGACGTGAGCGCCAGTCCATTGTACTTGCTCCCCTCCACCGCCGTGTGACCAGTTGTCGTCGGCGTGCCACTCCTTTGGCTGTACGTGTTGCCCCCCCAAGCCTTGACCACTCCGGTACTAGTGAGGCCATAGGCGCAGTCCTCGCCCGCGCCCACCCCAACGTATGTGGCTGGAGACGGATTGGGAACGGTGCCGAACTTGGTGGCTGCATATTCCACGATCGTCCCGGCCCGCAGCGCGAACACGCTGGAACCGCCCCCTGCGATTGCCGTGAAATCGCTCAGTGTCTCCGCATTCGTCAGAGTCACCTGCTGGTTATTGTTCCGCCCCCAAGCCATGATCGAGTCCGCATTGACGTTTCCGGCCAACATCACCACAACCACGAAAGCCACCATAGACAATTTGCATGTAATCCGCAGCATCGTTCCGCTCCTTTCGTTCGTCCACTCTTGCGAGTGACATGTGGGTCGGTAGACGCTGGTGTTAACGAGCCGCGGGTCAACATGGCACGCGGCCCGACCGACCCAAATAGTATCTATACAGTAATAGTCCCCAAAACGCAAGGAGATTCTTCCATATTCTGAGGCATTTTGGGGCGGAGAAAACCTCGGAACTTTCCATCCAATGTCATTATACCTTGCAGAATAATGCCTTATGGAATTCAGCAGGCGGATAAAGCATCCACCCAACCTGCGGTACGGAAAGCCAGATCGCATGACTTGCCGGGAACGACAAGAAGCAATACCCAAGTTTTTAACTAAAGAATCCGGAACCCAGCCTCTTGTCACAGGAAACAGGGATAGTCAGCGAAGGAGGAAACTGATTTCTGCACAAATAAAAAGCTGTTACTTCTTTTTTTAAAAGTACTTAACGCATATAGCTCTTTGACGCGGTGTGCGGCTAAAAACCTCCCGTTTTGAGCTATATCGCCTTGCAACCGTGGATTTGATTCGGTAAAGTGATTCGGTACTCTTTTTAAAGCAGATTCCGCCCCTCAAGCGGTCGGTATGCTTCGCCGTAGGCAACCGAATCAGGGTTCGATGGAGGACAAGGCTTTAAGTACTGAAGGACTTATAGTCATGGGACCTGGATCGTTGAATGCATTGACCTGAAACCGCTGGTTCACGATTCGAGGGAATGTTAGGTCATTCTTCTTGATGTATTATCCCCCGTGGGAATTGAACAGAAACGGCGCGCGGTGGATATTCAACGGATATTATAAGAACACGGATTCCATCTTGTCGGCGGCAGCATCGTCTGACCGCTGATTCGGAGCCTTCATCGATGAGGCGAGGTTCGTGCCAGATACAATCGGTGTTCGACCGTTTTCCGCTGGGCGCAACGGCGAGACGTTTTGTGCAACTGTTTGATGGAAGGACCAAGTCCGTCGCGGACCAGGACACTGTCCAACTCTGTTACCGGGGGCATGAGCGGCCAGCCGACAATGTGGAAGTGCTTCACTTCGTGGTTTCCAACCGCGGAAGCTCACAGGCGTGGCGGGAGATTCGCCTCGGCATACCCCTGGCTGATTACCAAGGGCTGACGTATTGGGACGGCTTGCACTCACGGCGTATCCGAAAGCCGCGAACGGTGATACACGCGTGCAACGCCGATCCGTTCGATGGTCCGCTGCACCCACTGCCCGACAAGTTCTATCCCGAGATTTATGGAGTGGCGGTCAAGGGCGGCAATGTTGCGCAACGCATCGCGGACAACGAGTGGACCGGCATTCAGACACTGTGTCAATTTCCCGCCGCTGCGCTCCATGACGACCGCTTCTGCCTCGGACTCGGCATCGACCCGCGGTCCACCTTCAGCTATGTCTCTTCCGGCATACACCCCCGCCGGGACGGATTCTATTGCAGCGTCAAGGTGGTGCTGGAACCTGGCGAAACCGACGTCCCGATCGACTTCGTGGCGACCTGGCAACGGGGAACCTTTGGCTATCGTCATGTCCTGGACGCCTACTACCGCGCGTTTCCAGATTTGTACCGTTTCTCCCCGGACATCGACCAACGTCTGTTTGGCCCGGCGGAGACGTTTCTTCCTGCCGCCGCCGCCGAATGCGGAGACATCGTTCTCGAGGAATTCCGCCGCTTCGGCACGTCCTGGGTTCTGTGCAACTTTGAAAACTTTGCAGCCGGCGGCATCGGCCTCTACCTGGACCCGTTCATCTTGGGCCGGAAGTTCCTGGACCGCTACCAAGACGGAGTTTTCCGTGGCCGTAGCTTTCGGGCTGCCAACCGCATCATTGCGAAGGGAAACCGCTCCGTCCTACGCACCGCAGGCATCGGCAACGGAGAAACGTTCGAGAACGGAGCTCTGCGGCACATGAAATCGCGATTTGCCGACTCGATCGTGATCCGCAGCAACGGCAAGCCGATCGAACGCCACAACAAGATGTGTGGCGACGCCTTGGCTGCCGATCCCGGCGGTAAAAGCTATTGGCGGTTCCTCAAGACCTCCATCGCCCGGGCGGCGCGAGGATATCGTCCATCGGCGCTCTATGTGGACAACTGCTTCGGACCACGCCCCAATTTCCATCCCGCCATCCCCCGCTTGTCCTGCCGAGCGTTCACCGATGGCCAAGTCTACATGGCCCAGGGCGTCGGGCACAGCAAGGTGCTCCGGCAGATGCAGAGCTTCTTACACGCCCCGGGACAACGCATGGCGACGGCGGCTAACACACCGGGAGATTATATGGTTGCCCGGCACACCGATGTTGCCATAGTCGAGGGCGGTGCTTGGCTGCGCAGGGAAGGTTGGAAAAAAGGCTGGCCATTGGCGCTGCGCCGCCTGATGGGTCAGAAGCCCGTTGTTCAGTGGGGACCGAAAGGGTTTGCCAATTGGTTATCGATGACGGAGGAGCAGGCCGATCCGATCATAGACCGCCAAGTCCGCATGGCGGTGCTCTTCGCGTTAAACACGGGTTGCTTGCTCAACACGGCCCATGCCGTCCGGGGATATCCGGATTCGCAGAAGTGGTTGCCGCAGATCGTTCGACTGGCGCGCCTGGGATGGCAACCCGTTACCGCGGCACGAAGCGACAATGCGCGACTTGAACTCGAACGATTCGGCGACGCTGACTTTTCCGTGGTCAACTATTCCGGGAAAAAGCAGACAGCCACGGTAACGCTGAGAGTCATCGCCTCCGACGGTTTCATTCCGGTATTCATACAGCGAAATCCGGATCGAGTCGAGACATCGCAGCGGATCGACGCTTCGTCCAATCAACTGCGGGTGGAGGTTCCCCCCCATTCCGCAGTCGTGCTTCAACCGGTGATGTCGCTGCGCCTGCCCCCCCGCGTACGCTGCGGAGTAGTGGTGTCACCGGCGGCCGAGGGAGAAACGGTTGTGTCCCTCACAGGTCTACGCCAACCGGTGACGGCACGCTTCCTTCCCGAGGCCGGCCATCTTTTTGCGTCGGTGAAGGTCAACGGACGACGCGTGGCGATGCGATCGTCCCAGGACGGCGGTTGGCTCCAGTGCATAATCAAGCCTGCCCGATCACTCATCCTGACCATCACGCAAGAGCCGGATATCTACCTGGCCGATGAGG
The DNA here is from genome assembly GCA_003485185.1 of Phycisphaerales bacterium. Classification (GTDB taxonomy): domain Bacteria; phylum Planctomycetota; class Phycisphaerae; order SM23-33; family SM23-33; genus UBA12270. Next base: position 46,862 of record DNAS01000170.1, on the reverse strand, counting down.
ATCTTCTGGAACAGTTTCCGTTCTTGTTGCCTGGGGATCGACGCGGATTCACTGTCGTCTGTCCTGAACCGGCTCGTGCAGGCCTCCGGTTGCAAGTCGCTCGCTTGCGTGCCTACTTTCAATACTACCTGGCCCATTGCAAGCTCCGGACGATGTCCCGCGACGAGATACTGGCGTTCGACAAAGGCAACCATGACACGCGCATGACGCTGCGCATCGCCGCTAATGCGCCCCGATGGCCGCTGCCTTGTCGCAGAACGCCGAGTTTACGCAACCGGTATGTTATCCTGGTCAACGGGAGCGACCGGCCCTGGATGCGTGCCCACCTGCCAATGCAAATGCCCGCGCGGAGTGGCATCTACAACGATGGTCGGGGCAACCTGGTCTGCTATGCCAGCGTCCCAGAAAAGCTGTCCGCGGTAATGGACCGGCTTCTGAGCGTGATGGATCGGCGGTTTCCGCTGGTGGGCGACCAACGATGGCGCGAACGGCGCTTGATGAAAGCCAAGTTCTGGAACTTGCACGTAACCGGTTGAACCCAACATGTCGTCGGGATTGCCGAGAGTGAACTTTCTGGTGGAGATCGGATGGGTTTTAAAGAAGAATATCCTTGACGGCAGAGGTGTTGGCGCGGTTGCTCCCCGAATGGTTCCCGCGCCTGAACAACAATATTCCCAATTGCAGACGTCTGAAAGGTAAATGGTCGTCTATGAATCAGCGTGCGACATTCGGATTGATCGGCGCCGGCGGCATCAGTCAGAGTCAACATCTGCCGAGCCTCACGCAGGCTCGGAATGTGTATCTGAAAACAGTCTGCGATCTCAAGGCGGACCTCCTGGCGTTGGCGCAGCGGGATTACGGGATCCCTCAGGTAACCCAGAACCATAAGGAACTACTGGCCGATCCGGAAATCCAGGGAGTCGTGATCGCGACACGCGCTGACAGTCACGTGTCCCTGGCAATCGAGGCGCTTCAGGCGGGCAAGCACGTCTACGTGGAGAAGCCGCTTGGGGAGACGGTCGAGGAATGCCATCGCGTTCTGCCCGTGCAGAAAAAGAGCGGACGAATTCTGGCGGTCGGGCACAATCGCCGGCTTGCCCCCGCATACCAGCTTCTGCGTAAGGCTATCCTCGCCCATGGGGGAGCCAAGAACATCCACTACCGCATTTCCGACAATTATTACGTCTGGGGCAAGAGCTATGGCCCCGGCCAGCGCATCCTCCACGAAGTCTGCCACATTTTCGACCTGTTGCGATACCTTGTCGGCTCGGAAGTCACGAGCGTCCACTGCGTTGATTCCCGGCCGGATGACGACCTGATTACGTTGAAATTCGAGTCCGGCTGCGTCGCCAGCATCATGTCCAGCGGATATGTGACGCAGGACATGCCCAAGGAGAGCATCGATGTCGTGATGGAACTTGGCGCCGCAACGGTCGTCGATTTCGTAGAACTACGCACCTTCGGCCTTGATGACTTCGAGCCGGTGTATCGCTTCGCCGGTCGCTGGCACCCGCAGCACGACATGATGCACCGCTATCTCTTCGAGAAAGAAGGCGCTACTGCGCTGATGGACCTGCGACGAATCTTCTATGAGAAGAAGAGACGGCTGGAAGCGCTGGAACAATCCGGCCAACAGTCGCCGGAACGCCGGGAACTGGAGCAGTACGTGCGAACGCAGGCCCCCAACCCCAGCTATATGGAGAACAAGGGCTGGCTGGAAGCAATCGAACACTTTGCCGATTGCATCCTGGATGGCGGGCCGTGCCAATTGGCGGGGGTGGAAGACAGCACGAAGGCGGCGATGCTCGTGCAGACAGCCATCCGAAGCCGCAGCAGCGGACAGGTGGTGGAGGTGGGGATTGGCTAGGCGAATCGAGATCAGCACAATCGGTCCCGGTCGTCTCGATGGTGAAGCAGCAGACACTAAGGCCGTGGACCGGATGATCGCCCACTGGCGAACGCAGTTCGAGCAAGTCTTGCCCGATCGGCCCGATTTGATCGTCGTGCCGGAGTTCTGTGATCAATACTTGCAGTTCGACTATCCCAAATACCAGGACTTCTGCCGGAAGCGCGGACCAAGACTTTTGGAGAAATTCGCCGAGACGGCTCGCCGACACCACACCTGGATCACCTATCCCACGCTTTGGCCGATGTCCGATGGCACCTGGCGCAACTGCGTCCATCTGATCGACCGCCAAGGCCAAGTCGCAGGTGTGTATCACAAGAACTTTCCCACCTTCGGCGAGCTGGATGCAGGCATCTGCGCCGGGCGCGAGGCGCCGGTGTTTGAGACGGAACTGGGCCGCGTGGCAATCGCCCTCTGCTTCGATTTGAACTTCGACAGCCTTTGGACCCATTATGCCCGGCAGAAGCCGGACCTGGTAATCTTCTGCTCGCTATATCATGGCGGATTGATGCAGGCGTATCGCGCTTACCAATGCCGATCGCACTTCGTCGGGGCATGTGCCGGCCTGCCCTGTCAAATCCTGAATCCACTGGGCGAGACTTTGGGATCAAGCACGAATTACCATGATTACGCCACGGTTATGGTGAACCTGGACTGCTGCGTTGTCCATATCGACGAGAATCAGCCCAAGTATCTTGCAATGAAGGGCAAGTACGGAACCGGCGTATCGATCCATGACCCCGGCCTCCTGGCAGCCGTGCTGATTAGCAGCGAAGATGAGACAATGGCTGTTCAGCAGATGATCCAGGAATTTTCCATAGAGCCTTTGGACAACTACTTCTCGCGAAGCGAACACACCATCGGAAATCATCGCGAATCCTCCGTGGCCCGCAGGCTATGAGGCATCGGATAAGGCAGGAGGTTCGGTCCTTTCGTGACCGACAAAATCGAGGCCGTGGTTGTCGTCCCGCCGTCTGATTACCAGGTCAATAGGAATATCTGGCGGTCATCGGCTGACGGGTTGGCGCCAGGCCGTTTACCCCCGCGCGGTAAAGAACTCCCGAGCGGCATCCACGTCCAGAGGCAGAGGGATTTCCTTCCTCGTGGCGGCTGACATCTGCGCGGCCCAGCCGATCTCGCCGATGATTGCGGAGTTGGCAAAGCTCAAAGGTGAAGGTCGCCCGGCGTGGACGCATTCCAAGAAGTGGGCGACGCATTGCGTCGTCTGATGCTCCACTACGTTTCCGCTATCGGGCGTGGTAATGTTTTCCGGCCAAGTCAACTGGCCGAAACCCTCGGACCGACATCGCGGGGCGTCCAGGGGGTAGACCCACCGATCGCCAGTGGCTGGGCTGTAGTATCGCACCTTCCGCGGCTGATCGGTTTGCGAATCGAAGACAAAACCTCCGTTCGTGCCGCGAACGTTGTGATAAGCGTCGTAGCCGTTGCCGCTGTCGATGTTGCCCAGGCAAAGCCCGCAGGCACCGTCCTCGAAGCGGATTTGGATGTTCCAGATGGGATCGGCCTCAAACGACCGGACCTGGGCGGGCAAGCTCGTGGCATAGACGCCCACCGGCGCGGTCTGGTGCGCCAGCAGATGCACCAGCACCGAAACACCGTGATTGATGCCCATTCCGATGGCGTCTCCCATGATCGAGCGGCTGAGCTTCCACCTCTTGTCGCCGGAGATGTTGATGGGGTGGCGGTAGTTGATCTGCACTTGTGTCAGCCGGCCGAACTCGCCCTCGGCCGCCATCCGCCGCAGCTTCTGCTCCATCGGGTCGAAATACAGGATGTAATCGACAAAGGTGATCAGGTGGGAATTGGCCCGTTCGAGTTCCACCTCTCGCGCGAAGTCCGTGAAGGTGGTGGCTGGGGGCTTTTCGCAAAAGACATGCTTGCCGGCTTTCATGGCGGCGACGGCTTGCGGACCGTGGTGGCTGTTGGGACTGACCAGCCAGATTGCCTCGACGTCGGGATTCTCGACCAACTGCTGATAATCCCGCACCAGGAGCTCCGCGGGAAGGCCGAGTTCGGTCAACACGCCGACTCCTCTTTCGACATTGGGTTCGAAAAGCCCCACAATGCAGACGTCCGGTCGCTCACTCAGCCGGCGTAATTGAACGCTTCCCATCCATCCCGCCCCGACAAATCCGACTCCGATTCGATTCATGTCTTGATTCTCTCCGCTGAAGGATTTACAGAGCGGACCCAAGTCCCGGCGGGATCATCTTGGGCAGGCGATGCACACCATGTCGCGGCCGGAACAGTTCCGGCAGGCGCCGCTCCCATGCTGCATTGGCGGCCGGCGTGAACTGGGGCGAATTGAGTTCCACGTCGTTAATTGTCCGCACGCGCGACGCAAAGAGGGCGGCGTGGATGAACGCCAGGCCCGGATTGGTCAGGTCTTGTAACGCCACCGCCATGCCCCGCTGACGGGCCGCAGCCGCCGCCGTCAGCGCGAAGCTGTGTCCCTTGCACGTCTTGAGGGCAAGGCCGCTCCAGCCTTGTGCCATCGCTTCATCCAGCAGATCCAGTGAGGTCAATCCTTCATCCAGCAGGACGGGTTTCATCCTGGACACGGCATGCCAGTCGTGGTGATGCGCCAGGATGTCCCGATGGGTAGGCTGCTCAAGGTATTTCAGGGCGTCAAAAGCCTGCGGATCGGCTTCGCGCAGTCGGCACAGGTAGTCCAGCACGCTGGCTGAATCGGGATTGGCCTCGTTCGTGTCCACCGAAAGCTCAATCGATCTCGTCGCCGTGGTCAACTCGCGGAAAACCTCTACCGTCCGGGCCACGTCCGTCTTGTTGTCTCGACCGAGAAGCTTGATCTTGATGCACCGGTAGCCCGCCTGACGCATGAGGGGGACCACCTGGCTGCGCAAGTCGTCCCGCATTCCGACCAGGTACCAAGCTTTGAGGCGGCGACGGGGCCGGCCAATCACCGCCTTGATGGCCCGGCAGGCCGAGCCCTCCAGATAGTCCTCGATGCTGGGCAGCGAAACGGGGCGGTTGTACAAATCGTACGCCGATACTTGCAGCGCAATGCCCACGGCGTCATGGATGGCGGCGTCGAACGGCGATGCGCACATCAGCCTAGCCAACACCGGGAGGCCATCGCCTCGGCAGACTGATTCGTGCAGGCGCATGCCGAGTTCCAGCGGATGGGCGGCCTCGTCCCCGCATAGGGTGCCCAGGTGGACGGCGATCTCGTGGCAGAGACTGCGAAGCCTCCGGTCCTTCTCGGCGTGGGAAAGGCTGCCATCGGGCCAGGCCCACAGATCGCTGAGATAGCTCGACCCACGACCGGCCGCTTCGACATCCCCAACCCGCACAACCACCTCCGCCTGCGCCTCCGACAAGCAGGAGATGGTTCCGGAACTGATTACCAGGGGATGGACGAACTCATGCTCGACAAAGCGAACGTCGGCGATGATGACTTTCGCGTCCATTGGCATGTTGGCGTTGGGCATGTGTTCTATGAATAACTGTTTCCGATGTAGTACGCATGAAAGGGGTTTATTGCAATCCGATTTTCGCCACTATCCAGAATTACATGTTCTCCGACCGCGAACTTCTGGGGTGATTGTGCCTACTTCCGGCTGTCGACAAACCTCGAGAGTCGATCTGTGCCACAACGTGACACTTGGGAACACGTCTTCCTTCCATAGGCCGGTAGACTCAATCACGCCGCTTTCTGTGCGGCGTAAAGGCATATTTTCGTTTCGTGCCGGACGGGACTCTCCCCAATTACATCTTTACCGGAATTGCGCCAATCCCTTCTTCCAGAAGTGGATACAAACTTAGCCTGCAACTCTCTTGCCTCTCTTATCCCCAAGCGGAAAGGAAGTGCGTCGGTCGGCAAGCCAGAAACGCCCCTGTCACCTCCGACGGCTACGATGAGCCAATTACTGCCGCCGTGTGCAAGGAGCTAACGGCGCTTAATCCAAGGGGCAAATACGCTATAACCTATTGAAGGCGGAATAGTTGTCCCGCCGAGTCGCCCCCGCGGCATTTCAAGCGTTCACTTTTCGGCTTTCTTCCCCAGGCGGAACCCTCGCGGGTTTCTTGGCAAACATTTTTCACTTTCAGGAGATCGAGACAATGAGACTGGACTGTAAGGACATCATCGAAGAGCCCGGCGAGCCGGCGTGCTTTTTTTGCGGCTGCGGGCGAAAGGGCTTCTCTCACGAGATGGGTTGGCAACTCGTCCCGGAAACTCCCGACGACCGCCAGCTGATGTGTGCCGTCTTCGGCACGGACCAGCCGTTCCTGATGTGCACGAGTTGCGCCGAGGCGTACGGGGCGCCGATCTACGGCCCGGTTCATTGGGTCGAGGACATGCAGGACCTCCGGGCTATGCTGCCCGAGGGCGGCGCCTTCGGCCGCACACCGCCCGGACCGCCCCCTCGCGGCTTTGACCCGCTGGGGTAGCCATCGGGGACGCTGCGCTTCGAAATTCTCCATACCCTGGCCGCCTGGAATGCGGCATCGGTCCGGAAGGATCCGCGGACCCAACCTCCCGGCAGCGGAACCAGTCTGCCCGTGAAGGTTTTCTATACGCCTTCCCAACCCTTGCAAGAACTTCTCATGGAGACACTATGCGCACTATTCAAGGGATTGTGTTCGGACTTGTGCTGCTGATGTTGCTGCTGTACCTGGCGAGGGTCGCGACATGTTAGCCCCGCCTGTCCCTTGCCGGTCGCCGGCTGTGGACATCCGGCGTTTGCGCGGCGCGGCGGCGGCGAACTCCGCCCTGTGGGCGATCCTGGTCATCGGTCTGGCCGCGGCGGTGTCGGTGTATCTCAGGCAATCGTCGGCCAGGACCCGCGAGGAGGCCACCTTGAGCCTGCTTCACAGCGAGCCGATGGCGTTCCTGGTCGCCCGGCGGTGCGTCACGCAGATCGTTGTGGAGGTCGAGGCCGGCGACTGGCTGGGCAACTGGCGCGGCGTCCTGTGGGCGACCGTGCAATTCCATTACGGCCTCGATTTGAAAAAGGTCCGTCCCGAAGACGTCCGGTGCCGGGGCGACGCGATCGTCGTGCGTCTTCCCGCGCCGGAACTGCTGGACTTCGCCGTCGAGCCCGGCAGCGAGGGATTCCTGAGCAAGTCGACGGCCATTCCGAAGATCGTGGACCTGCTCCGCAACGGCCACCGCCGTGATATGGAGCAGCGCCTTCGTCAGCGGGCGATGGAGTTCGCGGGCCGCCAAGGGCTCCTGCCGGGACGGGAGGAACTCGTCCGGGAGCTCAATGCGGCCGCCGCGACGCTGGGGACGGGCGCCCCAGTGACGTTGCGGTTCGAGTGAACCTCCGAGGCAGTTGCCGCCGGGGCGGTCCGCAAGGACAGCCGCAGTCCGCGTCCACAGACCGCGGGACCGCCAGCGCCCCGGCGGTTTTTTCCATTCCAATCTGCCCTTTGAAAGGAACATCCCCATGTTGATCGCAACCGACAAGGACATCCGTCCCGTCGTCCGGCTCCTGGCCCGGGCGGACCGTTTCAATCGTTTGACCAAGGCGTGCCCCCGCAGGTATCGGCGAGCGTTCTATCGCAGAAAGGACCAGGCGCTGGTCCAGGCCCTCAAGGCGGGCGGGGGACAATTCACGGTCGATTCCGTAACGCACGGTCGGCAGTTGATGCTCGGGCTGACCCACGTCAGCGGCCGGCGCGTGCACGTGCCGGTCCACCGCATGCCAGGCGAAATCCAGCTTCTCCTCCATCGTCTGGCCGCCGATGCGGGGCATCCCTACCCACTGTTGCGACTTCGGGGCACAGGGCCGGAACCTTGTTTGGACTCGGAGCAATCGGGAACAAACCGCGTGACCATTATCTCCACGAACTCCGCTTCTCGAAGACCGCATGGGAGGTACCAGCGATGATTCCAAGGAATTCCTCAGGAACGTCCTCTCAGGCCTGCCAGGCGCCAGAGCCTCGGGAAAACGCCGATCCCGAAATGCTCGCCAAGGAGATTGTCGCCAAGGCCCAGGTTGACCTGTTGCGTCTGCTGGCACAGGCGATTGTCAGGATCGACCGGCGGGAGGCCGACGGTGTTGACGACCCTCCGTAACGAAAGTAAGGTAAAGGTAGACTAAGGATTCGGTTGGAGTTTCGGCATGGAAGCCAAATACGTGGCCTGCAAGTTGAACCACCTCGCTTGCCTCAAGGGTTTGCCTTTCTTTCTGACGCGTCCGGTTTCGAATGGCAGCGATGGACGCGGTTCAGCCGGGGAGAAACCGTCTGCGGCAGCTACGTCAGGAACTGAAGCCGTCGACAAAAGTATCATGCCCCTCAAGGCCGAGGTGGAATTCCTGCGCCTGATGGCATGCGCGATTGGAGGTGGTGTTGCAGGATCCCGAAAACGAGGTAATTTATAGGTATAAGAGGGACGGAGAATCAGGCATGGACGCTGGAAGAGACCTAAAAAAGATACAACAGGCCCGCATAGGTGTGGCCGCAATTCTCTTCGATCACATCCGCCGAGGCTTTCAATACGCCCGGGAGCATGGATATCTGCGGGCCAGAAGAGATCCATCGACGTGGGTTCTCCATGAGCTTGGTGCGTGCCTTCTGCTACGAGAGTGGATATTTGCGGACAAGCCCGGTCTCGTGCGAAAGTCACTCATCGAGGTTGCCCTGCTGAACGTGCTGGTCTTTTTCCTTGCGGACTCCCTCTACTGTCCGCCCGCGGGGTGGTCTTTCCCCCCTTGGGGGCCGTGTCGCGACGAGTGCTGAAGTGGCGGCTCGAACATGAAGCCTGGGGCGATTTGAATTGTTATCTCCGCGGCGACGCCCTGCATCATTCGGATGCGGTCGTTCCGCTGGACGATCGTGCCATGGAGCAGTTCGCCCGGGTGCTTTGGGCGAAGAGACATCTCAGCAATTGATCGGAGGCTAATATGGACGCTCTCTCTTGCAAGCCTGCCGCGCGAGGCATTGTCTACATTCGCAAATCGAATTATGAGCAGGGCCTGGGCCCACAGAACCAGTTGGAGTGGGCGTTGAACGCAGCGAAGAAACTGGGCGTCCCCCTCGACGCTTCCATGCCGGCCCTCGACGACATGGTGAAAAATGGCCTTCACGTGCGCGGAGACATATTCTTGGATTTCGGCATCAGCGGAAGTTTGATGAGTCGCCCCGGCTTTGACGCCATGCTGCGGCGTGCGGTGTCTGACGAAAGTGTGACCCACGTTTTCTTTTACCTGCGCGACCGATTTGCTCGACCGGACGATCCTGCAGAGGCCATGCGACTTGAAAATTCACTCCGACGGGCTGGCAAAACGTTAGTTTTTTCGGACAAGCTCCTGGGACCCGTCAAACGCGGGAGTTTGCCGATCGGAGAACAGATCGTTTCGCTCATCGAATACGATGCCTCCGGGAAGTATCTGGTGGCGCTGGCGGAACGCGTGATCCGCAGCCAGATCGCTTTGGCCAAGGCCGGTTGCTGGGCTGGCGGCAATGCTCCGTACGGTTTTAAGCGGGTGCTCGTGGGACCCGACGGGCAGGTTGTCCGCGACCTCCAGCGCGGGGAACGCGTCCGTCAGCCCGGCTACCACACCTGAATCGTCCCCAGCGATCCGGTCAAATTGGACGTCCTCCACCGCCTGGCGGACCTTGCCGTCCAGGTGCGACTCCACCTTGGCCGCGTCCAGCTTCAAAATCCCCTTCAGTTCTTCCTGCGATTCTTCCGACACTCTGGTAGCATCCATTCGGTAGCCCTTTCGAAAGGCCTGCCATCCAGCAGGCTCTGGTCTTCGTTCGGATCTCAATCAACCCAAACATCGACCAGCCCAAGGGCTACTCATTCCCAAATGTGCGAAAGAAAGCGTACGTTATCCGAAGCCCCGGCTGTCTTCGCCTTCGGCGAATCCGTGGCTGCAAGCTCGACTCCACGCTCATAATGGTAAAAGGGCCGATCCATTTTGGACCGGCCCTTTCACCATCGGGGCGACTGTCCGGACCTTGAACCGAGTGAGGCGGTTCAGCCTTATGTGGAGACCTTCCTTGTCTCGGCGGCAATGCATCTGTTGCACATAGCAGCGCCCCCGAGCATTGCCTAACACTCAGCATCCGCGGCGGTGCGCAGTGCCGTCCGCTGGACGCTGCCGTTGGGCGACCTCATCGATCCTTTTTGCCCTGGTTGCATCTCCGACAAAGGGTCTGAAGGTTCTCGATATTGTTGCTGCCACCTTCGGCAACGGGAATGATGTGATCGACTTCCAGGTTTACCGCATGGTCACTGGAGGGGCTCGCGCCGCATTTGGAGCAGCGGTACTTGTCGCGTTTCAGCACATCCCATCTGTCTTTCAAGGGGATTGTTGTGCGGACATGTCCATCAACTCTTCCGGCAAACAACGCTTCCTGTGATATCTGGCCCTCGTGAAAGGCGGCGAGCGCCTCGCAAGCGGCGCGTACACTACCCCAGTGATGCCTATACGGTGACTCAGAGATTCTGTCCCCGAGCGCTGCAATCTGCCTCTTGCCGGGTGGGTATCCCACTTCTTTCCAGATCGCTTCGAGATTCTCGATAAGCCGCTCGGCCGAGTACCGTCGCTCCCTGGCTCCTTTGATCCCTATGAGCGCCAGTGCCTTCTTCCATGATCCGAAGCGATCAATGATCGTCGAGGAGTGGGGCCGGTTACCGGGCAGCGCATCGTATTGGGTGGTCGCGAAATAGCCCCCCGAAAAATCATTTGCGACGTCCTGCAGCGCTCCGAGCAGTTCACCGTCGCTCAGACGCGTACGCTTCGCCTGCAAGTTGAATCTGAACTTGCCACTCAACGCTATTCCTTTCTGGGCACTCCCGAGGTCACATGATTTTCACTTGCCCTGCGACCAATGTCAACGGTTCAAACTCGAAGGCGGCTGGCCAGTTCGAGTAGCGGTACGCATTCCTGGACGCTGCCGCGGGCAATGCCGAAGAAGTTCCTTCAGTCGGCCTTGGTGAACCGGCCGTTGCCTTCGGCGATGTTGGCCGCGATGGACAGGGCCGCACGGTTAAGCTGGTCGGCCAGGAAGAAATAGCCGCGAGGGAAGCTCTTTGTCAACGTGCAGACGCCGCCAGCGAAGGTGATGGCCTTCTGATAGACGATCAGTTTCTCAAAAGCGAATGCCATCTTGGCTACTCCCGCAGGGATGATAGCCAAACGGCCAGAGAGTAGAAAGTAGAGAGTTGACCGAGGAGAGCCGTCCAGCCGCTACCGAACCCATTGGCGATCATCATGGCCCTGCCGCTTCTTCTACTTTCTCCTCTCTACGCTCTCCTCTCTAGGCTCTGTCTGAAAACTC
>DNAS01000170.1:28299-35461 GCA_003485185.1 Phycisphaerales bacterium | reverse complement strand
GTTTTCAGACAGAGCCTAGTGAAAAAGGCCGGCAAAGCCGGCCTTTTTCACTAGGGGCGACAAGATTTCCGCTCACTCCGTTCGCGGGCGCGTTCCGCGTGAACCTGCGACTTCGTCGCTGCGCGTCGAGTCGCAAGTTCAATATCTCGCTTCGCTTGATCAAAGAAAAGGCCCACTCTTTCGAGCGGGCCTTTTCTTTGTCCCATCGGGGCGACAAGATTTGAACTTGCGACCTCTGCGTCCCGAACGCAGCGCTCTAGCCAAGCTGAGCTACGCCCCGTCGTCCGGCCGCGGCTCGCGTCGCGGCGCAGGTGACGTAGTGTATCGCCTCGCCGCGTCGGGTCAAGCCCAAACAGGCCGGTCTCACAAGAAAGCCCGGCTGGATGCGTTATAAGCCGAGTTCTGTTCCGTCCGTCCGGGGGGCGCCCGGGACGGACGATGAAGGCCATTTCTCTGGACGCCGCATTGCTGCGGCGCTCCGCCCTTCGACAATGCTCAGGGCAAGCGGCCTACCCGCGACCATGGGCCTGAACCGTGCCGGTCGCTGCTTGGCCTTGCACCCGGTGGGGTTTGCCGTGCCGGCGGCTTCGCAGCCGCCGCGGTGCGCTCTTACCGCACCGTTTCACCCTTACCGGCCCAGGGGTCCTTTGACGGGGGCTCGCAGGCCGGCGGTCTGTTTTCTGTGGCACTTTCCCGGGCGCCGCCCTCGCGAGCGGCGTCGGTGGGCGTTACCCACCACCGTGGTTCAGCGGTGCTCGGACTTTCCTCCCCCCTTTCGGGGAGCGGCCTTCCACGCATCCAGCCGAGAGCGATTATACCGGATCGCCCCGTCGCGGACAGCCCCCTTTTTGCCCGGAGGCTCACCACTTCTTGTATCGCCACACCAGGAACACGGCCAGCGTGGACGCGGCCGTCATTCCCATGATCCACCAGAAGTGCACGAGGGTCCCCATCCCCTGGGCGGGGAAAGGCAGTGTGACGTTCATCGAGAAGATGCTCACCACCAGCTGCGGCAGCATGATGGCGATCATCACGAGCGTCAATGTCTTCATCAGCACGTTGAGGTTGTTGGAGACGATCGACACACGGGCGTCCATCAGGCTCGCCAGGATGTTCGAGTAGATGTGCGCCTGCTCGTGGCACTGGTTGTTCTCGATGATGACGTCGTCGAGGTATTCCAGGTTTTCCGGGGTGAAGCCGATTTTCGCGGCATTGTTCTTGAGCTTCTCGATCAGGCGGGCGTTGGAGCTGATCGCGTTGAGGTAATACACCAGGCTCTTTTCGAGCGTGAACAGGCTCAGCAGGTGCTTGTTCTCCATGGCGGTGTTGATTTCCTGCTCGATGCCGCTGGAGATGGAGTTGATCGCCCGCAGGTGCTCCTCGAAATGGAAGATCGCACGGTAGATGAGCTTGAGGATGACGTCCTGGATCGACCGGAGCTTGAGGAACGGTTTGCCCTCGAACAACGGCGCCTCCTCGGCGATGACGATGACGAGGCGCTCCTTGAACAGGAACACGCCGGTGGAGCAGACGCGGAAGAGGAAGTTGTCGTCGGCGCAATAGCTGCGGGGACGCTTGAGGATCATCGCCACGTGGTCAGGCTCGAACTCCACGCGGGACAGTTCGTCGGGGTCCAGCGAAGAGTTCAGGGTGTGCTCATCGACGCGGTAGGTCTCGAGCAAGCCTTTCCGCTCGCTGTCGTTGGGGCCGATATAGATGACGATCTGCGCCTCTTCGGCTGCGGCTTCGACCAGCTTCCCTTCACACAGTTTCAGATGCTTCAGCATGGCATGCGCTCCGCGGTCACGCGAATGTTTCTCTCGCGCCCTGGCCGCTCCGGAAGGGATCGGCGCTGCGCGGGAATCCAGGAATCCCGATATGATACCCGCCGCGGAAAAAGGACAATCACGAAATCCGCCGCAGTTTTCGATTTGTGCGCGGGGCGGCGTTGACTTGCCGTCGTGTGTCCTTGAAAATGTCTCCGATGCCCCCGTTTGCGGGGGGAATTCCCATCGGATGGTCATGGAAAAAGGCGTCTTACAGCCCGAAATTCACGCGTTGATCGAGGCGAAGGACTACGCCGCGGTCAAGTCCGCCCTGCGCGACATGGAGGTGCACGACCTGGCGGAACTGCTGGGGCAACTGGAGGGGGAAGACCTGGCTGTCGTGTTCCGCCTGCTGCCGCAGGAGACTGCGGCGGAGATTTTCGGCGATTTCGACATCGAGCGGCAGGAGACGATGCTTTCGACGCTTTCGTCGGAGAAGGTCGCCTCCCTGCTGAACGACATGCCCCCCGACGACCGCACCGAGTTGCTGGAGGAACTGCCCGGGGAGCTGGCGCAGCGGCTTCTCAGTCAGCTCCGGGGCGAGGAGCAGAAGATCGCCCGCACCCTGCTGGCCTACCCGGAGGACAGCATCGGGCGATTGATGACGCCGGAGTATGTCGCCGTCCGTCCCGACTGGACGCTGGAGCAGGTGCTTGGGCACATCCGCAAGGTGGCCGCCACCAAGGAAACGTTCAACGTCCTGTACGTCGTGGACGACCACTGGAAGCTGCTCGACGAGCTTCCCCTGGGCAACGTCGTGCTGGCGGAGCCCTCGCGACAGGTCAGCGAGCTGATGGACAACCAGTTCGCGGCGCTGCACGCCGCCGACGATCGCGAGGCGGCGGTCGAGATCTTCCGCAAGTACGACGCGCTGGTCATGCCCGTCGTCAACAGCCAGAACGTCCTGGTCGGAATCGTCACGGTGGACGACGTCCTCGACGTGGCCGAGGAGGAGATCACCGAGGATTTCCAGAAGATGACGGCCGTCGCCGCCCTGGAGGGAGGCTACTTCCAGACTTCCGGCGCGCAGATGCTCCGCAAGCGCCTTCCCTGGTTGTGCCTGCTGCTTCTGGTGGAGACGGTGGCGGTGATGGTGCTCAGCGGATACGAGAAGATGCTGGCGATGCTGGCGATCTTCATGCCGCTGATCAATGCGACGGCGGGCAACACCGGCGGGCAGGTGGCGGGGCTGATGATCCGTGGATTCGCCGTGCAGGAGGTCGAATTGCGCCACTGGCTGCGAGTGCTCGGACGCGAGCTGGGGCGCGGGCTGACGATGGGCGCGGTCCTGGCTGGGGTGTCCCTGGCGATCGTTCTGGCGTTTCACTCGCCCCTGGCCGTGGGATTGGGCGTAGCCATCGCGATGGGCGTCGCCGTCACGCTGGCCAACGTCCTGGGGGCCATGCTCCCCTTCGTGTTCAAGGGGCTGGGGGTGGACCCCGCCGTGACCAGCGGACCGTTTATCGCCTGCCTGATGGACATTTCCAGCATCGTCATCTATTTTTCGACCGCGACGGCCATCATCGGCGTCCTGCATTCGTAGACACTTGCGCGCTAACGCTTTTTTTCCTGCATTCCCCCGCCGCAGAAGTGGTTTTCCCGCCTGGTCGCGCCTATAAAGGAATAGACAGCAGACATAGCTTCCGATGAGGAAAGAGAGGACATCTGCTGTTCAAGAAACCAAGGACCTCCTCCGTGCGGGCAGGATGAAATAGGCCTGGCTCACACCCTCCTCCGCCTTGGTTCCTTTTTTTTCGCCCCCTTGAACCTTCCTTCCCGCGGACACTTTCGCGTTTCATTTCTCACAAGGGCAGAGTAACCTGAACGCCCGGCGAAGGTTGAAATTGTAAGTTAGGCCGACGCCCGGCCGCAGGAGCACGACATGACGGACGCCAGGCAACCCGCGGACATTCGGATCATCGAGAATCTCGCCAAGGCCAAGGCCCAGATGACGGCGGAGTTGCGAAAGGTCATCATCGGGCAGGAGGCCGTCCTCGAACTGCTCATACAGGCGTTGCTCTCGCGCGGGCACTGCCTGCTGGTGGGCGTGCCCGGACTGGCCAAGACGCTCATGATTTCGACGCTGGCGCAAGTGCTCAAGCTGTCGTTCAACCGCATCCAGTTCACGCCCGACCTGATGCCCTCGGACATCACCGGCACCGACGTCATCGAGGAAGACCGCACCACGGGCAAGCGGGAGTTCCGCTTCGTCAAGGGTCCGGTGTTCGCGAACGTGATCCTGGCCGACGAGATCAACCGCACGCCGCCCAAGACGCAGGCGGCGCTGCTCCAGGCGATGCAGGAATACCACGTGACGGCCGGCGGGCAGACGTACGGCCTGGATCTGCCGTTCTTCGTGCTGGCTACGCAGAACCCCATCGAGCAGGAAGGAACCTACCCGCTGCCGGAGGCGCAACTCGACCGGTTCATGTTCATGGTGCTGGTGGACTATCCCTCGCGCGACGAGGAGCGGCAGATCGTCAAGGCCACGACGATGGACATCGCGGGCGTTCCCGAGGCGGTGCTCAGCGGCGAGGACATCCTGGCGCTCCAGCGGATCGTGCGGAAGATCCCTGTCAGCCAGCACGTCGTGGACTACGCGGTGAACCTGGCGCGGGCGTCGCGCCCGTCCGACGGCACGAGCCCGGACTTCGTGCGGAACTACCTGACCTGGGGCGCCGGTCCCCGCGCCGCGCAGTATCTCATCCTCGGCGCCAAGAGCCGGGCCCTGCTGCACGGGCGGTTCAACGTTTCGGCTGAGGACGTCCGCGCCGTCGCCAAGCCCGCGATGCGACACCGCATTTTCACCAACTTCAACGCCGACGCCGAGGGCATCACCCCCGACCGGATCGTCGAGATGCTCCTGGCGGCGGTGCCCGAGCCTCGCGTCGAGGACTATCGCGGCGAACCCGCGAACGCCTAACCTGCCCGCAACCCGTCCGAACCCTTACACGTGCAACTTTCCCGTTCGCGCGGTAGGATGCCTGTCCGCGCCCGGCCGTCGCCGGGCGGATGGAGAGCATCCGTGCTTCGAACCTGCATCGTGACCTGTGTCGTGCTGTCCTGCGCCGCCCTGGCGCTTGGCCAGGACGCCCGAATCGCGCGGGACTGCCTGGGCGAGTGCTTCGCCGAGACGGCCGACGCTCGCGCCACGCTGGGCGTGCTCGCCGTCACGGGAGACAAGGACCTGCTGCCGCTATTCCTCGCCTGCGCCCGGAGCAAGGACAAGGATTTCCGCCTGTTCGCCGTGCAGACGCTGGCCGACCTGGACGACCCCCAAGCCGATCGCGCCCTGCGGGAACGCGTACAGATCGACCCCGCCTACCCCGTGCGGGGGCTGGCCCTGTTTCACCTGCTGCGCCGCAACGCCGTCACGACCGCCCAACTTCAGGACGCCCTGCTGACCCCGGACGATTACGTGCGGTGCCTGGCGTCCGTCGGGCTGATTCGCGCGGGAAAAGGCAATCTGGCCGCCGAAACGCTGGACAAGCTCACGGCCTCGACCAACCCGACGGCTGTCGCCATCGCCCGAATGTGCCTGCTGCAATTGGGGCATCAGGACCAACTCGTCCCGCTGCGAAAGCTGCTGGCCGACGAGAAGACCCCCGACGAACTGGCGGCCAGGATGCTCTCGCAGATCACGGAGGAGAAGATTTCGGCCGCATACGAGCTGGCCAGGCAGGTGGCCGAGTCCGATCGCGTCGCCCCGCTGCGGGTGCGGGCGTACGAGGCGATGGCCACGCTCTCTCCCCGAACCGCCGAGACGCTGCTGCTGGCCATCGGGAACAGCAACAACGCGATTCTGCGGGCGCACCTGCTGGAGATTCTCTCCCGGCAGAAGGACAGTCAGACGGCCCTGAAGGCACTGGCGACGGGCGGGGACGGAATCGCGGCGCTGGCGAGGTTCGAGCTGGCCCGCCCTGCCGGAGGCGCCGATGCCGCCCGCGCCGCGCTGGCTGCCCTGATCCCGCGTGACGAGAAGGACGAGCACCAGCCGGCGGATTACTACGTCGTTCGCTACGTCCTGCTGCGGGCCGAGCAGGACATCAAGGCCCGCGGCGAGCAGGCGGACTTTTACACGCCCGCCCTGGCAGGCTACATTCGGGCAATCTCTGCCGACACCGAGGACCTGCGCCAGGAGCACCTGCTGGCCGCCCGCGCGACGACGCTGCTGGCAGACCTGGGAACGCCCGAGGCGATGAAGGAATTGAAGGAGTTGCTCAGGGGCAGGTACGACGCGAGGCTCCGCGTGGTCGCGGCGGGGCTGCGGCACACCGCCAACCGCCAGTCGGCTGCGCTGGCCAAGGCGCTGCTGGACCGCCCGTATGAGGACATTGTTCTCGATGCGACGCTGGCGCTGGGAAAGACGCAGAATCCCGACGCCGAGACGCTGCTGGCCCGGGCCATCCGCGACGGAAAACGCAATCCCCCCGCTGTCCGCGTGCTGGCGAGCTGGTATCTGCTGAAACTCCGCAACCAGGCCCAGGCCGCCGCGGCCGAACTGGCGGAAAAACTCCCCTGAGACGTCTTCTCTTGCGGGAAATCGCGAAGAAGCGTCGGATCTCCGTGGGACAGAGTTATCCAGCCTGTTCTTAAAAATCTTGAGGTGAGTT
The DNA here is from genome assembly GCA_003485185.1 of Phycisphaerales bacterium. Taxonomy (GTDB): domain Bacteria; phylum Planctomycetota; class Phycisphaerae; order SM23-33; family SM23-33; genus UBA12270. The sequence continues at coordinate 29,022 of DNAS01000170.1, read as the reverse complement.
CTTTTCGTTTTCCGGGGATTTCTTGAGAGCCGCCTTCGTTTTTTCCAAGACCTTGAAGAATTCCTCGCGGCTCAGATGCTCCACGTGCCCGTCCAAAAAGGCGGCGTTCGTTCCCGCCCCGCCGTAATTTTCCGGGCGCTCGTAGAGCATGAGGATTTCGGCGGGACTCTTCACCTCGCTCATCTTGATGCCGGGGCAGACAAAGACGTAATCGATTTCCCCGACGATCTTTCCGTCCACCATGCGCGGTTCCGGCCGGCCGCTCAACGGGCTGACCAGCAGTTTCGTGTGCGAGCCCAAGTAGGGCTTGACCATCGCGTCGAGGTCGGGCGGCAACCGGTCGCCATTATCCGCGGCGTACATCATCATGCCCACGGAGAGGCTGCGGAGGTTGGAGGCGGAAACCGTCTGCTTTGCGGTTTGTCGGGCACGTCCGAGTGCCGGCAGGGAGATGGACGTTCCAAGCGCGGCGGCGGCCGGCAGACCGGTCGTGAGCGAAGGCCCGGCGCTGTATCCTTCCAGCGTGATGCCCTTGTCGTCGAACGAGACGACGGAAATCTCGGGCGTGAGATATTTCTCGAGGCGCGACATCGGCAGCGGCCAGAGGACGCCGCCCTCCACGCCGCCCTGCGAGACCAGCAGGTTCGTGCCCATCGACCCGCCCAGCAGGCTCAGCGGGTAAAGCTGGCGGACGATCGCGGGCGTGTTGACGTAGCAGAGCAT
>DNAS01000170.1:0-28191 GCA_003485185.1 Phycisphaerales bacterium | reverse complement strand
ATGACGTAGCAGAGCATCGAGCCCTTGGCGGAGACTTTCTGGCGGACGGCTGCGAAGGCTTCGCTCTTGACCAGCGGATTGCGCCCGGCGTTTTCGACGGCCGAGACGATCACCTGCGGCCAGAGCGCCACGTGGAGCTTGTCCTTGTGGACGCACCAGGCGGGCGCCACGGGCAGCGGGAATTTTTCCACCGTCACGGCGAGATAGCGGACGTCGGCGCGCCCCGCCTTGACGGTCAGCGCCTTGACGCCGTTCGGCTGGGCGGCAACGACGGCGGATTCGATGGCAGCTAAGGCCTTGTTCAGCTTGTCGGCATCCTTGACGGAAACGGTCAGCATCGTGCCGGTGAAGAACCCGCCTTGGCTGGCGGCGCTGCTGACGACCCACGTGTCGGACAACGAGGCGAGCAGGTCCTTTTCCAGCGAGGCGCCGATGGCCTTGTCGGCTTGGGCGAGGGCTTCGTCCAGTTCCTTCTCCGCCTCGGGCTCCACCTGCCGGACGATGCGGCGGATTTCCGCCAGCGCCGCCGAGGGGGAAAGCTTGCAGGCCAGGGCAAAGTCCGCGTCGGCGGGCACGTCGGACAGGTCGGCGTCGTTGAGGGTTCCGCCCGTCAGCAGCATCAGCAGGCCCTGGTGCGGGCCCGGGGAGAAGAGCCGGGTGTGCGAATACATTCCGCGATCGACGATCCGCACGCTGCCGGCGATGGCGGACAGCCTGCCCACGCCCAGGGCGTCCAGAACCATCCGGGGGTCGGGCTCCGGTCCGCGCGGTCCGCTGGTGGCGGGTTCCCCGGGCGGAAGGGGCGGAAGCAGCTTTGCCTTGAGCGATTCGACGTTCACGTAATACGAAAGCTGCTCATTTTCCCCGTCGACTTCCTGCATGGCGGCTGCGAACGCCTTGTTCGCCCGCAGCGAGGCGTCCGGCTTGAGTTGGACCAGTTCCTCAGCCAGCCCGTCCCCGAACGTCGCGAAGAACGTTTCGCCCAGGTACCCCAGGGTGATTGTGGCGGACTCGTCCAGGCGGAAGGAGCGCGCTTCGACCGTGCCGACGGTTCTGCGGGTCTCGGCGCCCTCGCCCAGCTTCGCGGCCAGCTCGGTCAGCAAGGCGTCCAGCTTGGCGGCGAATTCCGCGCGATCGGCGCCCAGGTCGATCAGCAGCGCGATCCGCGGCATGGGCGGGCCCTTGTCGGCGCGCACGTCGGTGACGGCCAGCGCGATCGGTTTCTGCCAGGCGATGCCCGCCACCGCCCAGGCGGCGTCGAACGCCTTGCGGTCCGACTCGCCGTCGATGTCCTTCACGAGAAGCTCCCGCACCCCGGCAAGGATGCGCCCCACGGCAGGTTCCTTGATGAGCATCTGCCCCGCCAGCGAGCCGTCCAAGACCAGGCTCCGGCCTGACCAGCCGACGTAGGCGAGGGTCTTGGCGGGCAGCTTGTCAGTAAGGGGCTGCTCAGCCAAGACTTGGGTCGCAGCAGCAAGGACGGCCCACGCGAGAATAATCGTGCGAAGCTTCATGTCCATCATCTCCCTGTAGCTGGCGACATGGGACGCGCCGGCCCGGCGAATGCCCCCGGCGCGTCAAAAGATGGATTGTATGCTCCGCGCCGCTACCGTCGCCAGTGGATTTTCCCCGCTTCCGGCGCGAGATTCGTCTCCGCCAATGGCCGATAATCCCGTAGTATGAGCATTATGCCCTTTGCGAGCCGAATCCTGCTGCCCGTGGTCGCCTGTCTTCTCGCCGGCTGCGCCGCGCCGCCTCCTTCCCCGACGGCTGTGCCCCTGGAAACCCAGGTCCGCAGCGCGACCTGGCAGACGCCTTATGCGGCTGGCGTGGAGCTGACCAGTGCCCACTATCGCGTCTACTCCACCGCGACCGACCGCATGCTGGGACGGAACCTCTCCGCGTTCATGGAGGCGGCCCGGAACAACTACCTGGCGATGACCGGCTTGGACGATGTGCCGACGTCGGAGCCCATGACCATCTACATGCTCGGTACGCGGGAGGAATGGGCTGCCCTCACCCGCCATGTCGTCAAGGAGCACGTCGAGTTGTATCTGGGCATCCAGGCGGGCGGATACTGCTATCGCGGCGTAGGCGTGTTCTGGGACATCGGGCGACAGGCGTCCCTCTCCGTCGCCGCGCACGAGGGACTGCACCAGTTCCTCCACCATCGCCTCCGCAGCCGCCTGCCGATGTGGCTGGAGGAGGGCCTGTGCACGACGGCAGAGGGCTTCGACCTCTACGGAAACGCCGTCCGGTTCACCCCCGACGCCAACCGTGCCCGCTTCGCCGATTTACGGAAGATGATCGGCCGTCGGGAGTGGATTCCGGTGAAGGAACTTCTGCCGATGGACGCCGGCGACGCCATCGCCCGCAATCCGTATCGCAGCGTGGGCTACTACGGGCAACTGTGGGCGCTCGTGCAGTTCCTGCGCTCGCGCCCGGACTACCGGGCCAGCATGCATCGCCTGATCCGCGACGCCGAGAAGGGACGCTTCGCCCTCCCCAATGACACCGGAGAACCCCTCAACGGCGGCAGACTCTACAACCGCCTGGTGTCCGAGCCGCTGTTCCGATCCTACATCGCCGACGACCTGGACGCCTTCGACCGCGAATTCCGCACCTTCGCCCTTGAACTCGCCAAACTCTGAGCGTTTGGTCCTGCCCCGTCTCGCATTTGAGACCCATCCTGCGTTCCGCCGTGCTTTTTCAGGAATCGCGACTTCCGTGGTTTTCGCTCTCCACTCAGAAAATTTTTAATCTCATAGTGATTCGTATCATTTTTATTGACAGGATATTACAAATATTAAACCACAAATTCATAATTCCCAATCGGAATTATGTATTATTTAACTTGATCTGCCTATCCGAATAACGTATTATCCCGATCGTTGCACTAGGGATTTAAGGAGCCCACGATGAACCTGTCGCAGAAATGTCAGTATGGCCTGCGGGCGATGTTCGAGTTGGCCAAGCGCAACAGCCAAGGTCCGCTGAGCATCCCGCAGATCGCCGAGGCGCAGGCGATTCCCCCGCGGTTCCTGGAGCAGATTCTCACCCAATTGAAACATGCCGGATACGTGGAGTCCCGGCGCGGGGTACAGGGCGGATACCTGCTGGCCTCGACGCCGTATGAGGTGACGGTGGGCGAGATCATCCGCCTGTTCGAGGGACCCCTGTCCCCGGTGAAGTGCCTCGCCGGCCAGGGCGGCGGCGACTGTCCCCTGCTGGGGGACTGCGCATTCATCGAGCTGTGGGAACGTGCGCAGGCGGCCGTCGAGGAGGTATACGACTCGACCTCGCTCCAGGACCTGATCGACCGGGAGCGGGCCGCCGCGGCAAGGCGAACCGTCAACTTTTGCATCTGAATCCCGTGAGACAAACCCATGAGAAGCATTCGATACCTTTTGGGCGGCAGTCCGCGCACGCTGGACGATTGCGTGGACTTCGCCCGGCAGCGGCGACCCGACTCCGTCCTCCTCGAACTGCGGACGGAAACTTTCGCCGATGATCTTGGCCTCCTGACGCAGTGGGTGGCGAGAACGATATGGCGCTTCGGCGACAGACTGGTCGTCGCCGAAAGCGTCTGCGGCGGCGTACCGACTTTCACGGCCGAAAGCTTGCACCGTTCGGCCCTGGCAGAAGCAAACCGGAGACTTGCCCATTGGATTCAGCGGATCGAGCGGACGGGCGCGCATGTGGCCGCCCCCCAGACCGCGTTTGAGCCTCCCGCCCGGGCACTGCCCGCCGCGTAGCGAGGACTTTGACTCGAAGGAAGACCGAACATGATCCAGACCATTCTGGAAGAAGTGCAGAAAGACGACATCGCGTCGTTGGTGGAGAACCTGAATTTCAAGCAAAAGGTGGATCGGTCGCTGGCGCTGATCGACCACGCATGGCGGGAGTACGGCGATTCGCTGGTGGTCGCCAACAGCCTTGGGAAGGACTCGGTGGCGGTCTGGCACCTCGCCAAGCGAGTCAGCCCGAAGATCCGCGGCTTCATCGTGACCACGCGGTTCAAGCCGCCCGAGACCAAGCGGTTCATGGCCGAAGAGGTCGCCCGCTACCCCGAGCTGAAGGTCTTCGACAACGACGAGCCGATTCCCGACCGCCTTTACGAGACGGCGCCGGATCGCTGCTGCGAGATCCTGAAGGTCCAGCCGACGCGCCGGGCAATCGAGGAGATGGGCGTCCGGTGCTGGGTGACCGGCCTGCGCTGCACCGAGGGCCGGACGCGCGTGGACTTCCGCGAGATCGAACAGCGGGACGAGGGGCTCCTGAAACTCAACCCGATCCTGTTGTGGTACGAGCGCGAGGTCTGGCAGTACCTGGCGCTGCACAAGGTGGACGTCAATCCGCTATACGAGGAAGGTTATCGGTCGCTGGGCTGCTCGCCGTGCACGCGGATCACCACCGACCCCAACGAGCGGGCCGGACGCTGGATCGGCACGAGCAAGTGCGGCGGGGAGTGCGGCATTCATACCCGCCCGCTGAAGCTGCGTGACGGGGCGGGCATCTGACGGCCGCCCCACTGACAGAGCGTTTGCCCGGGGGCGCAGGATTGCAGGCCGGCTCCCCCCGCCCACTGCGCCCCCGGGACGCATTTACAATTACGTTTTCGACTCCTCGGGAGAACTTCCCATGGAATCCCATGCACGAAGCATACTCAAGGCGATGACGTGGCGCGTCGGCGGACTGCTCATGACGACGGCCATCGCTTGGATGGTGACCCGCCGCGCGGACATCGCCGCGTCGATCGGGGCGCTTGACACGGCCGTCAAGGTGTTGGCTTATTATGTTCACGAACGGGCGTGGCTGAAGATTTCCTTCGGCCGAGGCCACGGCGTGATGCTGCCGGGCGCCAGTCCCGTCAGGGAAGGACAGCCGTGACCGACAGACAACCGCAGACCATCGAGTTTCCGTGCTTCGCCATTCCCGCTGAGCCCGCCCGGGCCAGGCTGCTTGGGCTCTACCCCCAGCGTCAGGAGAAGCGATGGATGCAGCGGGTGAAAGTGCCCGGCGGCGCCCTGACCGGCGACCAGTGGCGCGGGCTGGCCGAGATCGTCCGGCGGTTCACCCCGGACACCCCCCTGCACCTGACTACCCGGCAGGACCTGGAAATTCACGACCTGTCGGACGTGCAGGTGCCCGCGGTGCAGCATCGCCTCGCGACGCTGGGGCTGACGTCCGTCGGCGCCTGCGGCGATACGTTGCGGAACCTGACGGTCTGCCCGTGTTCGGGCGTGCGGGCGGGCTGCCCCGACCTGCTTCCGCTGGCGCAACAAATCCGCCGGGAACTGGAGGCATATCGCGGGATATTCTCGCTGCCGCGGAAGTTCAAGATTTCCCTCTCCGCCTGTCGGGAAGGTTGCGCCAAACCGTGGATCAACGACCTGGCTTTCGTGGCACAGCGGCGGGGCGGCGCGTGGGGCTTCCGCGCGATCGTCGCCGGGTCGCTGGGGGCGCGTCCCGCCACGGGCGTCGAGCTGACAGACTTCCTGGAGGCGTGCGACGCGGCGCCGCTGGCGCTGGCGGCCGTGCGTTTGTTCGAGGCCCACGGCGATCGGTCCAATCGCGCCAAGGCCCGCCTGCGGCACGTTCGCGAGCGCCTGGGCGACGAGGCTTTTCTCGCGATGCTCCGCGACGAGCTGGCCAAGGTCAAATCCGAGCGGAACTGGCCCGTCGCGTTGCTGCGCGAGCCGGCCGAACCGTTCGAAGCCCATGCCTCGCTGGGATTGCCCAACGGCGATTTGCTCCCCGACGCCGCCGATGAACTGGGCGCGCTGGCCGACGATCCGCGCTTGCGGATTCGCGTGGGACTCGACCATCGCGTGGCAGTCTTCGCCCGCGACGAGCGGACCCTGCGCGAGGCGATCGCCCGCCCGGCCCTGGCTCTCCCGGCGGAGCAGCGGGCCGTGATCCTCGCCTGTCCCGGCACGCGATGGTGCAGCCGGGCGCTCGTGGAAACCAACGCCCTGGCCGAACGCATCCGCCGGGAACTGGGCTCGCGCCTTCCGGCCGGGGCGATGGTGTGCGTCTCGGGCTGCCCTAACGGCTGCGCGCACACCGCAGTGGCCGATTTCGGACTCTCCGGCGTGGCGACGACGCGAGACGGACAGCGGATCGAGGCGTTCAACCTCCTGACGGGGGGCGGGCGCGGGCGGACGGCGGCGCTGGCCCAGCCGGCGGAAAGCAAACTCACGGGCGACGAGGTTCTCCGCGCCATCGCGGCGCGACTCTGATCGGCGTATCAGGAATGCCGTAACTCGGCGAGTTCCCGGAGCATTCCCCGGGACTTTTCGCTTGCTTCCGCGCCGGAAGGGGTCAACAATCGGCGCCGGGAGAACCGTCCATGGAATCCTGCGCCACAAGCGTTGCCGAAGGGATGCCCCCTCGCATCGGGGGAATGCACATTTTCGTGTGGTTCGCCGCGTTGCTCGCCGTGGTCGTGCTGGGCTGGGCGGACGGTCAAGGCGCATGGTTGGCTGCCCGCTTTGGCTCGCCCTCGGCGATTCCGTACGAAACCCTCGTCCTTCTCCTGCTGGCGATCGGGTGTGAATTCGTCGACGCCACGATCGGCATGGGCTATGGGACGATCCTGACGCCGGTGCTGCTGTTGCTGGGCTTTCCCATTCGCCAGATCATTCCCGGCGTGGTGCTCAGCCAGCTGATGGGCAACATATCGGCTTCGTTTTTCCACCACCGCGTGGGCAACGCGGATTTCCTGCGGGATTCCAAGGTGCGCAACACGGCCCTAGTCATGGGTGGCGTGGGGATGCTCGTGGCGGCGGCGACGGTTTGGGTTTCGCTGCAAATCTCGGCGTTCCTGCTGCGGGCGGCGGTGGCGGGGGTGTTGCTGTGCCTGGGCGTGTTCCTCGTGATCGGAGGGCGATTCAACCTGACCTTCCGCTGGCGGAACGTGATCGGCCTGGCGTTCGTGGCAGCCTTCAACAAGGCGTTCACCGGCGGAGGCTACGGACCGCTGGTCTGCGGCGGACAGGTGCTGGTGGGAATCCACCCCCGTTCGGCGGTTGCCATCACCGCCGTGGCCGAGGCCCTGGTGTGCCTGGCGACGATCGGAACGTACGTGGTCGCCGGGCAGAACGTCTCCCTGACGATGCTGCTTCCGCTGACGATCGGTTCGATTCTCGTCACTCCGGTCAGCGCCGCGACCCTCCGCAGGCTTTCCCCCACGTTTGCTCGCCGCCTGATGGGCCTGGCCGTGGGAATCATGGGCATGGTGGCGCTGCTGAAAATGGTGCTCTGACCGTCCGAGGGCGGCGCATCACGCGCGCAGCAGGTCGGCGAGTTTCTGGAGCACCTGCCCGACGACGATCTCCGGGCTGGACGCCCCCGCGAGGATGCCCACGCGCAGGGGGCGGCGCGCGGGAAGCCAGTCGGACACCTCGACCGGTTTTTCCGTCTCGAGGTCGATGGTGTGCAGGCGACCGGCGGTGCGGAACGCCTCGGCGTCCTCGATGAAGTAGGCCCGCGCATATTCGCTGGCGAGACGGTAAAGGTTCCGGGTGTTGGACGACTGGAATCCGCCGACGACGAGGACGAGGTCCGGCCCGGCGGCGCAAAGCTCGACGGCGGCGGCCTGGCGATCCTGCGTGGCGTGACAGACGGTCGGCTGGAACTGGAGCCTCTCGTCGGCGCCGGACTGGCCGACGGCGCGGACGAAGGCCTCGTGAACGATCTGGCGGACCTTCATCGTATCGCTGTAGAGCATGGTAGTCTGGCTGACCTGGGCAAGGCGTTGGAATGCGTCAAGGGAGCCTGCGTTGGTCGCCTGGGGGCCGAAGGCAGCGCGGAATCGCTCTCCGTCGGCGCGGGAAACGATCAGTTCGCACAGGCAACGGACCTGGTCGAGACTGTTGGCGACGACATAGCTTCCGCCCGCGGCGGCCAGTCGGCTCTTGGTGACGACGGTCTCGTCGTGATCCGCTTTTCCGAAGACCAGCACGGCAAACCCGTCGCGCACGGCCCGTTCCGCCCACAGCCAGAGGCGGCGCACGTCTCCGCAGGAGGTGTCCACGACCTCGCAGCCGGTTGCACGCAAGTGCTGCTCGATCTCCAGGGGCACGCCGAACGCGGGAATGACGGCGCAATCGTCGGCGCGGACGTGCTCCTCGACCCGCTGCCTCTGTTCGTTGGACAGCAGTTGCACCCCCCGCTGGCGGAAATAATCGTTTACCCACGGATTGTGGATGATCTGCCCGAGCAGGAAGATGCGCTTTCCGGTGCGTCGGTGGCGGTCGCAGGTTTCCTCCAGACTTGCCAAGGCTCGCTTGACCCCCCGGCAGAATCCGAATGCCCGCGGCAGGAAGATTTCCCCGCCTTCGATCCGCCAGACGTTCCCGGCGGCGCGGATGCGGTCCACCAGTTCGCTGTCGAAGGCAGAGAGTCGCTGGTCGTGCGGGGGTACGGGGCGGCGACGGGGAGACGGATTGGCGCGTTCGGCGGACATTGCCCCATCATAGGCGCAACAACCGGGGCCGGACAAGCCGGCCCCGTCATAAACCGCACATTCGTTCCGCGCGCTATTCCGGATCCACCGGACCGGGTCCCAGGGGGCGCGGACGATGGAGCGGACGCCCCTCCTGCTCCAGCCACTGGGCCACGCGGACGTCGATGATCTTCTCACGCCGCTCGATCCGCTCCTTCAGCTCGGCGCGGAGGCGCTTGATGCGGTCCTCGAGCTGGGAGAGCCGCCACTCGCGTTCGACCTGCTCGGCGTCGAAGTGCTCCGCCATGACGGCGCGAAGCTTCGACTTCAGCTCGGCGCGCTCGGAGTCGCTGGAGGAATCGCGGTACTCGCGCAGGATCTGCCCGATGCGGACCTCGGCGTCCTGCTTGGCGGAGACGGCCTGCCGGACCTTCTCGGGCATGTTCTCGATGTCCTGGTACCACTGCCAGACCCAGGCGAGGTATCGTCGATAGATGCCCGGATTGCTCGCCTTGAGGGTCATCAATCGCTGGTGGTAAAGGGGGCGGTACTTCTTGAGGGCCGCCAGCGCCTTGGTTTCCTGCTCGGAGGTGACGGCCTGGGCGCCCGGCCCGTTGCCCGGTCCCTCCCGCCGTTCCGCGCGGGATTCTCGCATGGCGCGCCTTGCGCCGGGTTCGTCGGTCTGGGCCCACTGGGCAGCCGTCACGCTCGCCAGCACCACGCCCACCGTCAGAAACATCGCCCGCTTGGACATCGTTTCACCTCGTTATCCCTCGATCGGCTTGAGGGTGGGGGAATGATCCAGCCAGAATTCCTCGATCTCCCGTTCCAGCGCCTTGAGGCGCAGGTCTTCTGCCGTCGCCGCCTGGATGACAAGCACGTCGGCCTCCAGTTCGGACAGGTCGCGATCGACCAGGTCCAGTTCCCCGGCGTCCGTGGACGCGTGGAGGGCGGCGAACAGTTCCTGGTGGGTCGCATGGGCCAGTCCGCCGCCGGGGGCCGGCGTGGGGGAAACGTCTTCGGTCCGCAGGAACCACAGAGCCGCCAGCACGACGGCGGCTGCCGCGGCGACGGCTGCCCCCGCCCACACCCAGCGGACGCGCGGACGCGCCAGCTCCGCCCCGACACGGCGCTCGATGCGCGCGAACACCTCGGGCGCGGCGTGAACGTCCAGCCGCTCCGACAGGAGGTTTTCCCGCTCGCGCATCTCGCGCGCGGCGGCCTGCTCGTCGGAGGTCAGGTCCACCGTCTCGCCGTCGAGCCAGCGGGCGATCCGTTCGTATTGTTCCTCACGCAGGATCATGTTCATCACCCATCAGTTCCCTGAGCTTCCGCAGGCCCCGGTGCACCCTCGCCAGAACCGTGCCCAGCGGGCAGCCGAACATCCCGGCAATCTCCTTGAAGCTCATCTGCCCGAAGTGCCGCAGCAGAACCATCTGCCGGGTGGTCGGCTCGAGGCGCTCCAGCGCCTGCTGGAGATCGGCGGTGACTTCCTCGGCCAGCACGCCCGACTCGACGGGGGGCTCTCGCCCGGGCACCTGCTCGTCCGGGGAGGGCGCGTCCTCGTCGGCGGCGGTGAAGCTCAGCACGTTGGGGGCGGCCCGTCGGCGGCGGATCCGGTCGCGGACCATGTTGGCGGCGATCCGGAACAGCCACTGGTCGAAACGCCCCCGCTCGTCGTAACTTTTCAGGCGCCGCACCAGCCGGAGCATCATCTCGCCCAGCAGATCCTCGGCGTCGTGGTGCCGGCCGGTGGCACGGAAAAAATATCCGTAAAGACGCGGCCCGTACGCTTTCAGAAGCGCCCGGAAACCTTCCGCGTCGCCCTTTCGGGCCTGTCCGATGGTGGCCCGCAGCCGGTCATCCATATTCCGTACCGCTTAACGCTCCCGACAGGCCGATATTGCTCCAGGTTCCGTCCCACCCGGGGATTCCCCTTCGGGACGGGGCATCACCCCTGGCGGTCCAGTTCGGCCAGTGCGCTGTCGGGAATGTCGAAATTCGCGTAGACGTGCTGCACGTCGTCGTGGTCTTCGAGCGATTCGACGAGGGCCAGGACCTGCCGGGCCTTGTCGCCCTCGACGGAAACGGTGCTCTTGGGCACCATGGCGATCTCGGCGGAAATCGTCTCGATCTTCCGGTCCGCCAGCGCCTGCCGGACGGCCGAGAATGCCGCGACCTGACAGGTGATCTCGTACGAATCGCCCTCGAGGCGGACGTCGTCGGCGCCGGCCTCCAGGGCGATTTCCATGAGCGTGTCCTCGTCGGCCTTGCCGGTCGCGACGGCGAACGTCCCCTTGCGATCGAACATCCAGGCGACGCTGTTAGACGCCCCGAGCTGCCCGCCGGACCGCTCGAAGAGCTTTCGCATCTCCGGCGCGGTGCGGTTTCGGTTGTCGGTCAGCGCCTCGACCATGACCGCCACCCCCCCGGCGGCGTATCCCTCGTAAACGACTTCTTCGTAGGTTTCCGAGCCGAGTTCGCCGGTGCCCTTCTTGATCGCCTTGTCGATGGTGTCGTTGGGCATGTTGGCGGCCTTGGCCTCGTCGATGGCGTAGCGAAGCTGGAGGTTTTCCTCCGGCTTTCCGCCGCCGTGCTTGGCCGCCACGATGATCCGTCGCGCCAGCTTGGACCAGACCTTGCCTCTCTTGGCGTCGACGGCCGCCTTGGAGCGCTTGATCTTCGCCCAGTGGGAATGTCCTGCCATGCTGCGAGTCTCCGTTGGTCTTAACGCGGGGAGGGGTTGTCTTTCACGCCCTCGCCCAGGGGCGCCGGGGCGGGAGCTTTTCCGGAAGCGGTGGCCTGGAGCTTCGCGGGCACGAGCTTCCTCAATGCTTCCATTTCGTGGGACTTGCTCTTGTCCTTTTCCGCAAGCTCCATGGCCTTTTTCCAGGCTGCGACGGCGCGATCCTTCTGTCCGTCGCGCCAGTAGGCGTCGCCGGCGTGGTCGTAGATCACCGGCGAGTCCTTCTGGTCGTCAAGCTGGGTCAGGACAGTTTCGAAGACGGCGACGGCTTCGCGGAATCGCCCCTGCTTGTAGAACACCCAGCCGAGCGAGTCGAGGAAGGCCGCTTCGGTCGCGCGGGCGGCGAGAGCCTTGCGGATGAGTCGTTCGGCCTTGGCGAGCTCGACGCCCCGATCGGCGTAGAAGTAGCCCAGGTTGTTGCAGACGCTGGGGTCGTCGGGGCGAATGGCCAGGGCCTTTTCCATCGCGGAAATCGCCTCGGGAATCCGGCCCAGTTCCGACATGGCGTTGCCCTTGAGCAGAAGCAGTTCGACATTGTCGGGATCGGTGCGAAGATACTCGTCGGCGCGGGCGGCGGCCCGCTCGAACTTGCCCTGGATCGACAGGACGCGGAGGATCATTTCCCGCATCCAGCGCCGCTGTTCGTCGACGGTTCCGGCCGGCTGGGACGCCTGCGTCGCCGGCGCGGTGGCAGGACGGGTTGTCGCGCCCTCGGCCAGCCAGCCTTCCAGCAGCGACACCGCGCGGTCGTACTGCTCGCCGGAAACCAGCACGACCACGAGCATCTGGCGGGGCAAGGGGTCGTCCGGCGCCTCGCGAGCCCAGGCCAAGCCGTACTTCACCAGTTCCTCGATCTGCTGCGCCTGACGATACAGTTCCATCTTCCGGTAGCGCAGCGGCTTGAGGGACGGGTCTTTCCCGTCGCCGATCCATTGGTCCAGGAGCTTCTGCCCGCGGTCGAACTGCTTGCCTTCGGAGAGGGTCTGGATCAGCACCTGCCGGGCCAAGTCCAGCTCGGCGGATTTCTCCTTGTCCCACTGCTCGACGAACTCGCACGCCTGGTCGAACTGCCCGGCCTTTCCATACAGCATGATCTTGCGGCCTCGCAGCGCGCGAAGGAGGTTCTCTTCGACCGTCGTGTCGATCCAGGCATCCAGCAATTTCTGGGCCCGGTCGTACTCCTTGCGAGTCTCGTAGAGTTCCAGCAGCTTCTGGCGATACCAGGGTCGGGTGGAGATTTCCTGCTCCTGTTCCAACCAGGCCTCGACCAGGTCCCGCGCCTGGGCGGTCTTTTCGAGCTTGTCGAGGGCGACCAGGAGCATCTGCCGGGCGGGGAAATCCTTCGGGTCGGCGGTCAACAGATCGCGGAGGACGTTCTCGGCCTGTTCGAAGCGTTCGGCCCGGAGCAGCGCCGCCGCGTAGGCGCGGGCGACGTCGGTCTGGCGGGCGGTTTCTTCGTAGAGGCGTTTCCAGACGTCGGCTGCCTGCTCGTGTTTCCCGCCCCGCGCCAGCAGTTCCGCCAGCAGCTTGTGGGCGCGGTCGTTGTCGGGGCGGAGTCGCACGATCCGCCCGATCTCGGCGATGGCGGCATCCAGTTCCGCGGCGGTCGGTTCACGCCCGGACAGTTCCGCCTCGACCAGCAGCAGTCGGACCTCCAGGTTGTCGTCGTCCTGCTCCCGCAGGCGCTTGAGGAGTTCCACGGCGCGGGCCTTCTCGCCGCCGGCCAGGTGCAGGCGGGCGGTCATCAACTGCCCGGCGGCGCCCTGGGGGTCGCGGGCGACGACGCGCGACGCGACGGACTGCGCCTTGTCCCGCTCCCCGCGGGACAGGTACAGGTCGAACATCGCGCGGAAGACGAGCGCGTTTTCTCCCTGCTCCAGGGCGGACAGCAGGACGCGCTCGGCGTCATTGATCTGCCCGGCCTGGGCGTAGGCGTCGGCCAACAGCATCGCGATACGCACGTCGGCGCGGTCGCGGACGCGCGCCTGTTCCAGCAACTCGACGGCCGCCGGAACTTGCCTGCGCAGCAGCGCGAACTTTCCGCGAATGTAATACGGGAACGGGGAATCCTCGGCAAAGGCCTTGAGCGATTCGAGCAGCGCGTCGACCTTGGGGAACTGTCGCCGGACGACGTAGAGGTCCATCAGCGACTCGTAGGCGGGGAAGAACTTCGGATTGGCGCGGAGGGCGGCCTGGAATTGCTCGATCGCCTGCTCCTGCCTTCCGGAGGCGATGGAAAGCTCGCCCGCGAGATAGTGTTTCGCGAAGGCGCCGCCCGAGGAATCCGCCGCGGCCTGCCGGGCCAGCGTGGCGTCGGCGTCGGGACGAGCGGCGACGATGCGCGGCGCGATCCGCCGCCCCAGGTCGGACGCTGGATCGGCTGCCAGCACCGTCGCAACCAGCGCCAGGACGTCGTCGATCCGGTTCTGCCGCAGGTAGAGATCGGCGAGCATGGTGGCGGCGGTCGAGTCGCCGGGCATCTCGTCCAGCAGCGAGCGGAGGATGGCTGAGGCTTCGTCCAGGGCGCCGAGACGTTCCGCCGCGCCGGCCATCGACCACGCCAGCCGCCCGCCCGCCTTGCGGTTGCGCTGGCGGAATTCCTGCCAGATTCGCGCGGGCATCTTCGGGTCGTGGGCGGCGCGGCAGAGGGTTTCGGCCATGTCCGGCACGGAACGGCTGAGCACCGGCTGCGAGGCCATCTCCACCAGCGTCTGCTCGGCCTGGGGATATTTACCCGCTTCCGTCATCGCCTGGATGAGCAGTCTGGCCGTCGGTTCGCTGGCGCGGTTGCGCCGGTAGGCGCGGTCAAGGGGCTCGACGGCATCGGCGGGTCTTCGCAGGCGCAGCAGCAGTCGTCCGCGTTCGGCCAGGAGCAGTTCCGGCTGGAGGACGTAATCCTGGAGCGCCTCCTGGGAGGCGTAGGCCTGTCCGTGGCGGTCGATCCATTCCTCCATGCGGACGTAGCATTCCAGCGTGGCGGTCCAGTAACCCTTCTCGTCGAGCAGCTTGGCCAGGCGGATGACGGCCTCGCCGGTGCGCGGGTCGGACGGGTCGGCCTCGGAGCAGAGCAGCGCGGTTCGCAGCGCGAGAACGGCCTGGTCTTTCTGTTTCTGCCCCGCGTAGAGCCGCCCCAGCGCCAGTTGGACTTCCAGGTCGTCGCCGCGTTTTTCGGCGGACTGTCGCAGGTTTTCCAGGGCCTTGCCCCAGTTGGGCAGGTGGAAGTACGCCAGTCCCAGCGCCCTGCGGATGCGGACGTTGGCGGGGTCGAACCCGGCGGCTCGTTCCAGCAGGTCGATCGCGCGGGCGTATTGCCGCTGGGCGAGGAGTTGCTCGGCCTGGCGGACGCTGTCGGCGACGCGGGGAGGCAGGTCGTCCCATCCCGGCGCGTTGACCGGTTTGGTCAGCGCCGGCGGGAGCTTGTCGAGGGGAAGCTTCGCCTCGGCCGACAGCGGTTTGACCGTCGGCGCGGACGACGCGGCGGGACTGCCCGGTGTGCAGGAAGCGCCCGCCAGGATCCCGCAAACCAGCAGGGCCCACCACGCGGCTGCGAAGTGTCCCGTGCCCTTCGTCACTACGGAATGACCTTGTTCAGGGGGTAGGTGATGATGCCGGTGGCGCCCGCCCGTTTCAGTTGCGGAACCAGCTCGCGCTCGACGCGCTCCTCGACGATGACCTCGATGGCGACCCAGTCGGGATCGGCCAGGCTGCTGATGGTCGGGCTCTTTTCCGACGGCAGGAGGCGCGCCACCGCGTCCAGCGCCTTGCGGGGCACGTTCATCTTCATGCCCACCTTCTCGCGCGCCTCGATGGCGCCTTTCAACAGCAGCGCGATGTTCTCGATCTTCTCGCGCTTCCAGGGAATCTTCATCGCGTCGCGGTTGGCGATCAGGCGCGTGGAGGAGGTCAGGATCGTGTCGATGACGCGGAGCTTGTTGGCCTTGAGGCTGCTGCCGGTCTCCGTGACGTCGACGATGGCGTCCAACAGGCGCGCCTTGACCTCGGTGGCGCCCCAACTGAACTCCACCTTGACCTTGAGGCCCTTGGACTCGAAGTACTTCCGCGTGCAGTTGACCAGCTCGGTGGCGACGATGCCCCCATCGAGCTGCTCCGGTGTGCGGATGGGACTCTCGTCGGGCACCGCCAGCACCCACTTGACGGGGGTGAGCTTCTGCTTGGAGTAGACCAGTTCGGCCACCTCGACGACGTCCGAGCCGTTTTCCATGATCCAGTCGTGCCCGGTGAGCCCGACGTCGATGACTCCATCCTCGACGTAGCGGCTCATTTCCTGCGCGCGGAACATGATGGCGCTCATTTTCTCGTCGTCGACGGTGGGGAAATAGCTGCGGGACGAAACACTGACGTTGTATCCCGCGCGTTGGAACAGGTCCAGGGTGCTGTCCTGGAGAGACCCCTTGGGAATGCCCAATACCAGTTTGTCTTCCGCGGTTCGGTTTACCATCTACGGCCTCGTACTCTCGTGCGTAAGGGTCACTTCTTCTTTTTTGCCCGGGATTTCCGGGCCTTGGGGGACGGTTTGTTCGCCGGTTTGCGCGTGGCGGCTTTGGCGGATTTCGCGGCCTTTCGTCGCGCCCTTGCGGCGGCGTTTCGTCGGGTCTTGGCGGCGACGGCCTTTCGGGCCGCCTGGGCGGCCTCCTTGGCAGCGCGTTTGGCGGCGGCGGCAGCGGCGCGGGCCTCGCGCGCGGCGGCTTCAGCGGCGGCCTTTTCCGCCGCTTCCTTTTCCGCCTGGATGCGTGCCTGCTCGACGGCGGCAGCGGCGGCGGCCTTGTCCGCCCGGTATTTCGCCAGCGCCTTGGTCGATTTCTCCACGTACCCGCGGAGGAACTCGTGCGTCGCGAACGCCTCCTTCTGCGAGACGATCCGCTCCAGGAATCCCTGGATGTCGGCGACCGTGCTGTCGGCGTGGGCGTATCCTTCCATCACCAGGCAGTCCACCAGCGCCTGATCGACGGGAACGGCGTGCCCGCCGAACGCCTGGAGCGTGACGACCGCCGCGGCGTAGGGGTCCAGCCCGATCTCCTCGAGGTGCCGGCGGATGTCGCGTTTGCTCTTGGAGTCGAGATGCTCCATGGAGACCTGGTAGACGCCGTCGAACAGCCCATTGAGGGCGGAGACGATCCGCTCGGCCTTGCGCCGCGCCAAGGGGAAGTCGCGCCCCAGCAGTTCGACGATGTCCTTGACCGGCGCGACGCGCAATTCGTTGTAGTCCACGAAATCGCGACGCATCGCCGCGAACGCCTGCGCCGCCTGCCTGCGGGAGGCGTCGGACTGGAGCACCGCCTCGATCAGCATGTGGATCCGATCCTCGCCCGTCACCGGCGCGGGGGCGGAGGCTTTCTTCCGTCCGGCCAGCAGTTTCTTGATCTTCCGCTCGTATTCCCTGGCGTTTTTCATCATTGGCTGTCCTGGTTGCCCGGTTCCTGCCCGTTCTGCCCTTCCGCCTCGACGGGTTCGCCCGACTGCTGTTGCTCCTTCTGGCGGATTTCGTCCATCGCCACCTGGATCAGGCGGTATGTCTCGAGCGTCTTCTTGAACTTCTCGTCCAGCGCGAACTCCAGCAGCGGAGTGTGGCGCAGGCGGATTTCGCGCATCATCAGCTCCTGCACGCGCCCGGCGGCGTGGCGCAGGGCGCGGAGCGTGGTCCGCTGCTCGGCCTCGGTTCCGATCACCGAGACATAGACCTTCGCGGTCAGCAGATCATCGGGCACCTCGACGCGCGTCACCGACGTCTTGGCCGGATCGATCCGCGGATCCGAAATCTTCGCCAGCAGCAGCTGCCCGATCGTGTTGCGGATCAGGCTGGCCACCCGCTCAGTTCGACGAGTCGTACGCAACCGAAGTTCCTCGAAACCCGCTTCCGCGGGATCATAACCATTGCCATTCCTCGGACACCAGAATCATGTCGCGGTGGCGGGCGGCGCTGTTGAGAATCTGTTGCAGCGCCCCTTCCACGTAGGGCCGATCGTTGCCCACCATCGACACCGCCAGCACTGCGCGGCGGCAGCTGTCCAGGGCGCCCACCTCCGCCACCGACACGTTGTGGTTCCGCAGGCGGTCCTTGAATCCCTTGATGATCCGCCGCTTGTCCTTCAGCGTCATCGCCTCGGGCACGTGCAGCTCCAGGTGCAGCAAGCCGACCACTGTCGCCATGTCCTGGTTCCGTCCCGTCAGACCGGTGCGCGGTCCGGCGCTTTTACAGCTTTCTCGCCACTTCCACCTTGCGATAGAACTCCAGGATGTCGCCTTCCTTCACGTCGTCGTATCCGGCGATCTTCAGGCCGCATTCCAGCCCCGCGCGGACCTCGCGGGCGTCGTCCTTGAAGCGCTTGAGGCTGTCCAGGTCGCGCCCGTCCTCGATGACGATGTTGTTCCGCGTGATGCGCACCTTCGCGTTACGGTTGACCAGCCCGTCGGTGACGTAGCATCCGGCGATGGTCCCGACGCGCGAGACCTTGAACGTCTGGCGGACCTCGGCGCGCCCGAGGGTCTCCTCGCGGATTTCCGGCTCGAGGCCTTCCTCGAGCGCCTTGCGGATGTCCTCGACGATCTCGTAGATCACGCGATAGAGGCGGATATCGACGCCCTTGGCCTCGGCCTCCTGTCGCGCGGCCGAATCGGCCACCGTGTTGAACCCGATGATCAGCGCGTCGGACGCCTCGGCCAGCGCCACGTCGCCGGTGGTGATTCCACCGACGCCCGCGTGGAGGATCGTCAGGCGCACCTCGTCGGTGCCCAGCTTGCCCAGCGTGCCCGTCAGCGCCTCGACGGAGCCCTGCACGTCGGCCTTGATGATCAGGCGGATCTCGTTGCTCTGCCCGGCCTCGATGCGGCTGAGCATGTCCGACAGCGTCCGCTGCGGCGCCGCCGTCAGCGAACGGGTTCGCGCCCACTGCTTGCGGTCCTCGGCGGTCGCCCGCGCCTGGTCGATGCTGTCCAGCACGTAGAACCGGTCGCCCGCCTCGGGAACCTCGTCCAGGCCCGAGACCTCGACGGGGGTGGACGGGCCCGCCTGCTCGAGGGGCTTGCCCCAGCTGTCGAGCATCTGGCGGACGCGCCCGTAGGAGCGTCCGGCCAGCAGGATGTCGCCGACCTTCAGCGTGCCGTTGCGCACCAGGAGGGTGGCCACCACGCCGCGCCCCTGGCTCATCTGCGACTCGATGACGAACCCGCTGGCCGGCGCGTCGTTCTCCGCCTTGAGCTCCAGTAGTTCCGCCTCCAGGCTGAGCGTCTCGACGAGGGTGTCGATTCCCTGTCCCGTCGCGGCGCTGGTCTGGATGACTTCGACGTTTCCGCCCCACTCCCGCGGCTGGAGATCCTGCTCCGCCAACTGCCCCATCGCCCGCTGGATGTTGGCGTTCGGGACGTCCACCTTGTTCAGCGCCACGACGATGGGAACCCCGGCGGCCTTGGCATGACTGATCGCCTCGACGGTCTGGGGCATCACGCCGTCGTCGGCGGCGACCACGAGGACCACCACGTCGGTCATGTTGGCGCCGCGGGCACGCATGGCGGTGAACGCCTCGTGCCCGGGCGTGTCCAGGAACACCACGTGCCGCCCCTCGATGTCGTAGCGGTACGCGCCGATGTGCTGCGTGATTCCGCCCGCCTCGCCCGAGGCGACCGTCGCGTTGCGGATGCGGTCCAGCAGCGACGTCTTGCCGTGGTCCACGTGACCCAGGAACGTCACCACCGGCGCCCGCGGAAGCATCTCGTTACGGGGCCGCTGCTCGAGTTTTTCGACGAGTTCTTCCTCGGCCGTCTTGGCGTGCCGAACGACCAGCTCGATCTCGTAGTCCACGACGAGCATCTCGGCCGTCTCGCGGTCCAGAACCTGGTTGACGGTCGCCAATTGTCCCTGGGCCATCAGCTTCTTGATGAAGTCGGCGGACTTGATTCCGGTGGCCGCTGAGAGACTCTTGACGGTGATCGGCTCGTCGAGTTCGACCTTTCCACTCTTGATCTGCGGGCCGGTGGAGATCGTCCGCCCGCCTCCGACGCTGGCGCGGTGCCTGCGTAGTCCGCCAGTGGCGGCGGCGAGGCGCTCCGACCGCTCCGCCAAGTCCTTCTCGCGCCATTCCTTGAGCTGCTCGCCGCTGTCAGCGCTGCGGCCGCCCTTGCGTCGGGGGGTTCGTCGCTTGCCCTTTCCGGCGCCCTCTTCCTCTTCCACGGGCGGCGCCACGCCGCGTCCGCCGCCTCGCTGCGGGGTCGGCGGCGCCACGCCGATGCTTCCGCCCGGACCGATGCTCGGTCCGCGGCGCGGCGCGGGAGGTGGCAGGTAATCGGGCCTCTCCACGCGGACGACGCGCGGGCCCTTGAGCTTGGCGGGTTTGGGCACCAGCATGGGCCCCGCCGGCTTGACGACCTTTTCCTCTTCCTTTTCCTTGTGTTCCTTGTGGGGCTTCTTGGGCCGCTCGTGCTTTTTGGCAGCGGGTTCCTTCTCAACGGGCGCTTCGGGTTCGGCCGGCGCTTCGGCGACGGGCGCGGGCGCTTCTTCGGCCGCCGGGGAGGCGGGCGCCTCGGGCGCGGGCGGCGCTTCGGCTTCGGCAGCTTCAGCCG
Organism: Phycisphaerales bacterium; assembly: GCA_003485185.1. Classification (GTDB taxonomy): domain Bacteria; phylum Planctomycetota; class Phycisphaerae; order SM23-33; family SM23-33; genus UBA12270. The sequence continues at coordinate 8,422 of DNAS01000170.1, read as the reverse complement.
GCGCCTCGGCGACGACTTCAGCGACCGGCGCTTCGGCCTCGACGGCTTCGGCCGGCGCCTCGCCCTCGGCGACGGCGGCTTCTTCCGCCGGCGGCGCTTCGGACTCTTCCACCGGTTTGGGGGGCGCCTTGCGGCGACGGCTGCGACGGGCATCCGCCCGCGCCTTCTGCAAGTCGACGTGACCGGTGGTCTCGACGGCGGTCTGGGTGACCTCTTCGCTGAACCACTCGCGGATGGTCGCTTCCAGACCGGCCGAAAGCGTCGCCATGTGGTTTTTCAGCTCCAGGCCCTCAGCGCGGCACTTCTCCAGGATGACCTTGCTGGTCACCCCGATCTCGCGGGCCAATTCAAATACGCGTGTTGCCAAGAGAACCTCCCGGCAAAAAGTTACCGTACGACACGAACCAGGCTGAAACGTTCAGCCTATTGTGCAGCCGGGTCGGAAGGTCCGCCTTCCGGCGCGTCTGTGGACTCTTGCGAAGGCGTCGCGGTTTCGGGCGTTTCCGCGGGAGCTTCCGCGGGCGTCTCGTCGGTGGGCGCGCCCTTTCGCCCGCCCTTGCGGGAGTTGGCGGCCTGCTGTTCGGCCACCTTGCGGGCTTCTTCCACGCAGCGCGACACGATCCGCTGCGCCAACTCCCGTTCCAGCTTCAGCTCGTTGATCAGCGGCTCGGGACCGACCTCTTCGACGTCCATCACGCTGACCATTCCCATCGCGACGATCTGATCGACGATCGTTGAATCCACGCCATCGACCTGGCGGATGGCCTTTTCCAGCACGTCCAGGGCGGCGTTGAACTCGTTGGGGGTCAGGATGTCGATGTCCCAGCCGGTCAGGCGGGCCGCCAGGCGGACGTTCTGCCCGCGCTTCCCGATCGCCAGCGACAACTGGTCGTCGGTCACCACCACCGTCGCCCGGCCCAACTCGAAGCCCAGGGCAATCTCGGTGACCTCGGCCGGCTTGAGCGAATTGGCGATCAGCAGCTTCGACGAGTCGTTCCACCGGACGATGTCGATCTTCTCCCCGCCCAGCTCGTCGACGATGTTCTTGATGCGGCTGCCGCGAATGCCCACGCACGCGCCGACCGCGTCGACCTTGGGGTCCAGGCTGTTGACGGCGACCTTGGTGCGGTAACCCGCTTCGCGCGCCAGCGCCTTGATCTCGATGATTTTCTCGGCCACTTCCGGCACTTCCAGCTCGAACATCGCCCGGATGAAGTCCGGGTGAGTGCGGGAGAGGATGACCTTGACCTGGCTGTGGTGCTCGCGGACGTCCAGGACCATCGCGCGGATTCGCTCCTCGACGCCGTGCGACTCGCCGGGAATCTGCTCGCTCTTGGGCAGGATGGCCTCGACGCGCCCCAGGTCCACCACCAGCGATCCGCCTTCCCACCGAACGCTGCGCCCGGTGACGATCTGTCCCTTGCGCTCCAGGTACTCGTCGAAGATGCTGTCGCGCTCCGCCTCGCGGATGCGCTGGATCATGACCTGCTTGGCGGTCTGCGCCGCGATGCGTCCCAGGTCCCGCACGCTCATGGGCTTTCCGTCCACGGCGGCGGTGATCGAGCCGGTCTGGCGGTCAATTTTCACCACGACGTCGTCGGTGCCCATGTTGGCCTTGCGGATGGCTGACAGCATGGCCGCCTCGAGGTCCTCGAACACCGTCTCCTTGTCGATGTTCTTGTCCCTGGCGAGGTTGTCCACGATCCGTAGGAGTTCCTGGTTCATGCGTTCTCGTTTCCTTTGCCTGCCCGCCGGGGCGGGGGGCGCTTCTGCGTTCGATCGTCGGCGCGGGCAACAAAAAAAGTGGGTCCCGTCGCCCACTTTCGCATCGCACCCATCCTGAACATGGCGGCACCGCCGCGCTATCCTTCGCCTGCCCTCCTTCGGCTGCGGCGCGCGGGGCAACCACCCCAGGACTGCCCGGGCGGCCGCAATCCGCTCCGCCGCCCGAACCGGGGCGAATCCGAAATGGGCCTATGCCTCAACACCGGCCTGGGCCCTGTGTGCGCAAGCAATCACCGTCGTGACTCCCTGCCCGCGACAGATATTCTGTCCAAAACCATCATCCTCAACGCCTGCGTCTTGCCGTCGGGCGCCCTCGCGCCCGGCCCTTCGTTGCCGGAACCTGTCCTTCCGGCGCGTAAAACCAACTCTGACCGGTCGCCCTTACCTCGCGCCGGCCTTTCTTCGCGCCCGGCTGTTCCGGATCCTGAATCGAATGGCTGATTATAGACCCCCCAAAAGACCAGTCAAACAAAAACCGGGGCTTTCGCCCTGCCCCAAACGGTAAGTTCCGTTAATTCCCACCCCTTGCGTTCCGGGACTGCACAATTGCCTTTGCAGGCAGACATTACAACAACCTTCCGCCCGGGCCCTTGCCGCCAGGACGGGGGCAATCTATGATGCCGTCACGCAAGGCAAGGAATTCGACGCGGAAACCCAAACAAGGGCGCAAGCGATGGAATACCTGAAACTCGTGATGGTTCGTCCCCACCTCGATGCCATTCCGCAGCATGCGCTTCCCGCCGGATACACGATGCGGCGCTTCGGCGAAGGCGACCGGGCGACCTGGCTGGCCATCCAGCAGGCCTCCGAGCCCTACATCACGATCACCGAAAAGACGTTTGCCGACAACTTCGGTAGCGACCTGCCCGCCCTGCCGCGTCGGGGGTTTTTCCTCGTCGGGCCCGATGGAACCGACGTGGGCACGATCACCGCGTGGTACGACCGCAAGTATCAGCACCTGCCCTGGGGGCGGATCCACTGGGTGGCGATCGTGCCGGCCCATCGCGGTAAGGGGCTGGCGAAACCCATGCTGAGCGTGGCGATGAACCGCCTGCGGTCGCTCGGGCATCGCCGGGCGATCCTGGGCACGCAGACGCCGCGTCTCGCGGCCATCAAGGTGTATCTCGACTTCGGTTTCACCCCGGACATGACCGCCCCCGACGCCGCGAAGGCCTGGCGGCTGGTCCGCCAGCACCTGTCGCACCCGCTGCTGGCCGGCCTGTCCGGTTGACAAGCCCCGGCGGGTATGGTCAATTCGCTGCCTGTCGCCCGTTTTTGACCCTTTTTCGCAATCAGGGAAGACCATGATCGACATCAAGCTGCTGCGTGCCAATCCCGACGAGTACCGCCAGGCCGCCCGGGCCAAAAACATCTCCTGCGACCTCGACGCCCTGCTGGACGTGGACCGCAGGCTGCTCGACGCCCAGCGCGAATTGCAGGACATCAAGACCGCGCAGAACAAGGCCGGAAAGGAAATCGCGCAGCTCCAGGGCCCGGCCAAGCAGGCCGCCATCGCCCAGATGACCGAGTTGAAGAAACGCGCAAAGGAGCTGTCCGACACCGTGACCGAGCTGGAGCCGAAGTTCCAGGAGCTGATGCTGCTGGTTCCCCAGCCGGCGGACCCCGAGGTTCCGCTGGGGCGCGACGACACGGAAAACGTCGAACTCCGCCGCGTCGGCGAGGTGCGCAAGTTCGACTTCACGCCGAAGGACCACATCGAGCTGGGCACGGCGCTGGATATCATCGACGTGGACCGCGGCGTCAAGCTCGCGGGCAGCCGGAATTACGTCCTCAAGGGCGCGGGCGCCCTGATGCACCAGGCGATCCTCCGGTTGGCGCTGGACCAGATGGTCGCCAAGGGCTACACGCTGATGACGGTCCCGGTGCTGGTCAACGAGTCGGTGATGGAGGGCACGGGGTACTTCCCGGTCGGGCGCGACCAGGCGTACCTCTGCGAGCGCGACGCCCAGGCGCTGGTGGGCACGGCCGAAGTGCCCGTCACCGCCTACCACTGCGGGGAAATTCTCGCCGAGGCGGACCTTCCGCGCAAGTACGTGGCGCTGAGCACGTGCTTCCGGCGCGAGGCCGGCGCCGCCGGAAAGGACACCTACGGCCTCTACCGCATCCACTACTTCGACAAGGTCGAGCAGGTGATCCTCGGGCCCAACGACGTGTCCGCCAGCAAGGCGTTCCACCAGGAGATCCTGCGCAACAGCGAGGACATGCTCAACGCGCTGGGGCTGCCCTACCGCGTGGTGAACGTCTGCACGGGCGACCTGGGCCAGGGGCAGGTGCAGAAGTTCGACATCGAGACGTGGATGCCCAGCCGGGGCAACTACGGCGAGACGCACTCTGCCAGCCGGTTCTACGAGTTCCAGGCGCGGCGGCTCAACATCCGCTACCGCGCCGCCGACGGGTCGCTGAAGTTCTGCCACACGCTCAACAACACCGTCATCGCCAGCCCGCGCGTGCTGATTCCGGTGCTGGAGCTGTACCAGAACGCCGACGGCAGCGTGACGGTCCCGCCGGCGCTCCGCCCGTACATGGGCGGAATGGAGCGCATCACCGGCCGCGCCTAAACCTTGGGGACCAGAAGAAACTTCGCAGGGATAAACGCGGATAAACGCGGATTTCTTGAAGTAATTACCCTTCAGCATCCGTGTTCATCCGTGTTTATCCCTGCCTGCTTTTTGGCTGGAATCCAGACGGGCATCGCGGACAGAGGATCCCCACGCGTGAAAATTGTCTTGCGGGCCCGTTTGCGGTATACTGCTCCCGAACCCGGTGAAACGTGCCGGGTTCGGTTTCTATAGAGAGAGCCCCGCTCTCCAACATGGAGTCTCAAGGTATGGATACCCTCCGTCGCGTCGCACGCCTACTTCTCGTCGTCGCCCCCGCGCTGTTCGTGTTCGGCTGCCCGCCGAAACCCACCGGCCCGCTCCAGGAGCCGTTCGGCATGGGCAAGGACTACGACCGCCCCCTGCCGCCGGGACAACTGGCCCTGCGGAAGATCACCGACCCGGCCGACATCCCCGACTTCACGCGCGCCTGCGGGAATCCCTACGCACTGGAGATCGCCATCGACCGCAGCCTGAGCTACCTGTCCAAGCCGTCCAGCCGGGCGTTCTTCCCCTACGGCGAGATTTCCCACGAGCAGGCGGTCGCGAGCCTCAAGGCCTTCCGCGACCTGCTCGACGCGCGCCTCAGCCCCGACGCGATGAACGCCGCCATCCGCGAGAAGTTCGACGTCTACATCTCCGTCGGGTGCGACGACAAGGGCACGGTGCTCTACACCGGATACTACACGCCGATTTTCGACGCCTCTCCGACGCGGACGGAGCGGTTCCGCTGGCCGCTGTACAAACAGCCGGCCGACCTCGTCAAGGACGCCCAGGGCAACACGCTCGGGCGGCGCGGGCCCGACGGGCAGATGACGCCCTTCCCCGACCGCAAGGCGCTCGAGTCGTCCAACCAGCTCGCCGGGCTGGAGCTGTACTGGCTGGGCGACCCGTTCGAGGTCTACATCGCGCACGTGCAGGGCTCGGCCAAGCTGCGCCTGCCCGACGGAAAGCTGGTCACCGTCGGATACACCGCCAACAGCGGGCACGAGTACCGGAGCATCGGCAAGGAGATGCTGGCCGAGGGCAAGTTCCCCCAGGGCGGCTTGAGCCTGCGGGCGATGATCGACTACTTCAAGGCGCATCCGGGCGAGGTGCAGCAGTACACGTGGCGCAACCCGCGGTTCGTGTTCTTCGGCAAGATCGCGGGCGAGCCGCGCGGCAGCCTGAACGAGCCGGTGATGAAGATGCGCTCCATCGCGACGGACAAGACGATCTTCCCGCGTGCGTGCCTGGCGATGATCTCGACGAACCTTCCGCGCCGCCTGGTCGAGGGGATCGAGGTGCTTCCGTACGAGGGGTTCGCGCTGGATCAGGACACCGGCGGGGCGATCCGCGCGCCGGGGCGGTGCGACGTGTATATGGGCGTCGGAGACGAGGCGGGAGACCTGGCCGGGCGTACAATGGAAGAAGGCCGGCTGTACTACCTGTTCCTGAAACCTTCTGCCGCGACGCCGTCGGCCTTGCCCGTCATGGGTCCCAGCGCACCGGGGCGCTGAGACGTCGGCGCCGCGCCGACTGCCGCACCCGGAGGCCCGACGCCATGGACGACCGGATCATCCAACTGCAGGAAAAAATCGCCTTCCTGGAGCAGACCGTCGCCAAGCTCGACCGGACCGTCTGGGACCTGAACCAGAAGCACGCGGCCGGGCAGGAAGAGCTCGCTCGCCTGCGCAGTCAGCTCGAGGCGATGCTGCTGGTCTCCGGGCACGAGCACGAGGAACCGGAACCGCCGACGTGAAATTGTCCCGCCGCGCGGGCGTCAGGCCTTGGCGGCCTGCGGCTCGTGGAGATCGGCAAGATAGTGTTTGGCCCGCAGCTCGACGCGGAGTTCCTCCTCCACGCGGTCCACGGCGTCCTTGATGAAACGGGCGACTTCCAACTGCTGCGGAGAGGACTTTCCGGCGCGGGCCATCTCCTCCTCCACGTACGACACGAGCGTCACCCGGTTGATGAAGGTGACGCCGCCGAAGTGAATTGCGTGATTGTTTCCGATGAATCGCATGGCTGAATTCTCCCGCCGGCAAAGCCGGCCGATGGTCGTCCGCCTCGTTGGTCGCGCCGTCACCGTATCGGCGCGTCGAATTGCTTGATCGCCTCCGTCTCGTCGGACGCGAAATTCATGATCTTGTCCAGGCGCGTGATCTCGAAGACCTTCTTCAACTCGTCGCGCAGGGCGCACAGCACCACCTTGCCCTTGATGGCCGCCGACCGTTTCATCAGCGAGACCAGCACCCCCAGCATCTGCGACGACATGAAGTTGACCGCGCGGAAGTCCAGCACGAGTTTGCGGCAAGCCTGCTCGTCCACCAGCGCGTAGAGGGTCTTGGCGATCTGCTCGATCACCGGGCCTTCCAGGATGGAAGCCGTCCGGAACAGCACGATCGTCGCCCCCTGCACGCGGGTAATCACCATGCCGCTGTCCGATGCCATACGCTCTCCTCTAAGAGCCTATCCTAAAAACTCCAAGGCTCCTTGCAGTTTTAGGATAGGCTCTAAGCCGGCGGGCTTCCGCCCGAGGAATCATCCGCCCAAGTGTACCGTCTGCCCCACCCCTTGCCACTCCCTTTTTCCGAAGACCGGATACCGAGTCCCAAGTCCCTGGTTCCGAGTCCCTGCCCGCGAGGGCCTTGATTCCCCCGCCGCCAGCCGGGTAGGCTTCGCCGCATGAAACCCTCCGAAGTATCCATCGTTCGCGGCGTGATCTTCGACATGGACGGCGTGCTGTGCGACAGCGAGCCGTTCATCTGCGAGGCCGCGTGCCGCATGTTCGCCGAGACGCACGGCGTGACCGTCCGCCCGGAAGACTTCCTGCCGTTCGTCGGCACGGGCGAGAACCGCTACCTGGGCGGGGTGGCCGCCAGGTACGGCGTGACGCTCGAGCTGGAGCGGGACAAGCGGCGGACGTACGACATCTACCTGCGGATCATCCAGGGCCGGCTGGACCCCCTGCCCGGCGCGCGGGAGTTCCTCGCCGCCTGCCGGGCGCGCGGGCTGAAACTCGCCGTCGCCACCAGCGCCGACAAGGTGAAGCTGGAGGGCAACCTGCGCCAGATCAACCTGCCGCCCGAGACGTTCGACGTGTGCGTCAACGGACTGGACGTGACGCACAAGAAGCCCGACCCGGAGATTTTCCTGCTGGCCGCCAAACGCCTGGCCCTGCCCGCCGCCGAGTGCGTGGTGGTGGAAGACGCCCTCAACGGCATTGCCGCCGGACTGGCCGCCGGGGCCCGATGCCTCGGACTGACCACCAGCTTTTCCGCAGAGGAACTCCTCGCCGCCGGCGCCGCCTGGACTGCCCCCGACCTCGCCCACGTCCCGCCGGACGTGTTGGAATAGAAACAAAAAGAGAGAAACCGCAGAGGGCGCAGAGAACGCAGAGAATTCAAAAAACCACTTCAGGACGAATACTAGATTTCAACAGCCCGTGCTTCCCCGCTTCCTAATGATTAGGCCCCTCTGCTTCGCGATACATCTCCTGAATAGCAATTTCTCTCATTTCTTTTGTTATCCCTAAGCGTTCCCATTCTTTCTGCCAAACTTCATCGAGCTTGCTGTCGGTTTTTTTAAGGAACTCGATGGTATCAACAAGTTCAAGTATCATCTTTCGACGACCGGTTTTGGATAGAAGGTCAACGTTATGCTGCACAAAAAAATGATGTGCAAGATTGTTGCGAATGTTTAGGGATTTTTTTAACTCTATCTCCAAATCGTTACTCAAAGAAATGTGTTTCTTAATTTCTTCAAAGACCTGCCCGAAGGTTTTTCTATCCCATTTGCTGAATAGACTTTCGATTTCTCGGAATGAAATATGTCCCCCGTTGTGCCGAACGGCCACCAAAAGGTTGATCAGCCCCCCCTCCAAGACCTGAGCAGAATAGAATGCAAGACCGAAAAACGCCCATAGTTCCTTCGGATCGTTGAAGTCGGGTTCAGGTACTGGGATATCCATGAGTTCAACGTCCACAACAAAAGTTAGTCAGATATCACGGACGAGTGGCACGGCTTGCTTGCAAGCC
>DNAS01000168.1:7581-14224 GCA_003485185.1 Phycisphaerales bacterium | reverse complement strand
TCGGGCAGGCGATGCCCCTCGGCGTGGACGACCACATCTACGGCAGCCACCGCAGCCACAGCGAGATTCTCGCCAAGGGCCTGTCGGCCATCGAGAAACTTTCCGACGACGAACTGCTGGCGATCATGCGCGGGTACTTCGGCGGCGACTGCTTTCGCGTGGTGGAGGCCGACGCGAAGGGCTCGGTCAAGGACCTGGCGATTGATTTTCTGGTCTACGGGGCGCTGGCGGAGATTTTCGGTCGCGAGGCGGGCCTGAACAAGGGCATGGGCGGATCGATGCACGCGTTCTTCCCGCCGTTCGGCATCTATCCCAACAACGCGATCGTGGGCGGCTCGGGCGACATCAGCGTGGGCGCGGCGATGTTCAAGAAGATCAACCTGCGTCCGGGCATCGTGGTGTGCAACATCGGCGACGCCTCGGCCGGGTGCGGCCCGGTGTGGGAAGGCCTGTGCCTGGCGACGATGGACCAGTACAAGACGCTCTGGGACGAGGCGCACCGCGGCGGGTTGCCGCTGATCATGAACTTCGTGAACAACTTCTACGGCATGGGCGGCCAGCCTGTCGGAGAGACGATGGGCTTCAAGGTGCTGGCGCGGCTGGGCGCGGCGATGAACCCCGAGCAGATGCACGCCGAGCGCGTGGACGGGTACAACCCGCTGTCGGTGGCCGACGCCGTGCTCCGCAAGAAGGAAATCCTCGCCCGCGGCGAGGGGCCCGTGCTGCTGGACACCGTAACCTACCGCTACAGCGGGCATTCGCCGTCGGACGCCAGCAGCTACCGCGAGAAGTCCGAGGTGGACGCCTGGATGGAAGTGGACCCGCTGCGTCACTACGCCGCGAGCCTGGTGGAGGCGAAAGTCTGCACGAGCGCGGACGTCGAAAAAATGGCGGCCGGGGCCGAGGAAATTGTCCTGAAAGCCTACAAAAAAGCCGTGAATCCGGCGATTTCCCCCCGCGCGGACCTGAAAAAGGCCTCCTGTTTGCTCGAAAAGACCATGTTCTCCAACGAAACGGTCGAGAGCCTGGACCCGGCGCGCCAGCCGGAGGTGCTGCTGGCCAAGGAGGACAACCCGCGCGTCGCGGCGCTGGCGAAGCGCAGCCGGTCCGGGCGCGACGAGAGCGGAAAGGAACTGCCCAAGAGCCGCTGCGTGGGCATCCGCGACGCGATCTTCGAGGCGGTCCTCGACCGGTTCTACGAGGACGCGACGCTGGCGGCCTACGGCGAGGAAAACCGCGATTGGGGCGGCGCGTTCGCCGTCTATCGCGGGCTGACCGAGGCGCTGCCGTACCACCGCCTGTTCAACTCGCCCATCAGCGAGGGCGCAATTGTCGGCTCGGCCGTCGGATACGCGCTGGAGGGCGGGCGGGCGCTGGTCGAGCTGATGTACTGCGACTTCCTCGGTCGCGCGGGCGACGAGGTGTTCAATCAGTTGTCCAAGTGGCAGTCGATGTCGGGCGGGCTGCTGAAGATGCCCGTCGTGGTTCGCGTGTCGGTGGGCAGCAAGTACGGCGCCCAGCACAGCCAGGACTGGACCAGCATCTGCGCCCACATCCCCGGGCTGAAGGTCGTTTTCCCCGCCACGCCGTACGACGCCAAGGGGCTGATGTATTCGGCCCTGCTGGGAACGGACCCGGTGATCTTCTTCGAGAGCCAGCGGATTTACGACCAGCCGGAGCTGTTCGTCCCCGGCGGCGTGCCGACGGGGCGATACACCGTGCCGCTGGGCGAGCCCGCCGTCCGCAAGGAAGGCAGCGACCTGACGATCCTGACGATCGGCGCGACGCTTTACCGCGCGATCGAGGCCGCGAAGGAGCTGGAGGCGAAGCACGGCCTGAGCTGCGAAATCCTCGACGCCCGCAGCATCGTTCCCTTCCAGTACGAGAAGGTGATCGAGAGCGTGAGAAAGACGCGGAAGATCCTGCTGGCGTCCGACGCGTGCGAGCGAGGAAGCTTTCTCCAGACGATGGCGGCCAAGATCGCCCAGTTCGCCTTCGACGAGCTGGACGCCCCGCCGGTGGTGGTGGGGGCGCGCAACTGGATCACGCCGGCCGACGAGGTCGAGGACGCGTTCTTCCCGTACCCGTCGGATCTGGTGGACGCGGTGCACGAGTACATCCTTCCGCTGAAGGGCTACACGCCGCGGCGCGACTGCTCGAACGCGGACCTGCTCCGCCGCAGCCGGGAAGGCATCTGATTTCAATTGCCTGCCCTGAGTGGAATCGAAGGGCGGATTGAGGAAACCGGAATGGGCGAACCGGGCAGGACGTTTGTGGGGTTCGGTTTCGGACCGATCCAGAGCGGGCTGTTCGCGTACGAGGCCTGGCGGTCGGGCAACTTCGCGCGCCTCGTGGTCGCGGAGATCGACGACGCCCTCGTCGGCGCGGTTCGCGCCGGTGGAAACCGCTACACGGTCAACATCGCCCGCCCGGACCGCATCGACCGGGCGACCGTCCCCGGCGTGGAGCTGTACAACCCGCGCGACGCGCGGGGGCGCGGCGCGCTCGTCGAGGCGATCGCGCAGGCCGACGAGATGGCGACGGCCCTGCCCAGCGTGAACGTCTACGGCGCGGGCGGGTCGGCCGCCGTGGTCGAACTGCTGCGCGAGGGCCTGGCGCGGCGCACGGGCCGAGCGGCGGTCCTCTATGCGGCCGAGAACCACAACCACGCCGCCGAAATCCTCACCGAAAAACTCGCGCAGACCGGCGCGAATCTCACGGCATTCCAAGCCGTCAACACCGTCATCGGAAAGATGAGCGGCCTTCTCGACGATGCCCGCGAGATCGACCGCCTGAACCTCGCGCCCCTGACGGCGGGCGCTGGCAAGGCCGTCCTCGTCGAGCAGTTCAACCGCATCCTCATCGAGCGAATCCGCCTGCCGGACTTCCGCCGAGGCATCGAGGTCTTCCAGGAGAAACCCGACCTGCTGCCGTTCGAGGAGGCCAAGCTCTTCGGGCACAACGCCATCCACGCGACGCTCGCCTACCTGTCCGAGTGGCGCGGGCTGGAGACCATCGCCCAGGCCGCCGCAGACGCGCGGGTGATGGCCGTCGCGCGCGAGGCCTTCCTCGGCGAATCCGGCCCGGCGCTGATCCGCCGCCACGCCCGACTGGGAGACGACCTGTTCACCGAGGCGGGCTGGCGGAACTACGCCGAGGACCTTCTGGAACGGATGGTCTGCCCCAACCTGTGCGACCGCGTGGCGCGCGTGGGGCGGGATCACCTTCGCAAGCTGGCGTACGGCGACCGCCTGTTCGGGGCGATGCGCCTGGCGCTGACCGCGGGCGTGACGCCGCACCGCCTGGCGATGGGAGCGGCGGCAGGGGTGGTTTCGCTGGTCCGTCGCCAGGACGAACTGCCTGACGCCCCAGCGGCCCTGCCGCGATCCGTCGAAGGCATCGACCGCCAATCGCTGGAGGCGACGTTGCGGGCACTCTGGGCTGGACAGGCCGACGAGCAGGCCCCGCGCCTGATCGACCTGACGGCCGACGCACTCGACCGGCTCCGCGAAGACCGGTGGGAATAATCGTTTCCATCCGGTAGCATACGGGCGCCGTTGAACAGGATAAGGAGTGCGTCGCGTGAAATCGCCGCAGGCAGTCGTGGCCGGGCACATCTGCCTGGACATCCTCCCCGCCATGGGCGACATCCGCTGCGCGCCGGACGAACTGCTGGTTCCGGGCAAGCTGGTCAACGTCGGGCCGCCGCTGCTGGCCACCGGCGGGGCGGTCTCCAACACCGGCGTGGCGTTGCACCGGCTGGGCGTGCCCGTGCGGCTCGTCGGGAAGGTCGGGAACGACCTGTTCGGCCGCGCCGTCCTGGAACTGCTGAACCGCGCCGGAGCCGGGCTGGCCGACGGAATGGTGGTCGCCGACGGCGAGCACACCTCCTACACCGTGGTCATCAACCCGCCCGAAATCGACCGGATTTTCCTGCACTGTCCGGGCGCCAACGACACCTTCCAGGCCGCGGACGTGACGGCCGACGCTGTCCGCGGCGCCAGGCTGTTCCACTTCGGGTATCCGCCCCTGATGCGCCGAATGTTCCTGGACGAGGGGCGCGAGTTGGTGGAGATGCTCGCCCGCGTCCGCGCGCTGGGCCCGGCGGTCTCGCTGGATATGTCCCTGCCCGACCCGGCGTCCGAGGCGGGGCGCGTCAATTGGCCGGCCGTGCTCGAAAAGGCCCTGCCCCACGCGGACGTCTTCCTGCCCAGTCTGGACGAGATCCTCTTCATGCTCGACCGCCCGCGCTGGGAGCAAATGCGACGCGCGGGGGAAATCCTTCCGCAGGTGGACGGCAGGCTGCTGGGCGAGATGGCGGACCGCCTGATCGCGATGGGCGCAGCCGTCGTGGGCTTGAAGCTGGGCGAGCAGGGCCTGTACCTGCGCACCGCGAGCGACGCGGGGCGGATTCGCGCCGCGAAACTTCTCGCCGGCGAATCCGTTTGGTGCGGGCGCGAGCTGCTGGCGCCGTGCCTGGAGGTTCGGGTCGCCGGCACGACCGGCGCGGGCGACTGCACGATCGCGGGTTTCCTGGCGGCCTTGCTGCACGGCCTGGGGCCCGAGCAGGCAGCCGGCGCGGCGGTGGCCACCGGCGCGTTCAACGTCGAGGCGCCCGATGCGACGAGCGGAATCCCCCTGTGGGATCGGGTGCAGGCGCGGCTCGACTCGCGCCCCGCGCGCCGCGAGGTCCGGCTGAAACTGGCGAGTTGGCGCGAAGACAAGCCGCGGGGGCTGCGCCTGTCCCCGCGCGACGCGACGTAATGGATTCGGGCGAAAGACAGCGAGGTGACAGATGATCAAGCGAAGCGAAGTGCGGCGTCTCCAGGACCGGGCGGCCGAGATGATCCGCCGCGCGGGCATCGTGCTGACGGACAAGGAGCGCGGGCAGATCGAGGTGGCGGAGTTCGGTCTGGGCGAGGTGGAGACCACGGGGCTGGAACTGGTCGTCTACGTCAACACCGACCGCTACTGCGCCAAGGAACTGGTGCTGCTTCCCCGCCAGACGTGCCCGGAGCACCGCCACCCGCAGGTGGCGGGCGAGGCGGGCAAGATGGAGACCTTCCGCTGCCGGTGGGGCAAGGTCTGGCTGTACGTTCCGGGCAAGCCCGCGCGCCCCGTGCAAGGCCGGCCGCCCAAGGGCTCCGAGGCGCACTACACCGTCTTCCACGAGATCGAGCTGAACCCCGGCGAGCAATACACCATTCCCTCCGACACGCTGCACTGGTTCCAGGCGGGCGAGGAGGGGGCGGTCGTCTCGGAGTTTTCCAGCACCAGCCGCGACGAGAGCGACATCTTCACCGACCCCCGCATCCGCCGCATTCCGGAGATCGTCGAAGACTGATCCCGCGCGATTCGCGACGATTCCGCAAAACAAGCGCGGCGGCCCGCAAAGGACCGCCGCGTTGATTTTTCTTTCTGCCTGCCGCGCCTATTTCGCCACGACGGGTTTTGTCATGGCGCGGTAGGTTCCGTCGACGTTGGCCGGCGCGGAGGGATTGGCGATGAACTCCTCCAGCAGCTCCAGCGCCTGGGCGTCGGTGAACTGCCGGGGCGGGTGCTTCATCGTGAAGGCGCTGATCGCCTCCAGGGGTCCGGCGATGCCCCGGTCGCGGGCGATCTTGCAGACGCGGATCGCGTCGATCGTCTCACCGGCGGAGTTGGGGGAGTCTTCCACGCTCAGGCGCGCCTCGATGTGCAGCGGCACGCCGCCGAACCCCCGCGCCTCGATCCGCAGGAAGCACACCTTGTTGTCGAGCTGCCAGGGCACGTAGTCAGCCGGGCCGATGTGCACCTGGTCGGCCGGCAGGGGCACGTCGAGCTGGCTCTGGACGGCCTCGGTCTTGGAAATCTTCTTGCTGCCCAGACGCGAGCGGTCGAGCATGTTCAAAAAGTCGGTGTTGCCCGCGGTGTTGAGCTGATAGGTGGCGTCGATCGTCGCGCCGCGGTCGTGCATCATGCGGGCGAGCACGCGGTGCGTGATGGTGGCGCCGACCTGGGCCTTGATGTCGTCGCCCACGCAGGGGATTCCCGCGTCGGCGAAACGCTTTCCCCACTTCGGGTTGGACACGATGAACACCGGCATGCAATTGATCAGGCTCACGCCCGTCGCCAGGCACGCCTCGGCGTAGAACTCGACGGCCTTCTGCGACCCGACGGGCAGGTAGTTCATCAGGATTTCCGCGCCGCTGTCGGACAGGAGCTTCTCGATGTCCTTGCGGTCGGCGGAAGGCTGGTCGGCGACGATGAACCGCCGGTCGTCGCTGAAGTCCTTCATGTGGGCGGCCACGCCGTCCAGCACGTTGCCCATCCGCACGGTCACGTCGTCGTAACGGAACTTGTCGAAGAAGACCTTGGTGCAGTTGGGCTTGGCGAAGACCGCCTCGTGCAGGGGGCGCCCGACCTTTCGCTTGTCCACGTCGATGGCTGCGACGATGCGGATGTCGCCCGCCCGCAGCCCGCCCAGCACGGGGTGCGCCAGCCCGACGGGCTGAGCGCCCCGCGCGGCCACGTCGCGGTAATAATGAATGCCCTGAATCAGCGAAGACGCGCAGTTCCCGATCCCTGCGACGGCTACACGAATCTCGCTCATCTGGTCCTTCCGTCCTTTCCGCTGTACGGCAAAACAAACCGCGCCAAGCGT
>DNAS01000168.1:2504-7460 GCA_003485185.1 Phycisphaerales bacterium | reverse complement strand
CAAAACAAACCGCGCCAAGCGTACCGCTGGACCGGCGGAACTACAAGGGCTTTTCCGGGCGGATGCGCGGGGGCTGTTCCTTTCGCGAAACCGCGCATACAATAAAGCAAACCGTGCAACATTGGGCTTGTGGGAACGGCGCGGTTCCAGTAAAAAAATCGCGTGGATTGGCGCTTCCGCCAGGGCGGTTTCGCGGTGAATCGCCGTCGCGGAGCGGCACGAAACCAGAGATGTGTTTCAGGAAAGGCACGATGGGCCACTTCTGCCTGCTTAGCGACCCCGGCAGCTACGTTCCTCTCGACTGGGATCTCGCCTCCGACCCGACCGGACTGGGCGAATGGCTGGACGTTTTCGAGAAGGTCTTCGCCGAAATCCTCCAGCACGCCAAGGCCTCCTACGGCCGCAAGGCGGAAAAGAGCATCGCCGCGGCGGCCGAGCAGTTCCGGCGACAGATCGAGTCGATCCGGTCCGACCCCGCCTCCTTCGGCGACGGACAACTCAACGTCATCGCCCTGGACCGCATGCGGGACCGCATCCTGCGCGACAACCACATCGGCGACCCGTTCGGACCGGTCAAGGAGCGGGAGAACGCCTTGGCGCTGGAGATGTATCCCGAGATGGTTCGCGAGCTGCACGCGATGGACGGCGTGGACAGGTGGCAGCATCTGGTGCAGTGCGTCTTCGCGGGGAACGTTTTCGACATGGGCGCGACGTCCACCTTGCACACGGGGCGGGACGGGTCGGACTTCCTGACCGCCGTGGAGGAAAGCAAACCGCGCCCCTGGCTGGTGGACGACTTCGACGCGCTGGCCGAGAAACTCGTCGCCGCGCCGCCCGCGCCGTGGGCCAAGGCGGTCGTCTTCGTGGACAACGCGGGAACCGATTTCATCCTGGGCGTGCTGCCCCTCGTTCGCGAACTGGCGCTGTGCGGAACGCAGATCGTGCTGGCC
Source organism: Phycisphaerales bacterium (assembly GCA_003485185.1). Lineage (GTDB taxonomy): Bacteria > Planctomycetota > Phycisphaerae > SM23-33 > SM23-33 > UBA12270. The sequence continues at coordinate 6,510 of DNAS01000168.1, read as the reverse complement.
GCCAACGAAAAACCGAGCCTCAACGACATCACCGCCTTCGAGATCACCCAACTGGGGCGTCGCCTGGCCGCCGCCGACGACGACCTGGGCGCGCTCGCACAGGCGGGTATGCTCGAGGTCGTCTCCACCGGAACCGACCTGCCCATGATCGACCTGTCGGACGTCTCCGACGAGTTGAACGACGCGGCGGCCGACGCCGACCTGGTGATCCTGGAAGGCATGGGCCGCGCGGTCGAGACCAACTTCGACGCGAAATTCAAGGTCGACGCCCTCCGTCTGGCGCTGCTCAAGAACGAGGCGGTCGCCCGGCGGCTGGGCGGCAAACTGTTCGACTGCGTCTGCAAATTCACCTCGGCCGGCTCATGAAATACGAACTGCTGGCCCTGGACGTGGACGGAACGCTGGCCGGACCGGACAGCAAGGTTTCCCCCGAAGTCATCGACGCGGTCGCCGAGGCCCAACGGGCCGGGCTGCGCGTCTGCATCGCCACCGGGCGGTCCTTCATCGAGACGATTCCCGTCTGGCGACAGCTCCGCCTCCACCCCCCATACGACCCGATGGTCCTCATCGGAGGGGCACTGGTCGCCGAGCCCCACACCGGGCGCACGCTCTGGCAGCGCGTCATTTCGCCTGCGCTGGCGGCTGAGTATTCCGACGAGCTGCTGCACGCGGGCCACTCCGCCATCGCCATCGTCGACGCCTGGCGGTGGGGGTTCGACTACTACATCGCCGAGGGCCCCGACGCCGAGACCGTCCACCGGCGCTGGTTCGCGCAGATGAACGTGCAGGTCCGCCGCGTGGCCAGGCTGGCGCCGGCAGAGGGCGATCCGCCCCCGCTGCGGATCAACGCGGTGGTCGAGCCCGCCGCCGCGCCTGCGCTGGCCGAACGCCTCGCCCGGCAGTTCGACGGGCGGCTCAACGTGCATTCCATCCTCGCGCCCAACTACGGCGTGACGATCGTGGAGGCGTTCAGCCGCGAGGCGAGCAAGTGGGCGGCCATCCGCTACGTCGCCCAGACCGACCGGATCGCCCCGGCGCGGATGATCGCCGTCGGCGACGACGTCAACGATCTTCCGATGATCCGCGGCGCGGGGCTGGGGGTGGCCATGCCCCGCGCGCCGGAAGCGGTCCGGGCCGAGGCCGACCGCGTCGCCGAGGGCGGGCTGGCGAAGTTCCTCCACGACCTGCTCGCCGGCGCGTGACGGGCGGCCCGCCGCCGTTGACGCCCGCGCCGCCGCGCGCTACCATCCCACCATGAAAACACCACGGTTCCTCCTGGCGGCGTGCGGCGCGGCGATCCTGGGCGGGTGCGGGCAGGACGTCGGCTGGGTCCTCAAGCCCGTTCCCCTCGACGAGACGCTCCGCGAGACGGTCATCGCGGCCGATCCGGGGCTGTTCGTGTCCGACAAGATCGCCGTCCTCGACGTGGACGGCCTGCTGATGAACCGCCGCGCGACCGGCTGGATGATGCCGGGCGAGAATCCCGTCTCGCTGTTCGTCGAGAAGCTCGACCGCGCCGAGAGCGACCCGAACGTCCGCGCGGTGGTGGTGCGCGTCAACTCGCCCGGCGGGGCGGTCACCGCCAGCGACGTGATGTACCGCCGCCTGGTGCGTTTCCGGGCGGCCAGGCCCGGCGTGCCCGTCGTCGCCGTCATCGAGGACGTCGGCGCCAGCGGCGGATACTACGTTGCCTGCGGGGCCGACACGATCCTGGCCCATCCCACCAGCGTCACCGGCTCGATCGGCGTGATCGTCCAGACCGTCAGCTTCGCCGGGACGATGCGGATGATCGGCATCGACGCCAAGGCCGTCACCTCCGGCGCTCGCAAGGACATGGCTAGCCCGCTCAAGCCCCTCGACGAGAAAGACCTCGCCATCCTCCAGGGCATCGTGGACCAGTACTATCGGCGGTTCCTCCAGGTGGTCGAATCGGCCCGACCGAACCTCAAGCCCGACCAGGTCCGCGCGCTGGCCGACGGGCGCGTCTACACCGGCGAGCAGGCGAAGGACAACGGGCTGGTGGACGGCCTGGGGTACGTCGATGACGCGGTCCTGATGGCCAAGAAGCGCAGCGCCCGGGCGCGCGTCAAGCTCGTGATGTACCACCGCCCGCTGGGCTACCGCGCCAACGTCTACTCGGCCGCGCCGAACCTCGCGCCGCAGGTCAACCTGCTGAACATCGACCTGCCGGGCGTGCTCTCGCTGGCCCAACCGGAGTTCCTCTACCTCTGGACCGGTCGCGCCACCGGCGCGCCGTGACGAACGTCGTTTGTGAAACGATGGAATCGCCCGGATTCCCTGTTCCTTGTCACGAGAGTCCCAGGACGTTCCGCAGTTCGCGGAGGACGGGTTCTCGCGCGTCGTTCCTGGAGAAGAGGTTCTTGGTGAATCCGACGGCCAGTCGGTTCTCCAGGTCGGCGATTCCGGTGGATCCGCCGTACCCGCCGTGCCCGAAGGTCGGTAGCCGCCGCCCGGCCGGATCCTGCGGTCCTTCGAGGCGGTAGCCCAGGGCGAAGTTCGGCAGCTCGCCGTTTTCCGGCAGGCGTTTGGGCAGTTGCCGCTGCACCGCCGCGCGGATTCGCTCGGGGGGCAGCAGTTCCACGCCGTCCACCCCGCCGGGCAGCAGGGCGGCGTAATGCCGCGCGATCGCGCGGGCGGTCATGATTCCGTTGGACGCGGGGTTGCACGTCCGCTGGGCGATCGGGTGGTTCATCATCCGGTACAGCGGCTGCATGAAACCGGGGACGCTCTGCGGCTTGCTGTCGTCCACGACCGGCTCCTTGCCCGGCTCGAAGATTTCCTCCAGAACGGCCACGCGCGACTCGACCTCGTCGGGAATGCCCACGAATAAATCGTCGAGGAGCCCCAGCGGGCGGCAGATTTCGTCCTGCAACATTTGCTGGAACGGCCTGCCGTCCACGCGCCGCAGCGGTTCGCCCACCAGCCAGCCGTACGTCACGGCGTGGTAGAGCGCCTGCTCTCCCGCCGGCCAGACGGGCCGCTCCTTCGCCAGCAGTTCGCACAGGGTGTCCCAGTTTGCGAGTTCCTTGTATCCGATGCCCATCGGCATGTAGGGCATGCCGGCCGAATGGCCCAGGGCGTGGCGCAGCATGATTCCGCCTTTTCCGTGCGCGCCGAAGCCCGGCCAGACTTCCGCCAACGGCGTGTCGTAGGAAATCTTCCCGCGTTCGACGAGCAGGTGCGCGAGCGTGGCGGCGATCCCCTTGGTCGTGGAGAACACGGGGAACAACGTGTCGCCGTCCACTGACCGGCCCGTCGCGGGATCGGCGACGCCCGCCCACGCGTCGACCACCAGCTTTCCGTCCAGGTAGGCGGCCAACTGCACGCCGCGCTCCTTGCCGTCCCGAACCAATGCGTTGAGAAACTCCTGCATCTTCTTCTGTGCGTTTTTCACGTCGGGTTCACCTTGCGTTGAAAAAGGATCACTTGACCGGCAGAATGCGAATCTCGGTGACGACTTCCTCTTCGGCGCGGGGGCCGATCCGGGCCGCGTAAAACAGCATGTTGGTCATTAGCTCCACGGCGCTCTGCGGGGAGTATCCCAGCAGGCCCAGTTGCGGGTATCCGACAAGCCCCGCCGTGAGATCGTCGGGGCTGAAAAAGACGGCGATCCGCCCGCCAAGCTGCTCTCCGTGAAGGCGGGGGGTGGTTTTGCCTTCTCCCAGCGCCAGCGCGAGAGTGCGGCGGTAGGCGACCTTCTCCATGGCGAAAGGTCGCCGGTAGACGGGATGCTGCGAGGAGAGGGTTCCGCCGAACTGCCCGCCCGCCAGCGGGAAGATGTGCTTGCGGACGCTCTCGGCGAAGGGTGCCGACCCGCCGGCGGCGTCGGCGAGGATCGTTCCGCCCGCGGCGAGGTATTCGCGCAGGGCGACGGATTCGGCCTCGCTGAGCGTGAAGGCCTCCGTGCCGGTCATGTGGGCGACGGGCCATTGGCTCGCGTCCAGCGCGGCGGGGTCCATCGGCTCGGAGACCTCGAGGCGCACGC
>DNAS01000168.1:0-2296 GCA_003485185.1 Phycisphaerales bacterium | reverse complement strand
CGGTTCCGGGTCGCAGTTGCCCTTGTGCTTGATCCTCGCCAGGCGGATCGTCGCGACGGGCTGGAAGGTCGCTTCGGCCGGCCAGAGACGGGCCCCGCGCGGGCGCAGGTGTCCCTTGTCCGTGGCGAACATATACAGGTTGGCCATCACCTCGAAGACCGGCCGCTGCGTGGCGTCGGGCCCGAGTTGCAACGCCAGCGACAACTCCCGCGGCGAATGCACCGCCAGCAGCCGCACCCCGTTGGACACGCCCGAGAGGCCCGCGAAGTCCTTGACCTTGAAGTTGGCCGAGTAGACCGGGTGGTCGTCGCGCAGGCGGCGCAGGGGGAACTCGGGGAACATTCGTGTGTAGAGATTCTGCATGTCGAGGGTGAAGCTGCCGTTGTTGCAGGCCGCCTCGGAGACGATCAGCCCGCCCCGCAGCGCGAAGCGGCGCAGCGCGGAAACTTCCGCGTCGGTCAGCTCGATGGGCCCCGCGCCGGACAGGTAGAGCAGGGGGGCATCGTCGAGGTCGTCGGCGTCGACGTCCGCCCGGACGATCTGCCAGCTCACGGGGCGCTCGAACTCGTGTCCGACGAATCGCGTGAAGTTGGCCAGGTCGCGCGGGCGGGCGTTCCACCGTCCCGTGAACTGGAGCTTGTTGGCCAGCACCGGATCACGCCCGCGCACCAGGAAGATCAGCGCGAAGGCGGTCTCGGGAATTCTCTCGCCGTATCCCCAGCTTCCGTCGGCGTTCTGGGTTTCCAGGAGCCTCGCGGCCGCCTCGGCGAACCAGTCGTGATCGCCGAACCGCTTGCGCCCGCTGGCCAGGCCCACCCGCTCCAGCGCGAACAGCCAGTAGTGGTAGCGGTTGGGGCCCAGGCGGGGGTTCTCGGCAGCGGAGTAATGTTTCGCCAGCCAGGCGAACGCCTCCTCGATGGGCTTGGTGTCGCTGGTGGCGGCGCAGCGGATGAACTGTCGGGCGTGGAGGTTGTCGAAGCAGGCGAAGAGCGTCGCCAGTCCGGCGGCCGTCATCGAACCGTAGGTCTTGTTGGTGATCGCGCCGGGGCGGACGAAGTATCCCCATCCGCCGTCGGTCTGCTGGTCGTTGATCCAGTGTCGCTCGATGACGCGCCAGTATTCCTGGGGCACCTCGACGCCTCGCCGGGCCGCCGCCCAGACGGCCAACACGGCCATGTGCGTGTTCGAGTTGTCGTAGGTGTCGCCCGTGGCGCCGCCGCGCGGGGTGTAGGTGTAGGCTCCGTCGGCACCGGCGGCGCGGAGCAACCACTGGGTGTCCTTGCGCAGCGCCGGCAGGACGCGGTCGTCCCTCACGCCGGACAGGGCGCACGCCCGCATGGCGACGGCGTAGGTGCTCTTCAGTTCCGCCTTGGCCAGCCAGTCCAATGCCCTGGCGGTTGCGTCCTTGCGTGGGTCGGCGCCGGCCGAGACCAGCGCGTACGCACAGGCAGAGGTCTGCCCGCCGTATTGGAGCGACGAGGCGGGAAAGTCGCCTTTGCACATGCCGTCGGCACCGACGGTGCTTTCGAGAAAACGGATGGCCGAGGCGATGGCGCGGTCGAGGCGCTCGCCGTCAATCACCGGCACCGGCTGCGTGGGCCGCTCGCCCGCCGCCGGAACCGCCGCCAGCGCGGCGGCCAGGATCGTCACCCGAAGCGGGATCATCGCCCTCAATCGACCTTCCAGATCATCATCAGCCGCGGCGTCTGGAGCGTCTCGACGGTCTGGGCGTCGAGCCCGAGCGGCGCGGGCGCGCGGGCTGAAAGCAGTTGCGCCATCAACCCCACCCGCGGCGCGTAACGCACGACGTTGGGCCGGTCCAGGTCCGCCAGTTCGACCGTCCGGTCGATGGCGTCCGACTGGTATCCGATCGCGTCGATGAGCCCGCGTTCCTTCGCCTCGTTCGCCGTGTAGACCTTTCCGTTGAACGGTTCGGTTTCCTCGTGGAGGACGGTCTTCGTGCCGTCGCCGCCCGGCGCGGGAATCTCGTAGCGGGCGGGGCGCTCCTTAAGGCGGTCGCCGCGCCCCTTGCGGACGATGTCCTCGAAGCGCGCCTGCGCGTCGTCCAGCAGCGCCTGCACGTGGCGGCGCTGGCGCTCGTCGGGCTTGTGGAACGGGCTGATCGAGTCCTTCCATCCCTCCGCGTGGGCGGACTTCATGACCACCATCTCCACGCCGATCTTCTCCAGCGTGCCCTGGAGCACCGGCCAGGTGGCGATCACCCCGATCGAACCGGTGGCGGTCGTGGGCTCGGCGAAGATCTCGTCGGCCGGCGCGGAGACGTAGTACCCGCCGT
>DNAS01000189.1:63112-63491 GCA_003485185.1 Phycisphaerales bacterium | reverse complement strand
GCCAGCAAGCCGTGCCACCCGCCAATGCTATTTGGGCGAAGAACGTCGAATGCGACGGCGATACTCCCAGACTCCCAGGGAAACGCTGAAGAACCAGATTGCGATTCCGGGAATCGACGACGAAATTCCCGTCGCGAAATATCGCCATGCCAAGGACAGCAGACATGCTGTCAGCAGGGCAACAATGAAACCGGCAATGGCAGGATGAATTTTCATGGTTGTCAAGGGGACAGTGGTTCTATTCCTTCCGTGCCGCCGCATCGGCCGCCAGTTTGGCGATATGGAGGTTGATGTCGTCCCGCCGGGCCAGCAGGGCCTTTTTTGCCTGCCGGGTCCGGGACTTGGCCAGGGCGTTCGCCGCAGCCAGCCTGACATTCTC
>DNAS01000189.1:52894-62961 GCA_003485185.1 Phycisphaerales bacterium | reverse complement strand
GAGCCAGCCTGACATTCTCCGGCCTGGAATCCAAAGCGGCGATCAGCGTCTCGACGGCCCGATCCTCTGAGAAATGTCCGAGAGCGTCGGCGGCACAGGCCCGCGTGTACCAAAAGTAGGCCTGGCGATCGGCGAGAATTCGTGCAAGTGCGGGAACGGCTTGGGGGTCTTCGATTGCGCCCAGAGCCCAGACGATTCTCCACGTCCTGCGGGTCAAGGGGTCCGGCATCCACGTGGGAAACTCGTGGCCGTCGGAATCCTGGATCAGGGCAATCATCGCGGGGACGGCTGCTTTGGATTTCGTTCCGAGCCGGCCGAGGGCTTCGGCGGCTTCTCCCGCGATCTCCAGGTCCTCGGAGCGAAGATAAGGAAGGAACTTTTCGACGGCCCGGTCGTCATCCGAATATCCTAGAAGTTGTATCGCAGCTATCCTTTCCCGGGAAGTCTTGGCGGCATCCAATTGGCGGACGGTGGCGTCATACAGGCCGCGCGTGTGCCCCATTTGGGACATCGCGACCATTGCCTCGACGCGCCGGGATAGCGGCTCCTCCCTGGCGGCTGCTTTTTGAAGATAGGGCAGCGCCCTCGGGTCCGCCAGTTCTCCCAACTCTCTTGCCGCCGTCGCGGGGCAGAGATTCCGCTCGAGCGCATACACCAGGCCCGGCAGGAACACGGGCGACCTCTGTTCCCCCATCGCGGCGACAACGCTGTTCAGGAGCGGACAATTCCGTTGATTCTCCTCGGACAGAAGTTCCTCATAGAGAATTTGGCACACAAGCTCGCTGCCGCGAATCCGGCCCAGGGCTCTGACGTAGGCCGGGCGAGGGTCGATCCATTCTGCTGTTTTGCGCGAAGTCTCTTTCCGCAACGCCGTGACGAGTACGGCCGCACCCTGCGGATCGCCGATTTTCCCGAGTGCCTCAGCCGCTTCCTTGCGAACCGTCGCGTCGGAAGATTCCAACATCTTCGCCACCTGCGGGGTGGCCGCGGGTCCGATGTACGCCAGGGCATGGGCGATCACGGATTCCCCGCTCGCCCCCGTTTTCCCTAGCCGGCTAACCAGTGGCGCAATGGCTGGCTCGCCCATGCGCGCCATGATGTTGGCCATCAGACTCGAATCCGTCCTGTAAGCGAAGAGCGGATCGATTGCCGCCGGACCTGCGTCCATCAGTGCCCACGCCGCGGCGTGTCGCACCCGGATGTCATCGTGGCGGGTAATGCGTACAAGACGTTCCAGCGAGGCATCGTCCTTCCGGCCTCGCAGGGATGCGATGACTTGCAAAGCTCTTTCCGGCTCCAAACCTTCTTCTGCGCCGACCGGCACTTCGGAAGTCCAACTCGGGCCGCATCCCGCAATGCCGACGGCGATCAGCAGCAGAAAGAGCATTCTTCCCATGTCGTTCCCCGCAAATGAACCCGAAATGAAACGTCTTTCGCGTACTCGCCCCGACGGGGCACGATGGGATTGTACCGCCGTATCGTCCCCTTTTCGATTTCCCTTTGAAATCTCTGCGGTCTCTGCGGCTCTGTGGTCGTCGTTTCTTTCGCGATTTCGGCGGAGCTTATTTCGCGGCGGGGCCTTTGGTTTCGGTGGCGTCGCCGCCGGCCAGCGCGGGCAGGATGACGGTGAAGGTGGTTCCCTGCCCGGCCTTCGAGTCCACCTCAATCCGCCCGCGGTGTTCCTCGAAGACCTTCCTGGCGACAGCCAGCCCCAGCCCCGTGCCTTTCTGCCCCTTGCTGGAATAGAAGGGGGTGAAGATGTCGGGGAGTTTTTCCGCCTCGATTCCGCTGCCGTTGTCGGACACGCGGACGACGACGCGGCGGTTCAGCGAGTCGTACTCGCTGGTGAGGGTGACGGACCCGGTCTTGTCTTCGACGGCGTCGAGGGCGTTGTGCAGGAGGTTGAGGAATGCCTGCTGGAGCCCGGCCGTGTCGGCGGGAATCGGCGGCAGGTCGTCCAGTTGCGTCAGGATCGCCACGCCGCGCTCGTCGGCGCTGGCGGTCACCAGTTCCACGCACTCGCCCAGCACGTGGTTGACGTTGACGTTTTCCAGCAGCGGCTCGCGGCTCTTGGAGAACGCCAGCATGTTCAGGATCTGCTCGTGGATCCGCGCGAGATTCCGCTGGACGATCGGCCAGGCGTCCTTCGCCTTGCCCAGGTCGTCGCGGTGCAGGGCCATCTCCACCAGGTCGATGCCCGCCATCAGCGCCTGGAGCACGTTCTTGATGTGGTGGGACAGGAAGGCGACGGTCTCTCCGACGGCCGCCAGACGCTCCTGCTGCACCGCCTGCTCGTAGAGGCGCACGTTCTCGACGGCCAGGCCCGTCTGGTACCCGATGGCCGTCAGCAGGCGAAGCTGCTCCGTGGAGTACGTGTGCTCGGAGACGCCGCAATCGACGTGGATGACGCCGAGGATCTTGTCCCGCCCCTTGATGGGCACGCAGACGGCAGAGCGGATGCCGAAGTTGTGCACGCTCTTTCCGCTGGTGAACCGCTTGTCGCTCATGGCGTTGGAGCTGAGGACGCCCACCTGCTTGCCCATGACCTCGTTGATGATGGTGCGGCTGACGGGGATGTCCTGGTGGGGGCGGGGCGTGCCGGCCCGCGCGGCGCGGACCTGGAGCTTGCCCGCCTCGTCGGCGAGCATGATGAACCCGCGGTCGGCCTTGACGACGGAAAAGATGCGGTCGAGCGTGCAGCGGAGCAGCTCGTCGACGTCGAAGATCGAGCCGACCTCGGAGATCAGGTCGTAGAGGATGCGCAGGTTCCCGATGGCCTGCGCCCCGGCCTCGGGCGTGGGGATGATGACCGAGTCCTCGTTGCTGGGGAGGGTGGCGACGATGGCGGCGTCCACGAGCATTCCGTCCTCGTCCACCTCCACGGAGGCGGCCGGCTCCGACGAGGCGCTGCGGGCGAACACCAGCAGCGTCGAGCCGATGCGGATCTGGTCGCCCAGCTTCAGCGGGCTGGGGCGCGTCACCCGCACACCGTTGAGGAACGTCCCGTTGGCCGAGCCCAGGTCCTCCAGCACCCAGTTCCTGCCCGACTTGACGATCCGCGAGTGCTGGCGGGAAATCGTCCCGTCCTTCAGGGGGACGGTCCGGCTTTGCCGGCCGAGAACGTTTTCTCCCTCCGCCAGCTCGAACTTCCGCCCCTTGTCGGGGCCCTGCAAGACCTGGATGGCAGCCACGTGTGCCCTCTGCGCGCAGATGCACGTTCGTCCCGGGACGGCCGGCCTGCGCAGCCCACCGCCCCATGCATCCGGTGCATGGATGTCGCGGTGACGAAATGTCCTCTGAACGTTCGCTCGACGTTTGACGTGGATGATGGATGGATGAAGTGCGGTTCGCAACCGCCGAACGAATACGTTCAGATACATCCTATCGTGATCGGGGCGGCGGTGTCAATTCCGCTTTCGCGGTCAGAATTCGCTGGCCCGGCCGGTAAGGAAGGGGTTGGTCCGGCGTTCCCGGCCGATGGTGCTCTCCGGTCCGTGCCCGGGCAGCACGCGCGTCTCGTCGGGCAGGGGCAGGAGGTTCCGGCGAAGGTTGCCGATCAGGCGGTCGAAATCGGCCCCCGGCAGGTCGGTCCGCCCGATGCTCCCGTCGAAGAGGGCGTCTCCGGTCAACACGGCCGACGCCTCCGGGCAGTAATAGCTCACCCCGCCCGGCGTGTGGCCCGACGTGTCCAGCACCTGCCAGCGCGATTCCCCGCAAAGGAGCGTCTGACCGCTCTCGACGAGCCGGTCGGGCGGCGGGGCCGTCAGCGGCAGCGCGAAATCGGCCGAAAGGTTCGCCGCCGGGTCCGAAAGCATGTTCGCGTCGGCGGCCGGGCAGACGATCCGGGCGTCGGGCCAGGCCGCCTTCAGGGCGCCCAGACCGGCGATGTGGTCCCCGTGTCCGTGGGTCAGCAGCAGGCACTCCGGGCGGAAACCCCGGCGGCGAAGCAGCTCCACCAGAGGCTCCGGCCAGGGGCCCGGGTCCACCACCCAGCAGACGCCCTCGCTGTCCAGCACGTAGCCGTTGGTCATCAGCGGGCCCAGGACCACCGTGTCGATGCGGACGCTCATCGAGTTACTGCGCCTGGAGGTAATCGTGGATGATCTGCTGGACGTCGCAGGTCTTGCGATCCGTCTCGGCCAGCCCGACGATCTTCCGCTCGCGCAGGGCGTTTTCGGGCGAGTCGGAGGCGTGCGCGCCGTTGCGCATCAGGTCGCGCCCGAAGTCGCTGCGGACGGTCCCGGGTTCGGCCTTGGTCGGGTCGGTCGAGCCCAGGACGGTGCGGATCTTGTCGACCGCGTTGACGCCTTCGTAGAGCAGGGCGAGGCACTTGGTCCGGCTGGCGGTGGGCTTCTCGGACGGATCGATCAGGTCGTCGGGGTTCACGCCCGTCATGTATTCGACGATCCGGTTGAACTCGGACACCGCGTTCCGCTCGGCTAGCCGGTCGGCGACGGCCTCCGCGTCGGCCATCGTGAACGAGAACGAGAACGCGTTCTGGAGGCGGTTGAAGACCTCCTGCGTGACGTTGCCCTTGAGCTTCCGGACGAAGAGGCTCTTGAGCGGGCCGTAGAATTCCTCGCCCTGGGCGACGGTCATGTTGAACAGCTTGGCCGCCACGATGCGCAGACCGGTCAGGCTGAACGTGTCGATGATGTTTCCGGGGCGGCGGCTGCGACGCTCGAAATTGTCCGGCTTGAGCATCACCAGCGAGCACTGCACGTTCCCCTCGCCGTAGCGGATTTTTCCCTCGAGCACCCCGCCGTCGGTCAGGGCGTAATCGGCCAGCAGCTTGAGGTGTTCGTTGTTGAGCTGGGGGTCGGGGCAGGTGATGACGGCCGGCTCGAAGTAGTGGATCTTCCCCGTCTCGTCGCGGATGAAATCTCCGTAGGTCCCGCGGACGGTGTCGCCCACCGGTTGCTCGGTGAACGCGCCGATGACGTCGTCCTTGAGGTGGCGGACGGCGTTGGGACCGCGGAACAGCAGCAGCATGGTGCGCGGCAGGTAGCCCCAGGGGTTGTCCTGGCGGAGCGACCGGTTGATGTACTTGTGCCACGCCTCGGCAACGGCGGAATCGGTGCACTGGGGGCAGATGACCCGGTTGTAGGCGTCGATGAAGGCGTCGGAAAACACGTACATCCGCGTGGCCACCAGCTCTAGACGGGCATGGGCCAGCAGACGCCCGATGATGCCGCCCGTGCGGCTTTTGAACAGGCTGTAGGGGGTGATCAACGCGTAAGCCAATTGGTCGGACACGTCCGGTCTCCTGTGAATATCCGTTCGATTCAAGAGGCGGGAGCATAGCAGATTGCCCCCGCCGGAACAAGGCTTCGCCGAGGGGAAAGGCCGAAGTGGAAAGGCCAAAGGCCAAAGCGGAAAGCGGAAAATGGCGAGTGTCTGCATGCCGGCGGCGCCAGGCGGTATCCGGTCTTCGGTTCTCGGTCTCCCCGGTTTCCCTTGCTTCGCAGGCTGAGTTTCCTATGATACTCCGTGCGGCCGGTCCGAATCTTGCGGCCGCGGAGAATCGAATTGGCGAAGGCAAGACTCAGCAGCAGGCAACGGCAGGTGCAGAGCCTCGTGCGCCGGCACGGAACGCCGGTGATGGCGATCAGCCGCGACGCGCTCAAACGCCAGGTGACGCGCTTCCGCGAGGCGCTGCCGCGGGTCGAGCCGTTCTACGCCATCAAGGCCAACTCCCACCCCGAAGTGCTGAAGGTGATGGTCTCGACGAAGGCGAACTTCGACGTCGCGTCGATCGCGGAGATCGACGCGGTGCTGGCGGCGGGGGGCAAACCGTCGCAGATGATTTTCGCGAACACGATCAAGCCGGTCGAGTCGATCGTGGCGGCCACCCAGCGCGGCGTGGACCTGATGACCTTCGACAGCGAGTACGAGCTGGACAAGATCGCCGAGAACGCCCCCGGCGCGCGGGTGCTGCTGCGGATCAAGGTTCCCAACATCGGGTCGGTGGTGGAGCTGAGCCTGAAATTCGGCGCCGAGCCCGCCGACGCGATGGACCTGCTCATCAAGGCGCACAAGCTGGGCCTGCGGCCCGTGGGGGTGAGCTTCCACGTCGGCAGCCAGTGCACGCACCTGGAGAACTACATCGAGGCGCTGGAGCTGGCGGCCATCCTCGTGCGCGACGCGAAGCTCAAGCAGCTTCCCGCGGAGATCGTCGACATCGGCGGGGGGTTCCCCATCCGCCACTTCGACGGCGACGAGGACTACTTCGAGCAGACCAGCGCCGTCATCCGCCGGGAAATCGACCGCCTGTTCGACCCGAACGTGCGCCTGATCGCCGAGCCGGGTCGCTTCCTGGTAGGCCCGGCGGGCACGCTGCTGATGCGGGTGATCGGAAAGGCCATCCGCGACAACAAGCACTGGTACTACCTCGACGACGGCGTCTACGGCGCGTTGAGCGGGATGATCTTCGACCACGCCAAGTACGAGTTCAAGGTGCTCCGGGGCGGGCGGACGCAGCTGTCCACGCTGGCCGGGCCCACCTGCGACAGCCTGGACATCATCTCGCGCGGCGAGGACCTGCCCGAGATGGACCTGGGCGACGTGGTCTACGTCGAGAACGTCGGCGCGTACAGCAGCGCCAGCGCCACGACGTTCAACGGCGTTCCGCCCGCGCGCGTGGTGATGGTTCCCTGACGGGCGCCGGCGTCTGGAAAAAAAAGTGAACGCGCCGGCGGGGCGTACGATCCCTCCGGGCCGTGCACGGGTTACATAGAAGACAGGAATCCAACGATGAAGCGCACGCACCGAGTCCGCAAAGACCTCTCCGAGCTGCCCGACTGGATGCGGGACAAGAAGTGCCCGCACAAGGGCAAGTACCTTTCCGGAAAGCGGATCCTGCCCCGGGGCATCACCGGGCGCGAGAAGCTGACGGCCCTGATGAGCGAGACGTTCCTGGCGTACAACTCCGCCCGCCTGCGCGAGGGCGTGGAGCTGTTCACCCAGAAAATGCTCGAGCCCGACGTGACGGTGGGCATGAGCTTCGCCGGCGCGCTGACGCCCGCCGGGCTGGGCTGCTCGTGTATCGTCCCGCTCATCAAGGCGGGATTCGTCGACTGGATCGTCGCCACCGGCGCGAACCTGTACCATGACCTGCACTTCGCGTTCAACTACCCCCTGCACGTCGGCAGCCATCTCGTCGACGACGCCGACCTGCGCAAGAACGACGTCGTCCGCATCTACGACGTGCTGCTGGGCTACACCGACTGCCTGATGGCCACCGACGAGATCCTGCGCGGCATCCTGGTCCAGCCGGAGTTCCAGAAGGAAATGGGCACGGGCGAGCTGCACTATCACCTCGGTCGCTACGCGGCCGAGTGGGAGCGCAAGAGTGGACTGAAGGACGTCAGCATGCTGGCGGCTGCATACCGCTGCGGCGTGCCGGTCTACACCAGCTCCCCGGGCGACTCGACCATCGGAATGAACGTCGCCGGAGTGGAACTCAAGGGCAACAAGCTGCGGATCAATCCGTCCATCGACGTCAACGAGACGACCAGTTTCGTGCTGGGCGCCAAGCGCAGCGAGGGCAAGAGTGCCGTGGTGCTCTGGGGAGGCGGAAGCCCGAAGAACTTCATGCTCCAGACCGAACCGCAGATCCAGGAAGTGCTGCGGATCAAGGAAGTGGGGCAGGACTACTTCTTCCAGGTCACCGACGCGCGGCCTGACACGGGCGGGCTGTCGGGCGCCACGCCGCACGAGGCCGTCAGCTGGGGAAAAGTGGACCCCAACCGCCTGCCCGACGCGGTCGTGTGCTACTCCGATACCACGTTGGCCATGCCGATCTTCACGCACTACGCGCTGGCCAATCACCCCAAGCGGAAGCTCAAGCGCCTTTACGACCGCCGGGCGGAACTCATGGAAGCCCTCGTCCGCGAGTATTTCGCGCACAATAAATAGTGGTGAGTGGAGAGTGGTGAGTGCAGAAATCGTCAATTGTCAATGTTCAATTGGCAGTGCCCGAAGCCTGATTCCCCGCTAAACAAGGAGTTTCCCGATGAGAAACGCTGTGGTCTGTGTGGCGTTGGCGTCGTGCGTGTTGGTTCTTCCGGGCCTGGCGACGGCCGCCGACGAGGCGCTGCGCCTTCCGGCGGTCCTGGGCGACAACATGGTGCTCCAGTCCGGGCGCGACGTGCCCGTCTGGGGCTGGGCGGCGCCGGGCGCGAAGGTCGCCGTCAAGCTCGAATCCGCCTCTGCCGAGGCGACGGCTGACAAGGACGGACGCTGGATGACCAAGCTGCCCGCACTGAAGGCGGGCGGACCGTTCGAGATGACCGTCACCGCGGGCACGGAATCCCTGACGGTCAAGAACATCCTCGTCGGCGAGGTGTGGATCTGCTCCGGGCAGTCCAACATGCAGTGGTCCGTGAACCGGTCCAATAACGCCAAGGAAGAAATCGCCGCGGCGGACTACCCGAAGATCCGCCTGTTCACCGTTCGCAACACCGCCACCGAGCAGCCGCAGGACGACTGCCAGGGCAAGTGGGTCGAGTGCAGCCCGACGACGGTGCCGGGTTTCTCGGCCGTGGGATACTTTTTCGGCCGGGATCTTCACAAGCAACTGAACGTCCCGGTGGGGCTGATCAACACCTCCTGGGGCGGAACGCCGGCGCAGTCCTGGACGTCGTTGGAAAAGCTCAAGGCCAACGAGTTGCTCAAGCCCTACGTGGACCAGTACGAGAAAGCGGTGGCCAAACCGAAAATCGCCACCATGGAAGAGTATGAGAAGGCCCGGGCGGAGTGGGAGGCCAAGGTCTATCAGACGGACCCGGGCAACAAGGGCCTGGAGCAGGGTTTCGCCGCGCCGGGGCATGACGTTAGCGATTGGAAGGAGATGAAGCTGCCCTCCGCGTGGGAATCCGCCGGCATGAACATCGACGGCGCGGTGTGGTTCCGCAAGGAAGTTTCCGTCCCCGAGGCCTGGGCCGAAAAGGACCTGACGCTGGATCTGGGCGCGATTGACGATTTCGACACGACGTATTTCAACGGCGAGCAGGTCGGCGCCACCGGAAGCGAGACGCCAGACGCCTGGAATGTGCGGCGGAAATACACCGTTCCCGGCAAGCGGGTCCGCGCCGGCGCCAACGTCATTGCCGTGCGCATCTTCGACCGCTACAGCGGCGGCGGAATCACGCGCGGACCGATGACGCTTTCGCCCGTCGAAGGAAAGGACGCCAAGCCCATCGACCTGACCGGCGAGTGGAAGTGCAAGGTCGAGTTGGCCCTCAAGCCCCTTCCTCGCCCCCCCGCGCCGTTCAAGCCCGGGCAGCAGAATCCGCACCTGAGTTCGTCGTTGTATAACGGAATGATCCATCCGCTGATTCCCTTCGCCCTCCGCGGGGCCATTTGGTACCAGGGCGAATCCAACGCGGGGCAGGCCTGGCTGTATCGCACGCTGTTCCCCGCGATGATCGAGGACTGGCGCGCCCAATGGAAGCAGGGCGACTTCCCGTTCCTCTGGGTGCAGCTGGCCAACTACACCGCCGCCAAGGACCAGCCCGGCGAGAGCAACTGGGCCGAGCTGCGCGAGGCGCAGTCGATGACGCTGCGCCTGCCGAACACCGGACAGGCCGTCATCATCGACATCGGCGAGGCGAAGGACATCCACCCCCGCAACAAGCAGGACGTGGGCGCCCGCCTGGCGATGGCGGCCCGCAAGATCGCCTACGGGGAGAACCTCGTTTACTCCGGACCGGTCTACAAGTCGATGAAGGTCGAGGGCGACAAGGTCATCCTGACGTTCGACCACGTGAGTTCCGGCCTGGAAGCCAGGGGCGCCGAAGGGCTCAAGGGATTCGCCATCGCCGGCGAGGACCGCAACTTCGTCTGGGGCGAGGCGAAGATCGTGGGCGACACCGTGGTCGTTCGCAGCGAGCAGGTGTCCGCCCCGGTGGCCGTCCGCTACGCCTGGGCCAACAATCCGCCCTGCACGCTGTACAACAAGGAGGGCCTGCCCGCCTCCCCGTTCCGCACCGACGATTGGCCGGGCATGACCCAGCCGAAGTGACCGGCGGATAATCCGCAGCAGACCCGCGCGGAAGGGATTACGC
>DNAS01000189.1:52474-52762 GCA_003485185.1 Phycisphaerales bacterium | reverse complement strand
TGCGGGTCTGCGCGGACCGCGCGGAAGGGATTACGCTTCCGCGACGGCGGCAATGCGCCGCGCGAATCGCTTGCGGTCGGTTTCCTTGAGGTAACGCTTTCGCAGCCGGATGGCCGTCGGCGTCAGCTCGACCAGCTCGTCGTCCTCGATGTATTCCAGCGCCGGTTCCAGGTCCAGGCGCCGTGCCGCCTTGAGCACCACGGTGGCGTCCTTGCCCGCCGCCCGCATGTTCGTGAGCCGCTTGGCCTTGACGGCGTTGACCGGAATGTCGTTGTCCTTGCAGTGCTC
>DNAS01000189.1:51815-52306 GCA_003485185.1 Phycisphaerales bacterium | reverse complement strand
ATGTCGTTGTCCTTGCAGTGCTCCCCGACGATCTGCCCCTCGTACACCTGGTCGCCCGGGGTGACGAACATCATCCCGCGGTCGGCAAGCTGGTCCAGCGCGTACGCCGTCACCTGCCCGTTCTCGGTGGCCACCATCACCCCGTTGGCGCGGTGGGGGATTTCCCCGCGATACGGGCCGTAATCGTGGAACCGGTGGTGCATGATCGCCTCGCCCTGGGTGGCCGTCAGCATGCGGTTGCGCAGCCCGATCAGGCCCCGCGCCGGAATCGTGAACTCCAGGTGCGTCCGGGTGGACCGCGTCTCCATGCGGACCATCTCGGCCTTGCGGTCGCCCAGAAGCTGCATCGACGGGCCCACGCTCTCGGTGGGCACGTCCAGCACCAGCAGCTCCAGCGGCTCGAGCTTCTCACCGTTTTCGCCGCGGTGGAAGATCACCTCCGGCTTGCCCACCGACAGCTCGAACCCCTCGCGGCGCATGTTCTCCAGCAG
>DNAS01000189.1:50506-51690 GCA_003485185.1 Phycisphaerales bacterium | reverse complement strand
ACGCGCGGACGGCCGACGGCCAGCTCGTAGCCTTCGCGGCGCATGTTCTCCAGCAGGATGCCCAGGTGCAGCAGCCCGCGCCCGGAGACGATGAACTCGTCGGTGCGGAACTCCACCCGCAGCGCGACGTTGGACTGGAGCTCCTTTTCCAGGCGCTCGCGGATCTGCCGGCTGGTGACGTATCGCCCGTCGCGCCCGGCGAAAGGTCCGTCGTTGATGCGGAAGGTCATGTGCAGCGTCGGCTCGTCCACGTGCACCGCCGGCAGCGCCGCGGGATTCTCCGCGTCGGCCAGCGTCGCGCCGATGTCCACCTTCTCGAGCCCGACGGCCGCGAACAGGTCGCCCACGTCGATCCGGTCGGTCTCCTTGCGCCCCAGGCCGTCGAAGCGGAACAGCTGCGCGATCCGCTGGATGGTCTGCCCGCCCTCGCGGTCGATCACCGCGATGTCCTGCCCCGCGCGCAGCTCGCCGGCGAACACCCGCCCGATGCCGATCCGCCCGACGTAGTCGCTGTAGTCCAGCGTCGTGACGAGCGCCTGGAGCGGGGCCGAAGCGTCCAGGTCTGGCACCGGAACGTGCCGGATGATCGCGTCGAACAGCTCGTGGATGTCGCCCTGCGCCTCGCCGCTTCTGCCGGCGGCCACCAGCTCCCTCGCGGCGTCGTGGTCGGCCGTCGCCCATCCCTCGCGCCCCGAGGCGTAGATCGTCGGGAAATCCAGCGCGTGGTCGTCGGCCCCGAGTTCCACCAGCAGGTCGAACACCTCGTTGAGCACGCCCATCTCGCGGGCGTCGGGGCGGTCCATCTTGTTGATGACCACGATCGGCTTGAGGTGGTTCGACAGCGCCTTGGACAGCACGTACCGCGTCTGCGGCATGACGCCCTCGGAGCTGTCCACCAACAGCAGCACGCCGTCGGCCATCTTGAGCACGCGCTCCACCTCGCCGGAGAAGTCCGCGTGTCCGGGCGTGTCCACGATGTTGATGTGGTAGTGGTCTCCCTTGCGGTCGGTGTAGTCGATCGCGCAGTTCTTGCTGAGGATCGTGATGCCTCGCTCCCGCTCCAGCGGGTTGGAGTCGAGGATGCACTCGCCCGTCAGCTCGCCGGTGCGGAACTGCCCGCTCTGGCGCAGGAGCTGGTCAACGAGCGTGGTTTTTCCGTGGTCCACGTGGGCGATGATGGCGAT
>DNAS01000189.1:49951-50381 GCA_003485185.1 Phycisphaerales bacterium | reverse complement strand
GATGGCGATGTTGCGGATGTTCTGTCGGGTCATGGTCCTGCTCTTGCTCTGGAAAAGGCCCCGCCTCCGGAAAAACGTCGCCGGAAGGCGGCAGCGGGGGAAACAAACGGGTCAGCGGCTGCGGGGAGAACTATCGCAGGCGGGTGGTCGGCCAGTAGACGGCGCGCAGCGCTCGCAGCCAGGCGGCGAACCGACAGGCGCATCTCCAAGCCGTGCTGTCATGAGGAGTCAAAATCATGGAATCCAACACCATACCACACCACGGGCGCGAAAGTCAAGGCGTTTGGGGAATGGCTGGAACGCCGGGGCGGCAAGGGTATAATCCGCACCGGTCGCATGACAGCGACGAGCAGGGAGCATTGTGACAAGATCAGGCGGGACAGGCAGATTTGTGTTTCGGGCGGCTGTCGCGGCGCTGCTGGCGGCCGGC
>DNAS01000189.1:49274-49665 GCA_003485185.1 Phycisphaerales bacterium | reverse complement strand
CGACGAGGTCCGCGCCATCCTGCCCGACGTCCAGAAGCGCTGGGGCGGGCAGATCGCGCTGGAGCGTCACAGCACGGCCGACGCCGAGGGCCTGGAACTGCTGCTGATCTACGAGAAGCGGTTCGGGGCGGACGTTCGCAAGCCGCCCGTGATGTTCGTTGGCGGGCGGTGCCTGGCGGGGGCGAGGGAGATTCTCACCCGCCTCGACGCGACGATTGCCGAGGAACTCCAGAAGCGCCGTGACGCGATGTCTCCCCACCCGGCCACGGCGAGCCGGCCGGAAGCGGAACCGCCCCCGTCCGCCTCGTCGCTCCCGCCGGCTGTGCGAAGCCGATTCGAGAGCTTCACCGTCGGCGCGATCGTCTTGGCTGGGCTGATCGACGGGATCAAC
>DNAS01000189.1:40695-49108 GCA_003485185.1 Phycisphaerales bacterium | reverse complement strand
CGGGCTGATCGACGGGATCAACCCCTGCGCGTTCACGACGATCGTGTTCCTGCTGTCGATGCTGGGGTTCCTGGGTCGCAGCCGGCGCGACCTGCTGGTGGTGGGGGCGGCCTTTACCGTGGCGGTGTTCGCCACCTATTTCGCGCTGGGCTGGGGGCTGCTGGGGGCGGCCAAGGCGTTCGCGGTCAGCCAGGGCGTCGCCCGCGGCGTGACCATCGCCGTCGGAGTGCTGGCGCTGGCCTTTGGAGTGTGGAGCGCCGTCGACGCCGTTCGCTGCGCCCGCAGCGGCGAGGCGAAGTCGGCCACCCTCGGCCTGCCGCGAGGCCTGCGCGGGCGGATTCAGCGGGTCATCCGCGAGGGGCTCTCCACGCGCTCGCTGCTGGCCGGGGCGATCGGCACGGGCTTTCTCGTGGCGATGCTGGAGAGTGTATGCACCGGGCAGGTATACCTGCCGGTCCTCGTGCTGGTGGCGCGGACGCCGGATCTGCGGGCCCGCGCGGCGAGCTGGCTGCTGCTGTATAATGCGATGTTCATCGCGCCGCTGATCGTCGTGGTGGCGGCGGCGTACTGGGGCGTCGCCTCGCAGCGACTGGGCGGACTGCTCCGGCGGCATCTGCCGGCCGTCAAGTGGCTGCTGGCGCTGTTGTTCCTCGCCTTGGGCGTGCTGGTGCTGCTGACCGTCTGAGCGGGAAACCGTTCGACCGTATTTCGAGACAGGAGAGATTTGTGACGCCGCGAGAGAAATTCATCATGGCCCTGGAAGGCAAGCAGCCTCCGGGGCGGGTTCCGCATTTCGAGCTGGTGTTCTTCCTGACCATGGAGGCCTTCGGGCGGGTGCATCCCATCCAGCGGCAGTATGGGCAGTGGGATCAGATGTCCGAGACGGAACGCGACCTGCACCGCCGCGACATCGCCGATCTCTACGTGGAATCCGCGCGGAAGTACGAGCACTCGGCGATTCTCTTCCACATCCCCAGCGGCTGGAAGAGCGACGACGACACGGTGCGCAGCCTGGAGCACATCCGCGAGCTGTCCGGGCAGGAATGCTTCCTGATGCTCCACGGCGACGCGACGTATTCGCTGCCCAGCGGCGAGCGCATGATGGAGTTCGTGGAGCGGATCGCCGACGACCCGCAGGGGATGAAGGACCAGGCCGCCCGGTGGGTGGACGGGGCGCTGGCGCGGGGGCAGCGCCTGAAATCCTCCGGCGTGCTCGACGGGTTCGCCCTGTGCTCGGATTACTGCTTCAACACCGGCCCGTTCCTGTCGCCCGCGATGTTCGACGAGTTCGTCACGCCCTACCTCGCCCGACTGACGGCGGGGTACCGCGAGATGGGCTACTACGTCATCAAGCACACCGACGGAAACATCATGCCGATCCTCGATTCGTTGCTGTCCACGCGCCCCCACGCGCTGCACAGTCTGGACCCCCAGGGCGGGGTGGACATGGCCGAGATGAAACGCCGCGCGGGCAAGCAGGTCTGCCTGATCGGAAACGTCAACTGCGCGATGATGGACACCGGCACGGACGAGCAGGTGGTCGAATCGACCCGCTACGCGTTGAAGCACGGAATGCCCGGCGGGGGGTATATCTTCTCGACGAGCAACTGCATCTACACGGGCATGGAACTGAGCCGCTACGACCTGATGCTCGACGTCTGGCGGAAAGAGGGCAACTACCCGGGATAGCTGGTGCAAAGCACTGAACGCGCCTGACGTTTTCCGGGTTTTACGTGTTACAGGCAGGAAGTACGGACTCGAACTGGAGGTCGATTTCAGAGAAAAGAGACGTTTTTTCTTCGGAAAGGCGTCGCCGTGTCAGTTCCACGTATTTCTCTTCGATTTCAATCCCGATGCTGTTTCGTCCGCACCGCATAGCGGCCGCAGTGGTCGTACCTGTTCCGGAAAAGGGATCGAGAACCGTATCCCCCGAGAAAGAGAACATTCGGATCAGGCGATAGGCTAGCTCTGTGGGAAAAGGAGCGGGATGCTGCCGAGTGGATGCCCCGGTAAGCGTCCATATCTGCCGGAACCATTCATCGAACTCCGCCTTGGTCAATTTGCTGCGTTCCCGCTGACTTTCGGTAGGCTTTCGATATCCACCCGGCTTGCGCTGCATCAAAATGAACTCGATGTCATTCTTGATGATCGCGTTAGGCTCGTAGGGTTTCCCGAGGAAGGAGCTCCCGTTGCTGACTTCGTAGTTCGCGTTGGCTATCTTGTGCCAAAGAATCGGATTCAGGTTGTCGAATCCGAGTTTGCGGCACATGACACAAATGTCAGCATGCAACGGAACGACGACATGTCGCCCGTTTTTCTTTCGTGAGAGGCACACATCCCCCACAACGCAAACCACCCGCCCGCCGGGCACGAGCACGCGTAGGCATTCTTTCCAGACCCTATTCAGGCAATCCAGGAAATCTTCGTATTCCGAGACGTGGCCTAATTGGTCTGGATTGGGCTCATACTCTTTCAACGTCCAATATGGGGGCGATGTCACTACCAAGTGAACGGATTCATCGGGAAGAAACGTCATGTCCCTTGCGTCCCCGTGGACGATCCGGTGAGTGGTTGGAGGCAGGGAAGTCATGATCTGTCTCCCGACATTGTGCCGAATGCGGAAATGTGGGCAACTAGGGATGCGGCGAATCGGACAAAGGCCAAGTCTTCCGCAGGCTCGTTGATCGTGACGACCTTTCCGGATGGATTGGGTGAGGTCAGGAATACGGCCGACTCATAGTGGCGTTCCCTAACAAGTTTCCTGCACAAGATTTCATATCTTTTGGCATAGGAAGCATTGCGAAACTCGGGAAAGACTTCGAAATGAGGTTCTGCGACGGACACAGGCGAGCGGGATTTCGGCGAATCTTCAAGAAGGAACAGATATCCGATCCACGGACGAGGTGAACAACCGAAAGCACCTTCGCGGTATGCTGTCCCAATGTCGGCGGCGCTGCCGAGGGCTTCCTCTGTCCGGTTGTTGAAATTGTTTCCGAATGAAGGGCCAACCTGCGATTTTGCCTCAATGGCTGCGACCAACTCTCTATTTGAAACGGCGACCAAGTCCCATTTTTTCGTCGGTCGAAAGTAACCCGGCAACTCGAGTTCGGCGTTCCGGTGTATGCATGTTTCGGGTAGGCCTGCCTCTGTGATTAAGTCGCTGATGAGGCGGATAAAGCCATCCATCTGAGTTCCGCCGGTTACAGCGCCCCGACTGCCTTGGTCTCTTGTCCCTCGGGATTTCTGCGAAGTGGCCTGTTGAATTCTGGCCTGCCAGAAAAGCAAGGCGGCTTTTTTCAATCTGACCTGAAGTTCTCGATGGTCAATTTTCATGGGCTTGCGATAAGAGTTTATCCGTTATGGGGCTGGCCTGTCAAATGCAGTCATTCGGCGGCGGTGCTCGCCGGGGCTGTAACCGAAACTGCGCCGGAAGACGCGGTGGAACTGCGCGTAGCTGCCGAATCCCGCCTTCAGGGCGGCCGAGAGCATCGTCCGCCGCTGCCCGCCGCCGTATATCGACAGGAACCGTTCCAGGCGCTGTCGGTTGCGAAACTCGACCAGCCCCTCGCCGATCTGCCGGTGGAACAGGCGGCTCAGGTGCGAGGGGCTGAGCCCCGCCTCGGCCGCCAGCGCGTCCACGTCGTCGAGTTCCGGGCGGTCGCGCAGCAGGCGGGCGGCCCGTTCGACGGCGGGGTGGACGTTCGAAGTTTCCAATACCAGATCCGCCCGCGTATACGCGGACCAGGCCGCCATCAGCAGATACCCCAGCGCCGCGTTATACAGTTCCGGCTCCGGGCGCGGGGGAAACGTGATCGAGCAGAACCGGTCCAACGCGGCGCAATCGCTCGCCGGGATCGGCTTGCAGAACGCCCCGGGCGGGTTCGACTTCAGAAG
The DNA here is from genome assembly GCA_003485185.1 of Phycisphaerales bacterium. Classification (GTDB taxonomy): domain Bacteria; phylum Planctomycetota; class Phycisphaerae; order SM23-33; family SM23-33; genus UBA12270. Next base: position 45,214 of record DNAS01000189.1, on the reverse strand, counting down.
GACTTGCGTCGCTTCCGTCGTGCAACACTCCTCCAGAAGTTGCCGGCTGAAGACCCCGATCCACATCTGGAACTCCGGCGACTGCTCCAGCAGCAGGTGGTTTTGCCCTTCGAACAGCCACACCAGCGTTCGAGGCCGCAACACATACTTGCGATTGTCCAGCAGATAGGCGCCGGTTCCTCGGGTCACCAGGTTCAACTCCAGCTCCTCGTGGCGATGCATGGCAAGATGGTGTGCGGCCGACGTGTGAAAATGCACACCGCCTTTCAAGCCTTCGGGGATGGACAACCGTTCTTTCATGACAGCAGAATATGATAACAAAACGGCAATTCCTGAGAAGAAAATTTGCTAGAACGCCGGATAATGATAAAACCATAAACCAGACAGGAGTCGAACGTCATGCCGATAGATTTCACCCCGCAGGACTGGAAGCGAACCCGAGAGACGTACCGCAAGTGGTGGGCGGGTGAACTGGACCGTCCGCTGTTTTACGCCGCAATCGGGGGGAAAGACCCCGGCCGGGCCGAGGCAAAGGTTCCCAACATGGGACGCACCGCGCGGTATCCGTTTTCCATTTCCGCCGAGGACGTGGTGGACCGCTGGGACTACGACCTGTCCTGCCGCAAATACGTGGGCGACGGGTTCCCGTCGGTCTGGCTGGACTTCGGGCCGGGCGTGCTGGCGGCCTTCCTGGGCGCCCAGACCGGCGTGGACGAAAACACCGTCTGGTTTCATCCGGCCGAGGAGCGGGAGATCCCGGACATCCACTTTTCGCTGGACCTTCAGCATCCCTGGTTGCAGCGGATCGAGTCGCTCATCCGCGCCGCACAAAAACGCTGGGGCTCGCAGGTGCAACTCGGAATGACCGACATGGGCGGGAATTTGGACATCCTCTCCACCTTCCGCCCCAGCGAGAAGCTCCTGCTGGACCTCTACGACCATCCCGACGAGGTCAAGCGCCTCACGTGGGAAGCCCACGAAATGTGGTGGAAAGCCTTCGACCACCTCAACCGCGTGCTCCAGCCGGTCAATCCAGGCTACACCGCCTGGGTGCCGATTTTCTCGGAGATGCCGTACTACATGCTCCAGTGCGACTTCTGCTACATGATCGGCACGGGCATGTTCGACGAATTCGTCAAGCCGGAGCTGGCCGCAACCTGCAAGAAACTCGCCCACCCGTTCTATCACCTGGACGGTCCGGGGCAGCTGGCGCACCTGGACTCGCTGCTGGCGATCCCGGGGCTTCGCGGCGTGCAGTGGATTCCCGGCGCCGGGGCCGCTCCGCCCCGTGCCTGGCCCGAGGTCTATCGGAAGATCCGCGACGCGGGCAAGCTCATGCAGGTCGTCGGCGACCTGGACGACTTGCGGATCGTCATCGAGGCGCTGGGCGACGGAAAGGGCATCTACTGGAGCGGAGGCGTCGGACGGGACAAGGAACACGAACTGATGAAGTTCCTGGAAAAGTACGGCGCCGCGTAGAAACTCGCAACGTCGCGCAAGATTCGCAACAAAAACAGCCCACGGAATGCGCTCCGTGGGCTGTTTTTGTTGATCAGAATCGTTCGGGAAACGTCCGCGCCGTCGCGCTTACCGTCCCTTCCCGAGTTTGCTCTTGACCAGGTATTGGCAGCTCTGTTTCACGGCCGTCAGCATGTCCGTCGCGCACGCGTCCAGCTCGACCACGAGCCATTGGAGCGTCTTTTCGTCGGCGGCCTTGATGACCGCCGGCACGTTCATCTTCCCCGCGCCGACGGCGGTGTGAGGCTCGCCCTGGACCAGCGGGCCGTCCTTGATATGCAGCAGCGGCGATCGGGACGCCCACTTCTTCACGAACGCCGGAACGTCCACCTTGCCGAAATTGCTCGCCCAGTACGTGTCGATCTGTGCGAACGTGCTCGGCGCCAGCGACAGGAAATGCTCCAGGCCGTGCTTGCCCTCCACCACGTCCATCTCCCACCAGTGGTTGTGGTAGCCCATGCGGAGCCCGTGCGGGCGAAGCAGCGCGTTGGCCTGCTCGTACGCTTCAGCCGCCCGCTTGATCCCGTCCAGCGTCAGCCAGTCTTCCTTCTTCCAACCGGCGATGAGCATCGTGTAGCCCAGCGCCTTGGCGGTGTCCACCGAGGCCGAAAGGTTCTCCTTCGTCACCAGCGGGCCGTGGGTCGAGCTGCACACCATCCCCAGGTCGTCCAGCACCTTGCGGACTTCCCTGGGGTCCTTTCCGTGCAGGCCCGCCGGCTCGACGCCCGCATACCCGAACGACGCGATTTGTTTCAGCACGCCGAAGAAATCGGCCTTGGCCGCCTCCCGCACGGAGTACAACTGGACACTGATGGGCTTCATGGGTTCGCCTTTCGATTGGTCGGGGTTCACTTCCGTTTTTTCTGCCGCGACACGAACGCGGCGTAATCTTCGGGGGTGTCGATGCCCGCGCCGTCATACTCGACCACCGCGACAGCGATGCGACGGCCGTGTTCCAGGGCGCGGAGCTGTTCGAGTTTTTCCGCCTGCTCGGCCGGGGTCTGGGGCAGGACGGCGTATTGTTTGAGGAACGCCACGCGATAAGCGTAGGCGCCCAGGTGCAGCAGGTATCCGTCGAAGCCCGCGCCGTCGCGATCGTGGGGGATGCGGGCGCGGGAGAAATACAGCGCCATGCCGCGGGCGTCGAGGACGACTTTGACCTTGTTGGGGTTGGCGGCCTCGGCGGCGGGCAGGGGCGTCGCGAGCGTCGCCATCGGGGCGTCGGTCTCGCGGAGCAGGCGGGCGAGCGACTCGACGCAGGCGGGGGGAATTTCCGGCTCGTCGCCCTGGATGTTCAGGACGATGTCGTCGTCGGCCAGACCCAGCGTCGCGGCCGCCTCGGCCAGGCGGTCCGTGCCCGTGCGACAGTGCGTCGAGGTCATCACCGCCTCGCCGCCGAACGCCCGCACCGCGCCGGCAATCCGCTTGTCGTCGGTGGCGACGACCACGCGGTCGATGCCTCGCGCCGCCCGGACGGCCTCGACCACGTGGGCGATGAGCGGGCGGCCCGTCTCGGCCAGCAGGGGCTTGCCCGGAAGGCGCGTCGAGGCGTACCGCGCGGGAATGATCACCACGGTGTTCATGGGCGTTCGAGTGTACGCCCCCCGTGGGGAAATGCAATGCGAAAAGAAAAGCCCACGGAAAGGCTTCCGTGGGCTGGAAAACTGCGGAATCGTGGTTGCGGGCCGGGTCACGCCCGCCCGAGGTATTCCCCGGTGCGCGTGTCCACCTTGACCATCGTGCCGTTCTCGACGAAAGGAGGCACGCGGATCTTCGCGCCACCCTCGCAGACGGCGTCCTTGAGCTGGTTGGTCGCCGTGGCGCCCTTGACCTGCGGGGGCGTGTCCACCACCTTCAGCTCCACCGTGTTCGGAAGGTCCACCGTCACCGCCTTGCCGTCGATGAACGCCACCTGGAGGCGGATGTTCGGGGTCAGGTAAACCGACTGGTCGCCGAACAGCTCGACCGGAAGCTCGACCTGCTCGAAGGACTGTTGGTCCATCACCACGTGATGCGTGCCCGTGGAATAGAGGTATTCCATCTCCTTGCGCTCGAGGAAGACTTCCTCGAACTGCTCGTCGGTGCGGAACCGGTCCTGGATGAGCTGGCCGGTCTTCATGTTCTTGAGCTGGATGACCTGGTAGCTGCGCCAGTTGCCCTTGGCGACCTTTTCGTTGCTGACGATCAGCCAGATGCCGTCCTTGTACCCGACGGCCATTCCCTTGCGACAGTCGATTGCCTTGATGCTCATGCGGTGCGTCTCCCAATGTTGTTACGCGGACAGACCCGGCATGATACGGCATTGCTCCGCCGCGTGCAAGGGCGTCAGAGATCCTGGACGGCGAGATAGGCGGCCAGCAGGGCGATCTGCGCGAGCAGGTTGCCCGCCAGCAGGGCGCGGCGGGTCAGCCCTCCGGTCACGCGGCAGGCGAGCAGTCCTCCGACCAGTCCGGCGCCGATGGCCGCCGCCGGGACCGCCAGTTGCCACAGGGGCAGGAAGCTCAGGTAGAAGATCGTTCCCGCCAGCAGCAGGCCCATGCCGGCTGCCGTGACCATGGGCCCACAGCCGGAGGCGAACGCCGCCACCGCGGGTTCCGTCCGCTCGCCGGGAACGCGAAACTGCGTGACGCCCATCATCGCCCACGCGCCCCACAGGGGCATGAGAACCAGCACGCGGTAGAGCTTGTACCCCGGGCGGGTCCAGACGTCGGGCCAGGGCAGACCGTCGGTGCGGTAGTAGTAGTCGCGCAGGCACAGAAATCCCGCGCCCGTCAGCAGGACAATCAGCAGCCCCATCGCCAGGCGGCGCAGGCGGTGGCGTCCGCCGAGGAGACTCGCCATCGCCGCCAAGGCCTGCCGGCTGGGCCAGGCGAACATTGCCGCCAGTGTCGCCCCGGCGGGAATCCACGGCGGACCGAAGCTCTCCGAAAGTCGCCAGCTCGCGTGCCACACGCCCGCAAGAGCCCATCCGACGCCCAGCGACAGCAGCGCCAATTCCACC
>DNAS01000189.1:40198-40640 GCA_003485185.1 Phycisphaerales bacterium | reverse complement strand
CAGCAGCGCCAATTCCACCCACGCGCGGTGAAACCGCGCGGGAGGTTCAGCCGCCAGGGCGGGCTCGCTCCCGGCCAGCAACAGGGTTCCCGGCTGCCGCAGAAAACGGCGAGCCAGGGAAACGGGCATATTGCGCCAACGCGTCATGGCGTTCCCTGAGCGCCGCTACTTGCGCGCGGCGCGGGCCTCCGCGACAATCCGTACAAACTCCCGCGCGAGCCGCTCGATCTCGGCGAAGTTCCTCTCCGCCAGGGCCTTTTTCGTCACCAGGGCCGACCCCACGCCGAGGGTGACGGCGCCGGCGCGGATCCACTCCGCCGCCGTCGTCAGGTCCACTCCGCCGGTGGGGGTGAGTTTCAGGTGCGGCATGGGAGCCAGCACGTCCTTGAAATACGCCGGCCCGAACTGCCCGCCGGGGAAGACCTTCACCAGGTCAGCGCCG
>DNAS01000189.1:39286-40046 GCA_003485185.1 Phycisphaerales bacterium | reverse complement strand
CGTGGGTGGCGTTGAGGATTTCCGTCGGCGTCAGGGCGCCGGCGACCACCGGAAGGTCCACCGTATGCCCCAGCGCGATGATCTCCGGGTTGAAGATCGGCGAGATCAGGTATTGCGCGCCGGCGTCGATGACTTCCTGGGCCATCCGCGTGTCCAGCACGCTGCCCGCGCCGATGTTTGCGCGATCCCCGAACGTCTTGCGGCAGTCGGAGATGACGGTCGTCGCGTTCGGAGTGGTCATGGTGATCTCGATGCAGTCCACCCCGCCGGCCAGCAACGCCTCGGCCACCTCTTTCAGCGCCTCGCTCGACGGCGCGCGAACCACCGCGACGATGCCTTTTTCGCAAAGTCTTTCCACGGTCTGCTGACGTTTCGACATCCAAATGCTCCTTTCGGGTTGTCCGGGGGCAAATCGCCCGCCGCCGGGGTGCGGACGGCTACTTCGCTTCCAGCAGGGCCTTGGCTATCAGGCGGACCATCTCGTCGCTGTCGTTAGCGAGATAGTCCAGCACGCTCTTGTGATCGTCCGAGCCGGTGGCGCCCAGCAGTTCGGCGGCGCGGAACCGCACGAGGCTGCTGCGGTCGTCGACGACGGTTGCGACAAGGTTCAGCAACCCCGCGTCCAACGATACGTCTTGAAGGGCGGTCAGGGCCTCGGCGCGGACGCATGGCGAGCGATCGGCCAGCGCCGCCTTGAGCATCGCCAGCAGGACAGGCTTGTCCACGAGTCTGGCGAAGGGCGCTGGAACCTCGATCTGTC
>DNAS01000189.1:38145-39152 GCA_003485185.1 Phycisphaerales bacterium | reverse complement strand
GCGTTCCTGCCCGCGGGCCATCGCCAGCAGCGACCCGACCTGTCGCGCCGCCATCATGCGCTGCGGCAGCGTGCCCTTGCGAAGGTAATAGACGACGATCCCCAATGCGCGGTTCCATGCGGCCTGCGCGGCGCCCTCGCGGGAGGCGTCGAAGGGCTCGACCAGGCTCGCGCGAACGACCGTCGCGGGCGAAGCGGCGATCGTCGGAACGGAACTGAAGAACTTCGCGTTGCGCTGGATCGGGTCGATCATCCCCGAGACGATCAGCGAGACGTCCTGGAGCGGGCGGTCGGCGAGGTGGCGTTCCAGGCGTCCGACGTCCAGTTGGATGCGCGTGGAGACGGACTGTCCGGGCTTGAGGTAGCGCGGCGCCGGCCAGGTCGCCAGCGGCAGGTTGACGAACGCCGCCTTGGCGTCCTGCGCGAGGCGGACCTCCAGGCTGATGGTGGGGGAGAGCAATCCCCAGACGCCCAGGGGCACGTCGGCGTCGCCGATGTTGGCGAGGCGCGCGTCCACGTAGATCGGCTCGCCCGGCGCGAACGATTCGCGGGCGGGCGAGAGCGTGACCGTGAGGAACTTTTCGGGCGCCAGCGCCATTTCGAGGATCTTCGGCGATTCCTTGGCGAAGGCGGCTTTCATCTCGTCGCTTCCGGGAACCGGCGGAATCTCCACGCCGTTCCTGGTGGCCAGTTCGGACAACATGCGGAACGCGGGCCCTCCGCGCCCGATTTTCGCGCCGGCCTGGACGGCCTTGGCGCCGGCAGCGCGGTCGCCCTGCGAGAAGTAGTGGCGGGCGAGGAACGCCGCGGCGTACAGGTCCGTGTCCATGAGTTTTTTCAGGCGGTCCTCGCCGCCGGGACGCTCATTGAGCAGCTCGGCGATCCCCAGCACCCGCTGGGTGAAGGGGTCGGCTGCGTCGAACCGCGCCGCCAGTTCGGCGTATTTCAAGGCGTTGAGGGGCTGGCGGCGGGTGACGAGGTAGAACCACGCCAGCTCGCGCGTAAAGC
>DNAS01000189.1:37428-37976 GCA_003485185.1 Phycisphaerales bacterium | reverse complement strand
TTCCGAGGCGGACGTCGCCGCCTCCCTCCCGCTGTAATATACCTCCATCTGCCGGACGATCCCGTCAGCCTTGGCGTCCTGCCCCGTCGCGCGATACGCTTCGATCATGAGCGACTGGAGATCGACGCTGATGCCGAATCGCTTGAGCTGGGGGTGGAACCGCTCGATGGCGCGGGCGGCCTGCCCGGCGTCGAGCAGGGCGCTGAACTGCTCGACCACCAGGGAGTGCGGCGGCTGTTCGCCGTGCTGGGCGGCGAGCTTTTCGCAGGCGTCCAGCAGAGCGATGGCCTCGTCGTACAGGCCCATCGAGTCCAGCAACCGGGCGAGTTTGACGGCGGTGTCGATGTCCCGGGGCATGGAAGCGAGGGTCCGCAGTTGGACCAGGGCGCGGTCTGCGTCGGTGGCGTCGGTCTTGAGGCCCAGTTGTCCCGCCAGCGCGGGCGGGTTGAGCGGGTCGAGACGGAGCGCCTGGCGGTAAAGGCGGTCGGCCTGGTCGGTCTCGCCCTGTCCGACGCAGATGCCCGCCCAGGCGGACGCGGCGCTGGCCC
>DNAS01000189.1:26718-37361 GCA_003485185.1 Phycisphaerales bacterium | reverse complement strand
CCGTCGGCAGCCGTACCCGGATTATCGTAGGCGACGTTCGGCGCCAGGCGGACGCGGCGCTGGCCCGCAAGGCCGGGGGCAGGTCTTCGCGGGTGACGACGGATTGGAGGAACTCGATCCGCGCGTCGGCGGTCTGGCGATTGCTGGTGTTCAGGCGCAACCATTCGAGCCCGACGCCCTGGTCCTGCGGCGCGGCGCGCAGGCAGGTTTCGACGGCCTCGATGGCGCGGTCGATGCGCCCCTGCGTCTCGTAGATTCCCGCCAGCAGGCGGGTGGTCTGGGCGTCTCCGGGGCGCAGCAGGTTGGCGAACTCGCTGAGCGCCACCAGACGTCCGGCGCGGGCGCGGGCGTCGGGCGAGTTGGCCACCGACACGGCCGAGCGGACCAGGCTTTCGGCCGCCAGCACATCGGACTCCTCGGGCGCGGTGGTCGGCGCCGGGCGCGTCGTCTGGGCGATTGCGCCCGCGGCGCAAGCGCCCAGCAGCACAACCAGGGCGAGTGCGTTTTTGGTCATGTCAGACTCCCGCCGGGCCGTCCGGTCCCGGTCATTTCGCCGGCGGCTGGATCGCGATCGCCAGGTTCTGCGTTCCGCGACGGATCATCAGGTTGATCGCCTTGGAGCGGTCGCTTTTCAGGGCCTCCTCGACGATCCGGCGGAAGGCGTCTGCCGTCGTGACCGCCTGGGCGTTGACGTTGGTGATCACGTCGTTGCCCTGGAGTCCGCCCGCGGCGGCGGGCGTATTGCGCCCCACGATCGCCACGATGAGACCCTCGACGTCGGCGGGTCCCTGGGCGGCGTACTTGTCCAGCAGGACCCGCTCGCGCACGACGAAGCCCAGGTCGGGGCTGACGTAGCGGGGCGCTTCGTGCGCGCCGACCGGCATGGACTCGAGCATCACGGTGACCTTCTGCTCGGAGCCGCCGCGGAGGATCGTCAGCGTCACGGATTCGCCGGGGTTGCGGCGGAACAGCGAGATCATGAAATTCTGCACGATCAGTTCGGGCGAGGCGAGTTTCTCGATGCCCTGACCGTCCATCTCAACGATGACGTCGCGGTTTTTCAGCCCCGCCTTGTCGGCGGCGTGTCCGGGAACGACCTGGTCGATCAGGATTCCGGGGCGACGGAGGTTCAGCGCCTCCGACAGCTCCGCGCCGACACCCGTGAACCGCACCGCGCCCATCCATGCCAGGCGGCGCTTCTTGCCGAGGTGCTGGAAGATGTGCGAGAACTCCTCAACGGGCAGGAAGCATTGGGCCTGCTGCTGGGACTTGAGGGCGACGTTGGCGGTGGATTCGTTCAGGACCATCTGGTAGCCCTGGAACAGCTGCTGCCCGATCAGTCCGATCGCCCGCCCGTCGGGTCCGAAGACCGGCGAGCCCGGTTGGGTGAGTTGTCCGCCCGCGACCATCACGAGCTGGCGCGGATTGCGCACGATGGCCGAAACGTATCCCGCGGCGACGCACGGCGTGTTGGCGGGGTCGCCCGGGGTCAGGCCGATCGACACCACCTCCTGCCCGACGGCGAGTTTGGAACTCGTGGCGAAAGGAACCGCCTGCCACGGATAGCTCTCCGACGCCCGGACGAACGCAATGTCCAATTCGGGATCGATGCTCAGCAGCGAGGCCTTGACGGTCTTCTGCTCCACGCCGGACGCAATCAGCACTGTCTCGCTGATGCGGTCGGGGTTCATGCGCCCGTCCATGCCCAGGACCAGGAAGGTGCCAATCCCGTTGTTCACGTGGATGCAAACCGCCTGGGCGACGAGGACCTGCTTCATCAGGTCGTCTTCGAACGTGCAGCGGAACACCGCCAGGGAGTTTCCGTAGTCCTGGACGGTCTTGGCGAGGCGTTGCGCGGTGTCGGCCTTGGCCACCGCGACGGTTGACAGGATCGTCAACAGGGAAATCATGCTCACTCGTTTCATCGCGTGTCCTTTCCGGAAGTGGTTTGCCGGGATTTTCCGCGGGGCTTGCCGGTTTCGCTCGCAACCCGCTGGGCGAGCGTCGGTCCGCAGGAGGCGGGCAGGATTCGCAGGACGAACAGCAGGACGATGCCGACGGCCACCAGCACGATGGAGGTGTATTGGTTGTGCGTGAGGATGCCCTTGGCGAGGTTGTGGGGGTTGTCTGCACGGATGGATTCGAGGACGAACCGCGTGACGGGGTAGAGCACGACCATCAGAAGGAAGACCTGTCCCTCGCGCGTCCGCAGGCGGCTGAAAGCCAGCAGCAACCCCGCCAGCAGGAGGGCGTTGACGATCCCCAGCGCCTGGGCGGGACGGACCGGCTCGCTCCAGGCGTGGCGGGCGATTTCATAGAGATCGGCCTGGAGATATTCGTTGGCGATCGCCCGCTCTGTTGCATCGAGTTTTCCGTCGTGATCGGAATCGAACTGTCGCAGGATGCGCCCCAGGCGAACGTCCAGGTACGCTCGCATCTCGCGCGGGCTCAGTGTCCCGTCGGCGTTGTCGTCGAAGGTGCGGGCTTCTTCCCATGCCTCGCTGCCGCGGAGCAGGCCATCGCCCTCGCGGATTCCGCGGCGCCATTCCTGTTCGCTCAGCAACCCGTCGGCGCCGGCGAGGTGGTAGAAGTCCTTCTCGAACGCCGGCGTGTCGGAAAGCATCGTGGCAAGCTGATCGTTTGCCAGCCAACCGTGCAGATCTCGCGGGGGCAGTGCGAACGTGCGATCCTTGAACTGCGGCCGGCCGGCGGAGAGAAGGTCCCGCCCGTGCTTGTCTCGCAGGGGCACGCGGGCCACGTAGGTCAGGCGCGAGTCCGGATGGACCCGCCCGGCCTCCAACTGGTGGGCGTAGGGGGGCGAGGCGCCCTGTGTGCCTTCGGAAAAGGGTCCCGGCCCGTTGAGCTTGACCAGCGGCTCGGAATACAGGGGGAACCGCGCCGCCAGCGGCCAGTGTTCGTCGCACGGGCCACCATAGCAACAGCCGTTCAGCAGGCATCCTGCTCGCCCGAACGCCAGGCCGATCATCATGCTGGGGGCGATGATGTCCAGGTAGCGCCGCACGGGCAGGCGCTTGGCGCGCAGATACACCAGCACCATCGCGGTGGCCAGGGCGATCCCGCCATAGTAGATCAGCCCGCCGGAGGTGACGTTGAGGATCTCCAGGGCGACGTCTTTCTGGTGCAGGAAATTACGCCAGTTCTCGATGACGTAGGCGAGGCGCGCGCCCACGACGCCCCCGATCAGCGCCAGGATTCCGCAGGTGGTGATCGCATCGGCGCTTTCCCCCGCGCGGCGGGCTCGCCAGCGGGCCAGCGCGATTCCGCAGAGGAATCCCAGCACCAGCATCAGCCCATACCCGAAGATCCGCAGGGGGATGCTTCGTCCGAGAAGCTCGAAGGTACCGAGATCAATGATGATCTGAAGCATTCCGATCCCTGGCGTCCGGGCGTCTAGAGCATTTTCTTGACGCGGTTTTTCTTGTCCACCAGGGCCACCTTGGGCTTGAGGGCGGCCGCCTCCTCCGGGGAGAAGTACCCGAAGGCCATGATGATCACCAGGTCGCCCACGCGGACCAGCCTGGCGGCGGCCCCGTTGACGCAGATAACGCCGCTGCCCCGCTCGCCGGGGAAAACGTACGTCTCGAAGCGGGCGCCGTCGGTAAGATCGGCGACCATGACGCACTCGCCCGGGAGGATGCCCGTGGCATCAAGCAGGTCCTGGTCGATGGTGATCGAGCCGATGTAGTCGACCTCGGCCTGGGTGATCGTGGCCCGGTGGATTTTTGCGCGAAGTATCTTCAACTGCATGGAACATCGCACCTTTCCGCCGCGGAACCTGGCGCTCCGGCGGCGATTGAAACCCGATTGAAACTGCCGCAACGATCCATCTTAGGACGTTCGGGCCTGCGAGTCCACAAGCATGTTGTCGATCAGCCTGGCCCGGGAGAACTTCACCGCCAGCGCCACCAGCACGGGCTTGTCGGTGGCGGCGACGTCGGACAGGTCCCGCGGATCGACGATCTGGAGGTAGTCCACCTCACCGTCCGGGGCGGTCTCGGCGAGATATTCCTTCATGGCCTGAATGATCTCGGCGGCGGGGGGGCGGCTTTCCTCGATCAACTGCCGCGCCAATTGGAGCGACTGCGACAGGGCGACCGCCTGCCGGCGTTCCTCGGGCGAGAGATTGCGGTTCCGGCTGGACATCGCCAACCCGTCGGACTCGCGGACCGTGGGGCAGACGACGATCTCAATGGGGAAATTCAGGTCCGCCGTCATCCGTCGGATGATGGCGGCCTGCTGGTAGTCCTTGGCGCCGAAGAACGCCCGGTCCGGCTGGACGATGTGGAACAGCTTGGCGACGACGGTGCACACGCCGGCGAAATGCCCAGGCCTGGCGCGCCCGCAGAGCGTCTCGCCCAGACGGGCGACGCTGACGGTGGTCAACCCGCCGCCGCCGTACATGGTCTTGACGTCCGGGAGGAACACCAGGTCCACGCCTCGCTCCTCGCATGCGGCGAAGTCTTCCTCCGGCGTGCGGGGGTAGGCGTCCAGGTCCTCGCCGGGGCCAAACTGCGTCGGGTTGACGAAGATGCTGACGGCCACGAAGTCGCATGCGCCCTTGGCGGTGTCGATCAGGCTCATGTGCCCTGCGTGCAGGGCGCCCATCGTCGGCACCAGCGCGACGCACTTGCCCGCCTGGCGCGCCTCGCGCACCTCCTGTCGCACTTCCTCGATCGTTCTGGCTAGGTTCATAGATTTTCCCGAATCCTGTGGACCAGTTCGGCGCGACAGTCCTGCCGGCGAAGGTCCTGCGCGTGACAGTCCACCCGCAGCACGGGGCAGCGGGCCTCGGCCACCGCGGTATTGTACGCCTCGGCGATCTCGGAGAGAAACGCCGCGGTGAGGGTCTTCTCGAAGTCCCGCCCGCGCCGGGCGATCCGCTCCAGCAGCACCTCGGGCGGCGCCTCCAGCAGCACCAATACCGCCGGCGGATGCACCAACCCGCCCACGCGGCGGGCGATCCGCTCGTAGAGGCGCAAATCGTCGGCCCCCAGGCGCAGTCGCGCAAAAATCGCATCCTGGCAGAACCCGTAGTCCGTCACCACCACGCCGTCGGCCGGCCAGTGAGATTCGTTCAACTGCGCCACGCGGGACATCAGGAAGTAGAGCTGTCCCGGCAGGCGGGCCTCCGCGCGCCCGGCGCAGGAGTCGGCCAGGAACGGGTTGCCCGCGTAGTCCTCGCGAAGAAGCGTCGCCGGCATCTCGGCGGCGAGGTACTCTGCGAGGGTGGTCTTTCCCGACGCCGGCGCGCCGACGATGCTCACCAGCGCGGCGCTCACGGCAGGTTCTCCAGCAGTTCGCTGATGGTGCGCCCCAGGACGGGGTGGACCGCGTCGGGGGCGATTTCCGCCAGGGGTTCGAGCACGAATTGCCGCTCGTGCATTCGCGGGTGGGGGATCGTCAGCTCGTCGGTTTCCAGGACCCTATCGCCGTACAGCAGCAGGTCCAGGTCGCACGTGCGCGGGCCCCAGCGCAGCTCCACGTCGCGGTCGCGCCCGAGGCGGTACTCGATGTCCTGCAACACCTCCAGCAGCGCGTGGGGATCGAGCGTGGTGGCCAGTTCCGCCACGGCGTTGAGGAACTTCCGCTGCCCGAGTGGGCCGACGGGCTCGGTCTCGAGGAACCGCGAGACGCGCACCACCCGCACGCCCTTTTCCGCGCCGAGGAAGTCGATCGCCAGCCGCAGGCGTGCCGCCCGGTCGCCCAGGTTGCTGCCCAACGCGATATAGGCGGTGGTCTCGGTCATGTTCGGCACTCTCAGAGCCGGCCGTGCTCCCAGATCGTCTCGTACATCGCCACGATGTTCTCCGTGGGCGAGACCGGCTGAAGGTTGTGGCACGGCGCGCAGATCCACCGGGCCGGGGCGAAGATGCGCAGGTTGTCCAGCACCTCGTTGCGGACGTCCGCCACGCTGCCGAACGGGAGCGTCTGCTGGTTGTCCACCGCGCCGTGGAAGACCACCTGGTCGGCGAAGTCGCGCACGAGCCCCTCGCGCTCCATGCCCGGGCAGCGCCACTGGATCGGGTTGAGAATCTCGATGCCCGTGACGCGGATCAGGTCGGGGATGACGTCCCGCGCGGCCCCGTCGGTGTGGTAGAAGATGTGAATCCCGTGGCTGCGGGCGAGGTCGGCCATCTTTTTCTGGTTCGGAAGGAGGAAGCGGCGAATCTGCTCCAATCCCATCAGCAGCCCGTGCTGGCTGCCCAGGTCCTCGGCGACATAAGTCAAGTCCACCTTTCCGCGGGCGATGTCGAACGCCCGCTCGTTGACGCGGTAGTGGTAGTCGAACAGGTGCGTCAGGATCGCCTCGGCGATCTCGGGCTCCGCCAGCAGGTCCATCATGGCCTGCTCCATGCCGCGCATCCGACAGTAGAGAAGGAACGGCTCGTAACTGCCGCAGCGGACCGCGCGCCGTCCCGAAAGCTTTTTCGCTTTCCGGCGGAACGCGTCCCAGTCGTAATCGTCGGGATCGGGCCACCGATGCGCGTGAATCTGCTCGACGGTCGTCATCTCAGCCAGCGGATGGGACGCCACTTCGGAGTATGTGCCGCTTCCGTAGTTGACCGTGCGGAAGGCGATGCCCCACATATCCGCGTCGGGGCGATTGGCGTAGTAGATCTTGTTGGGCGACAGCCCGAGGGTGTCCAGGCCGTCGATGTGCAGCTTGTCGAACAATTCGTGGCGGTCGGCGCAGCCCAGTTCCTTCTGGAGACGCCGCGTCACTTCGTCCGTGGCCCAGTAGTCGGTGGGAATGCGGTCGGGCTTCTGCCCGTTCAGCAGGGCCAGCCATCGTTCCCGCGGAGTCATCGGCATGATGGTTCCTTTCCTTTTGTTCGCCCCGGCCGGCGCCGTTACCTCGCGTTCGTCGGCCAGTCGGGCTCGCGAGCGTTCCGCAGTTCCAGGCGGTCGATCGGGATGCGAACGTACGCGCCCAGGAGCGACTCGTCACTGGTCCAGTTGGGGTCTTCCATCTTCAGCAGCCCGAAATCGATGACCGTCGGCATGAGCGAGACGACGCGCCCGAACCCCTCGTACGCCCACCCCTTGACGGAATGGAGAATCCGCCGGTGGGCGGGGTTGTCGGCGATGGCCTGGGGCCAGTCCCGCGCCTCGTTGCAGACGTAGGTGAATTCCACGCGATCCAGCAGGCCCGGCGGGCAGCGCTGCCCCGCCGTGCTGAGATTATCGCAGACGGTCAGCAGGTTTCCGTTCAACCAGACCTCAGCCGCCTTGCCGAGTCCCGCGGTTGTTTCCATCCGAACTTCCATCCGTCACTCACCACTCACCACTTCTTTTCACATTTTCATCTGGATGATTCGGTCCATGGCTTCGGCCAGCACGACGTCTCCGTAGGTCAGGCTGATGCGGAAGTAGCCTTCGCCCCATTGTCCGTAGCCGCGGCCCGGGGTGACCATCACGCCGGTCTTTTCGAGCAGGTCGGCGACGAATTTCCCGCTGTTTCCGGCATATTTTTCCGGCACGGGGGCCCAGATATAGATGGTGGCCTTGGGCTTTTCGAGCGTCCATCCGGCCTTGTTGAGCGTGTCGACCACCAGGTCGCGCCGCTTCTGGTAGATGGCGTTGATAGGCCCAACGAGCGTGTCGGCCTGGTCGAGCGCCTTGGCCGCGGCGAACTGGATGGCCCGCAGCGAGCCATTGTCCACGTTTTCCTTGACCGTGTTGAGTGCCTTGACGGCCGAGGCGTTTCCGACGACGAATCCCGCGCGCCACCCGGTCATGTTGAACGCCTTGGACAGACTGAAGAACTCGACGGCCACCTCGTCGGCGCCCGGAACCTGGAGGATGCTGGGGGCGCGGTATCCGTCGTAGGTGTTCTCGCTGTAGGCGGCGTCGTGCGCGATGAGAAGGTTGTTCTGCCGCCCGAATTCCACCGCCCGCGCGAAGAATTCAAGCGGCGCCACAGCCGACGTGGGATTGTTCGGATAGTTCAGCCAGAGCACCTTCGCCTGGCGGCGGATCTCCGGGGGAATCTCGTCGAAGTCGAGCAGCCAGCCGTTTTCCGCCCGCAGCGGAACCTGGTACGTCTCGCCGGAGCAGAAGACGTGACCGATGTTGTACGTCGGATACCCCGGCATGGGCGCGATGCCGACGTCGCCGGGGTTCATCAGTCCCATGCAGAACTGGACGATGGCGTCCTTGCTTCCGGTAGTGGCGACGACCTGTTCGGGCGCGAGCGTCACGCCGTAGCGGCGCTGGTAGAAATTCCGCACCGCCTCGGGGAACTGCGCCACCGGCCTGTCGCAGCCGTAGCGATGGCGATCCGGGTCGCCGGGGTCGTCGACCGCGCGGATCATCTCCCGCACGACCGGGTCCGGCGTGGGAAGGTCCGGGTCGCCGATGTCGATGCGAAGGACCTTGACGCCCTTTTCCCGGGCAGCAGCCATCTTCCGCCTCAGGTCGGCAAAGAGGTAGGGGGGCAGCTTGTTCAACCGTTCCGCCTGCTGGAATTCCATGAGACGTTGCCTTTCGTGCGCATTGCGGATTCGTCGCGAGCGCGCATCGCCCGCCGTCAAGGAGGGCAATTGTAGCAGTCGCGGCGCGGTTCGCAACCGCTGGCGCGGGGATTGGCGTTCGCGGGCGCGCCGGAAATGCAAGCAGGCAGGCCGTCGTGAACGACCTGCCCGCTGTCGCGCCCGAGTGCAGCTATTTCCGTCGG
This sequence comes from Phycisphaerales bacterium, assembly GCA_003485185.1. Classification (GTDB taxonomy): domain Bacteria; phylum Planctomycetota; class Phycisphaerae; order SM23-33; family SM23-33; genus UBA12270. The sequence continues at coordinate 28,663 of DNAS01000189.1, read as the reverse complement.
CGGTTCCACAGGCCCGCGGCGCCCAGCGCCAGCAGGCTCAACGTGCCCGGCTCGGGAACGACCGAGTCCGGGACGAGAATGTGGAAGTTCAACGATCCGTTGGCTGCCGGGGCGCTGGGGTCCACGTCATCGCGGACCGTGTTGTTGCTGTTGGGGTCCAGGAACCCCAGTTCCGCGCCAGAGCCATCCTTGTTGTAGTTGTAGGCGAGGTTCACTCCCAAGTTCTGCTTGTTTCCGCAGCGGGCGTAGAAGTCGCCCCAGACCGGCTGGCGGTCGCTGAAAAACGTCCACGTCATGCTCGTGACGGTCGAGAGCGGGTTGAACCGCAGCCCGTAGAGGTCTTCCGGCATGTCCGGGTTGCCCGACAGAACGGTCTGGAGTCCGGCCGACGACAGCGTCGCGCCGGTCAGACCGACGACGTTCGCCTCGCTGATGCCCTGCGAGCCTTCAATGATAATGTGGCTGATGGTGGCATCGGAGCCGGAATGCCCGAACGTGTAGGTGTATTTCCACGGATATCCCGGCTGGGAGTTGTCCGTGTCGGTCACGGTCCAGGAGAGCGTGACGGTGTAACTGGGCCACTGGGCGGAATAGCCGGATACGAACAGCCCGTCAGTGGTTCCCGGCGGGGCGGGCGGCGTGTAAGTCAGGCTTCCGGTGTAGGTTGCAGCCGAAACGACCGATGCGAAACACAGGACGGCGAGCAGGATGATGAGCGGTAAGTTTCTCACAAATTGTCTCCTCCGGGTCACAAATCGCGGATGCCCCGAGCACCCGCCGGCATCCTTGTTTAACTCATTATAGTCGGGTTAAAAAAAACGAGGGAAAAATCGCCCCGGGCGCGGCATTGTCGCGACCGGGGCGGGGTGGGGCTACTCCAACAGGGCCCGCAGACATCGCAGGCGAATCAGCAGTCTCACCAGAGGCCGCAGACCCGCCTGGGCGTTGTCGGCGGCAAGGATGCGATCCATCTGTTCGAACACGTCCCGAAGACAGCGTGCCGCCCGGCCGTCCAGGGCCAGGGCTTCCCGTCTTCTGTTTCCGACGTCTGATGCCTGTCTCACCGCGCCATCCCTTCTCCGAAGGGAACCCCGACCGACGGACCCGACCGGCAGTTTCACCCTACAGCATGACGACCCGCACGCCTGTTCGGCAAGAAAACAGGCAAGAAGAACGGGAGCTCAAGGACCGGATACCGAAGACCGGCGACCGTGAGAAGACTGTTTCGCGGCCTGACGGTCTTCTGTCCTCGGCGCACTACGACACGCCGGCGGGCTCCAGGTCGTTTTCGAGGGCCTTGTCCACTTCCTCGAAGCGAACGCTGATCCTCGTGGAGATGCCGGGCTCCTGCATGGTCACGCCGTAAAGCACGTCGGCCATGCTCATGGTGCGCTTGGCGTGGGTGATGACGATGAACTGGCTGGTATGAACGAATTCGCGGACGAGCGTTCCGAACCGCTCGGTGTTGGCTTCGTCGAGGGCGGCGTCGACCTCGTCCAGCAGGCAGAACGGGCTGGGGCGGCTCTGGAAGATGCTGAACAGCAGCGACAGGGCGGTCATGGTCTTCTCGCCGCCGGACAGCAGCGTCAGGGTGCGGGTTTCCTTTCCGGGCGGACGGGCGACGATCTCGATGGGGCTTTCCAGGACGTCCTCCTCGTTGAGCAGGAGGATGTCGGCCTTTCCCCCGCCGAAGAGCTTGCGGAACAATTGCTGGAAGTTCTCGCGGATCTTCGCGAAGGTCTCCAGGAACATCTCGCGGCTTTCCTTGTTGATCCGGCGGATCAGCTCGTTGAGCTGGGTCTGGGAGGCGGTCACGTCGGACAGCTGCTTGCCCAGGAACTCGTGGCGTTGCTCGAGTTCCTCCTGCTCGGAGATGGCGTCGAGGTTGACGTTTCCGAGGCGTTCGATCCTGGTCCGCAGGTCGCGGATTTCCGCCTCGACGGCG
>DNAS01000189.1:347-26586 GCA_003485185.1 Phycisphaerales bacterium | reverse complement strand
ACCGGTGCTCGTCGTGCTGATAGTTCGGCAGGAGGGCGACGAGATCCATGTTCATCTCGTCGGCGGCGCGGGCGATGAGGCTTTCCACGCGGACGTCCACCTCGCCCAGCTCTACGCGGGCGGCGTTGACCGTCTCGCTCAGGGCGTCGTGGGCCTTGCGCTGCTCGGTGAGCTGCGTGCGGACGGCCTGGAGCTTCTCGGCCAGTCCGCGACGGGTTTCCTCCAGCTCGCGAGCTTCCTGCTGGAGTTGCTCCTGCTGGACGTAGAGGCGGTCGATTTCCTCTCGCGTGCGGACGATGTTTTGCTCGGCGTCGGTGCGTCTCTGGCGGTTGAGCTCGATCTGGGCGCGCCCGGCAGACAGGTCGGCCTCCATCTGCTCCCGCTGGCGGTCCAAGGCGGCGGCGGCGTCGCGCAGGGAAAGCCGCTTCTGCTCCGCCTGCGCCAGGGCCACCTTCACCTCGGTCAGCTGGGCGCTGAGTTCGTCCTGCCGTTGGCGCGCACCTGCCAGCTGGGCGGTCAATGCCTCGATCTGCTTCTGGCGTTCGACGTTGAGCGCCTCCATCTCGACGGCCTTCGCCTTGGCCTGGTGTTCGGCCAGGACGGAACCCTCGATCTCCCGCGCGAGGTTTTTCACCTCCGCGGCGATCAGCGGGCGCTCCCGCTCGAGGCGATCGACCTGCTCGCCGACCTGCGCCAGGCGGCTCTGCGCCTCGACGCGCTCGGTGTTGGTCTCGTAGATGGCGGTGCGAAGCTTGCTCTGGAGCTCCTCGAGGTGCTCTCGCTCGTTTCGCGCGGTCTTGCAGCGGCCCTGGAGTTCCTCGATCCTCGCGTCCAGTTCCCGCAGGCGGGTTTCCAGCTCGGTCAGCTCGCTACGCCGTGCGATGACGCCCGCGGAGCGGTTGGCGGCGCCGACGCGAATCCGCCCGTCGGCCTCGAGCACCTCGCCGCGCTCGGTGACGAAGCGATATCCATCCGGCGCGATCCGGGCCGCTTCGGCTGCGTCGGCGAGGGAGGCCACGGCGATCGTCCGCCCCAGCAGTCGCCACATCAGCGGCGCCACGGGCGGGTCGAACCGCACCCAGTCGATCACCCGCGACTTGGCGGGCGGGCAGCGGGACAGGTCGAAATCGTCGCGGAACGTCTCCAGGCGGTCCAGGCAGACCACCTCGACGGTGCTGTTGTTCAGGACCTGCCGGAGCGTGTCGGCGGCGGCCTGCACGTCATCGTAGCGGTCGGCGACGATCTGCTGGTCGGCGCCGGACATCGCCGCCTCGACGAGCGCGGCGTGTCGCGTGTCGGTCTGCACGAAATCACCCAGCATGCCGCGGACCATCGGCAGCGTGTCGGACTGCCGGGCCTCCAGCACGCGGCGGACGCCCGCGTTGACGCCCTCGAGGCGCTTCTGCATTTCGCCCAGCGCCTCCAGACGGCTGGTGGCGGCGCTGCGCTCCTCGCGGGCGGTGGACAGCTGCTTCTGGAACTCGTGCTCGCTGTCGGAGAGTTTGCGTTCGGCCTGGCGGACCTCGTCGAGTTTGGCCTGCGAGGCGTCCAGCACCTCGCGCACATCGGACAGGCGGGCCTCGAACTGCCCGCGCTGCTCCAGCAGGTCCGAAAGATGGGCGGAAATCTGATCGGCCCGCTCATCCAGGCGGGTGCGCTGCGCGTTGAGGTTCTCGCGGCGGATCGTGTGCGAATTGATCTCGTTGTGCAGCTGGGCGGTCCGGCGGAGCAGGTCGATGGTGCCGGCCTTCTCGTCCTCGAGCTTGGCTGACAGGTGCGTGATGGCCAATTCGCCGGCGGTGTGCTCCTGCCGGGCGGCGTCGTAGCGCTGGACGAACTCGGCGGCGCGAGCGTCGGTCTCCTGTAGTTCGGCCTGGCGGGCGGTGGACTCGGCGGCGAGCTGCTCGATCTTGGCTTCGGTTTCCTCGCAGCGGCTGCTGACGGCGATGATCTGCTCGCCCAGTTCCTTGACGCGTGCTGCCAGCATGTCGCCTCGCTGCTCGCAGGCGGTGATCTGACCGCCGACGGAGGCGATCCGCCCGTCCAGCTCGCGCCCCGCACGTTCCAGATCGACGCTTTCGACTTCCGTGCCGCTCCGCGCCGCCTCGAGCTGGTCGATCCGGGCTGAGGCGGAGGAAAGCTGGTCCGTCAACTGCTCCAGGCGGCCCTGGAGTTCCTTGCGCTGCTGCTTGAGCGTGTGGTACTGGGCCAGGAAGTGCAGCGACCGAAGTTCCTTGAGACGCTCGGTGTAGGTCTGGTAGTTGCGGGCCTTTCCGGCCTGGTACTTGATGGACCGCAGGCGTTTCTCGACCTCGCCGAGGATGTCGTTGATCCGCAGGAGGTTCTGGTCCACCCGCTCGAGCTTGCGAAGGGCTTCCTTCTTGCGGGCCTTGTACTTGCTGATGCCGGCGGCCTCGTCGAAGATCGCGCGCCGGTCCTCCTGCGACGCCTGGAGGAAGCCCTCGACGCGCCCCTGCTCGATCAGGCTGTACGCGTCGGTCCCGACGCCGGTGTCCATGAACATCTCGCGGATGTCGCGGAGTCGCGCGGGGGCCTTGTTGATGAGATATTCGCTCTGCCCGGACCGGAACAGGCGACGGGTGATGCTGATGGTCTCGCAGGGGGCACCCTCGGCGCCGTTGGGCTGGAGCAGATGTCCGCAGTTGTCGAAGACCAGCGTGACTTCGGCGTGTCCTGCCGCCCGCCGGCTGGACGAACCGTTGAAGATGACGTCCATCATCTCCGAACCGCGCAGACTCTTGGCGGACTGTTCCCCCAGGACCCATTTGACCGCGTCGACGATGTTGCTCTTTCCGCAGCCGTTGGGCCCGACGACGCAGCTGATGCCGTCGTGGAAGTCAAACTCGGTCCGATCCGCAAAGCTCTTGAAGCCCGACAGGATCAGTTTTCTCAGTTTCATCGCTTGGCGTCTTCCCTAACGCTTACGCAGGAACAAAGCACCATCCCTGGTGAGCAAGACACGTATTCGCCACAAGATACGGGACATCCTACCACAAACCGGCCGTTCGTCCATGCCAAAATAGGGTTAGTCAGGCCTGCCGGTGGTGGCGAAGCCCGTATACAGCTTTTCCATTTCCGGGGCGGTCTGGAGGACGAACTTGGCCGGGATGTCGCCTTCCTTGCACATCCGCTGGAGCGTCCCGACGATCTGCCCGTAACTGAGCCCCAGCCCCCGCATGCGCCCGGCGTCGTCCTGATCGAGGCGCCCCAGCGTCTCGATGAGCTTCCGGACGGCGAAATCGCTCTGAAGCGTATCGCTGTACTGCCCCGTTCGCTGAATCTTCCGGAAGACCATCAGCTTCTCGGAATTCTCCCGCGCGTTGATGGTCACCAGGTCGTCCGGCGCGTTGTAGAACATCGGTTTGCGGGCGACCATGTTCTGCCCGAACAGCACGACCTTCGGCTGGCCGGTCTGGGTGGCGTAAATCACGTATCCGCGCGAACTGCGGACGATATCGACCTGGAATTCCCCTTCGATGTCCATGCGTTGAACGGTCGTCATGTCCCCGAGCCTGACGAGGCTCTCGTACGCGGCGATCCGCACCAGTTCGTTGGGGTCGTCGATGAGGGTGCGGAGGGTCTGCAAGGCCTGGATGACCTTGCGAGGTTTTCCGAGTTCCTCGATGGCGGCGAGCTGGTGGCGCGAGTTGGCACTGGCGGCGAAGCGAATCATCACCGGTCCGGCGAGGGCGACGTCACCCAGGCGCAGGCCCGTGCGGGCGGCGTAGAACGCCACTGCGGCGTTTTTCGAGGTGTAGAGCGGCTGGATCAGCGGTACGACCTGCCGTCCCATGGCCTCCCAGATCAGGGCGAGGTCTTCGTGCCGGGCGCCGGGCAGTTGCAGAGCCTCGGCGACCTGGCGGGCCTTGGCGTCGGCCGCCCCGTGGGTGGGGTCCAGGGGCAGGTGCAGGATCAGTTGCAGGAAGTGCAGGTAGTCGTCCTGCCACTGGGGGGGGATGGAAACCTCCAGCGTGTCGGCCCCGATGGCGTTGGCGATTTTCTTCCGCGCCGGGCCCAGACCGTGCTCGACCTCCCCGAACCGCTCGCGGATGCGCCGCTCGATCAGGCTGCATCGCCCGTAGTCCGGCTGGCGAAGGATCAGGCGGATGGGTCGGTCCTCGGTGACCACCGCGCCGTTGAGAATCCGCCCGGTGCGGAACTTGGCGCTCTCGGCCGGCTTGGTCGGATCGAGGAACGGATTGACGAAAACCGGCCCGCTGGCTCGCGCCAGGACCTTGGCGCCCTGCACGAGCGAGCCTCCGCCCAAGGCCATGCTCAGTTCGATGGGCATCAGCACTCCGCCGTCCAGGCTGCGGGTCTGGGTCTGCGGAAGGGCGGTGACGACGACGTCGAAGCGGGTTCCCGCGGGGGCGCCCGGGGGGATGGTTCCCTCCACAAGCACGACGGCGGTGTCCTTGTCGTTCAGGATGCGGGCGGGGGAGATTTCCTCGGTTCCGTGACGGGCCGAACCGAGATTCTGCTTGCGGAGATACTCGATCAGGTGCGCGCGGATACGGGGCGGCACCTCGCTGGACCCGTTGTTGCCCAGGCGCACCACGATGCCATACGCCTGGGCGTCCATGCTTCCCCCGCCGAACATGTAGGCGTGTTCGGCGACGGTACCTTCCAGCTCGATCGGCAGCTTGGGCGGCGCCTGGACCGTGGGTTTCGACAGCGGGCGCTCGCATCCGCACACCGCAGACAGGCACAACGCAACCAGCGACGTCCAGGGCGTCTTCCTCAACATGGGCAACCTCTGTCTACACTCGTTATCGGACCTCAAATCGCAGGGGCTTGAGGGCATATGGCAGGCGCAGCGATACAAAAACCGCCCGCGCGCGTTTCCTCCGCCGCAGACCCCGGTCAGTCGGGAAGCAGAATCAGGTCTCCGCTGCCGGTTGCGGACGGGCTTCGAGTGCTCCCGGCCGGGCTGGCGGGGCTCCGCGGGGCGGCCCGTCCGGTGGTCGGCGTGGCGCTTTCAGAAGGCAGGGGAGGAACCACAATCTCCTGACCGATCTGGAGGTTGTGCGGATCGACCCCGGGATTGGCCTTGGCGATGAGTTCGAAGTATTTGCCGTTCCCATACACCTTCTGGGCGATTCCCCAGTATCCCGAATCGCCTTTCTGGACGATATAGGTTCGCTGTCCGCCCAAGGGGATCGCGCCAGTCGATCGCGACTCACCGCGCCCGGCGGGAGCGGCGGGGGCAGGAGCCGGCGCGCCGGACAGCGGCGGGACCTTCAGCACCTGTCCGATGCGGAGGGCACGGCTGTCCACGTCGGGATTGGCCTTGGCGAGGATGGGCCATTTGTTTCCGTCGCCGTAGACCTTCTGGGCGATGCCCCAGAATCCCTGGTCGCCCTCCTGGACGGTGTAGGTATTGGGCGCCGCGGCAGGCGTTCCGCCCGTGGGCGCCGGGCCCGGTCCGACGTCAATGCCGGTAGGGGCGGTCGATTTCGGCAGGGGGGGGATCCGCAACGGCTGGCCGATGCGCAACGAGCCGGAGTTGGCGTCGGGATTGGCCTTGGCGATGAAGGGATAGTGCTTCCCGTCGCCGTACATTTTCTGAGCGATGCCCCAGAAACCCAGGTCGCCTTCCTGGACGACGTAGGTCCGCCAGCCGACGGTATCCACGCTCGGGGTGGTCCCGCCCGGCGCGGCGCTGCCCGCGTCGGCCAGGTCGATCGGTTCGAGCACCGGATCGATCACCTCGCCGGGTCTGCGGACGGGCTCAGCCGGCCTGCGGATCGGTTCCAGCGTGGCGACCTCGGCGCGATCGGCGGGGCGGGTGGTTCCTTCAGCCGGCGGGAGAATGACGATGGTGTCGCTGCCGGGAGCCGGCGCGGTGGCCGGCGGAACGCCGCGATCCGCGATCGCCGGGGGTGTCGCGGGCGGGCGGCCCGTGTCGAGAATGTTAGTCTGTCCGCCGTCGCCCGTCAGGTCCTGGGACGGTCCCGGCTGGGTGGTCGGTTCGGACTTGGTGCCCTGGCTGAATACGCCGAAGTAGACCACGACCCCGAGGATCAGAAGCAGACCCACCGCGATGCCGATTTTGAGATCCGTGCGCATGTTCCGTGCTCCTGCGTGGAGAATCGCCACCCGTCAGACCCAGCCGAAAACGCCGTCCGTGCCACGTTCCCTTTTATATCCCCCCGGACGGCTTTCGCAAAGGAATTCCGTCCGAAGGAAGCGTTCAGCGCCCCTCGATGATTCGTCGCGTGTCGCGGGCGATCATCAGTTCCTCGTTGGTCGGCACGACCCAGACGGGCAAGGTTGCCCCGTCGGCGGTGATGGGACCGGCCTTTCCGCGAACGGTCGCGACGTTGCGCTGCTCGTTGGCGATAGCGCCCAGCCTCGTCAGGCGCTGGCAGAGCTTGCGCCGGACCGGAAGCGAATTCTCCCCGATGCCGCCCGTCAGCACCACCGCGTCCAGTTGCGGAAGCACGGCCGAGTACGCGCCGATGTATTTCACGATGCGGTAGACGAACATCTCGACGGCAAGTTCCGCCCTTTTGTTTCCGCCCTCCGCCGCCAGCAGCAGGTCGCGCATGTCGTTGCTCAACCCGCTGACCCCCAGCAGCCCCGATTTCTTGTTGAGAATGTTGTCCACCTGGCGCGGGCTCAGTCCGTGCTCGATCATGTAGAACACCACGGCGGGGTCCAGGTCCCCGCTGCGCGTGCCCATCATCAGCCCCTCCAGCGGGGTCATGCCCATGGAGTGGTCCACCGCGCGCCCCCCGGCGACGGCGGTGATGGAGCATCCGTTGCCCAGGTGCGCGGTGATCAGAAAGACTTCCTCGGGCTTCTTGCCCAGCAGTTCGGCCGTCCGGAGGGTGACGTACTGGTGGCTGGTGCCGTGGAACCCGTACTTTCGGATGTGATGCTTGTGGTACCACTCGTCGGGCACGGCGTATCGGTAGGCGGTGGGGGGCAGGGTGGCCAGGAACGCGGTGTCGAAGACGGCCACGTTGGGTTTTCCCGGCATGGCCGCCATCGCGCCGGCGATGCCCGCAAGGTTCGGCGGGTTGTGCAGGGGCGCCAACTCCGCGTTGCGGCGGATGATCCCGAGGACCGCATCGTCCACCAGCGTGGAATCCGTGATGTCCTCCCCGCCATGGACCACGCGATGCCCGACGGCCTGGATCTCGGCGATGCTGTCGATGACGCCGTGTCTCCCGTCGAGGAGGGCCCCGAGGATGAGCTTGAGACCCTCGGTGTGATTGGGGGCGTTGACGGTCTGGTCGATCGACTTGTCGACGGGCTGTCCGTTGGTCCGGCGCACTGCCGTGTGGTGCAGGCAGGCGTCGGTCTCCCCCACGCGTTCCAGCAGGCCCTTGGCCAGCACCCTCTCGTTGGTCATCGAGAACAACTGATACTTGATGGAACTGCTTCCGCAGTTGACGACGAATACCTTCATGAAAGACCTCTACTGGTAATAGAGAGCACCGACTGCCCTTTGGCCTCTTGCCGTGGTAGACGGCAGACGACCACGCCGAAATCCCTGGAGGCGTTCACGCAGGCGGGGCGGGTGCTTGGCCGCTCGTCCGCTGGAAAGCTCTATTGGTACGGATTCGCGCCGCCCCTGTCAAGGCAACTCCCGACGGAGGGAGAAAACAGTGCGCAAATCGCGTGAATTTCCCGGATTCAAACGGTCCTTGCGAGAATTTTGGGAGGAATCCCCCGGCGGAGGGTTCGGGTCCATTGCCTGTTGAGGCAATGTGCGTAGAATAGCGGATAGAGATGAGACTGGACGCGACACAACAACTTCGCTTCGAACAGCAGATGAAGCTCTCGCCTCGGATCATCCAGGCGATGGAGATTCTCCAGCTGCCGGTGATGGCGCTCCAGGAACGGATCGACGCGGAGCTTCAGTCCAACCCGGTGCTGGAGATGCACGTTGCGGGCGTGGACGAGGAAGCGCCCCCGCAGGCGCCCGACGAGATGGACCCGCGCGGGGAGCAACCGCTGGTGGTCGACGACACCAACGGGAATCGCGACGATTTCGAGCGCCTGGCGGAATTCGAGGACGAGTACGGCGGGGAATTCGCGCGGAGCGACACGCCCTCTCGCCCCGCGCCGGCGCCGGGGGAGCGCGACCGCAAGATGGATGCGATGGCGAACACGCCGGCCCCGGCGCAATCGCTGGCGGAGTACCTGATGGAGCAGTGGCGGTTCGTGGAAGTTTCCGACGGCGTCCGCCGGGCCGGGCGGGCGATCATCGATCTCCTGGAGGACGATGGATATCTGCGCACCCCGCTGGAGCAGGTGCAGGCCGGGGCGGGCGAGGGCGTCACGTCGGCGGACGTGCAGACGGCCTTGCGCCTCGTCCAGACGCTCGATCCGCGCGGCGTGGCGGCTCGCGACCTGTCGGAATGCCTGACGATCCAGCTGGCGGCCGAGGCCCAGACGGGGCGAGACGTGTCGCTGGAGATGGAACTGGTGCGACGGTTCCTGCGAGACATCGAGATGAACCGCCTGCCGCAGATCGCCAAGCGCACCGGGCGGACGCTCGAGCAGATCAAGGCCGCCATCGAGAGCATCTCGCACCTTACCCCGCGCCCGGGGACACTCATCGGGCAACACGCCGTGCCGGTGATCCTGCCGGATATCGTCGTGCGGTTCGACGAAGACGGCGAGCTGGTGGTCTCCATGCCCGAGGGCAACTCCCCCCAGTTGTACGTCTCCAAGGCATACCGCAAGATGGTCCGCGATCGCGGCGTCGATCGCAGCGCCCGACAGTTTCTCCGCAACAACATCCGGTCGGCCCAGTGGCTTATCAGCGCCATTGAGCAGCGGCGGGAAACGGTCCTGCGCGTCGTGGTCGAGGTGTTCAAGGTGCAGCGGGAGTTCCTGGACCACGGGCGCGAGGCGCTCAAGCCCCTCCCGATGGCGGACGTGGCGGAAAAAGTCGGGGTGCACGTCGCCACCGTCAGCCGGGCCGTCGCCGGAAAATACGTGGACACGCCGCGGGGCATCTTCCCGCTCCGCATGTTCTTCAGCGGCGGGACCACGACGGCAGAGGGAGACGACGTCTCCTGGGACGCCGTCAAGGCCAGGCTCAAGGAGATCGTCGACGGCGAGGACAAGTCCAAACCGCTCAACGACGACCAGCTCGCCGAGGAACTCAGGAAACACGGGATCGACATCGCCCGGCGGACCATCGCCAAGTACCGCGGTCTGCTGGACATCCCGCCCGCCCGGAAACGCAGGCAGTATTGACGGAGACGACCATGAGCGACAGGCCGAGGTTCCACCCGCGCCGCATGCTGGGGCGGACGGGTTTTCCGGCGACGCGCCTGGGGATCGGCGACCTGGCCGACCGGAACGTCCCGCTTTCCGACTGCGTGGCGACGGTCCGCCGGGCGCTGGACGCCGGGCTCAACGTCATCGACACCGCCCCGTCCTACGAGCAGGGCTACAGCGAGCAGATCGTCGGGCAGGCCCTGCGCGGGCGACGCGACGGGGTCTTCCTGATCGACAAGATCGACCCCCTCGACGAGCCGGTGGCCCCGCAGGTCGAGGGCAGCCTGGGGCGCCTCGCCCTGGACGCCGTCGACGCGTTCGTCTTTCACGGGCTGTCCACGCCGGAAGGCTGGGCGCGCGTCGCCGCGCCGGGCGGGGGAATGGAGCAGCTCGAGGAGGTCCGCCGGGCGGGCAAGTGCCGCTTCCGGGGGATTTCCAGCCACCATCCCCAGGTGGTCCGCGCCGCCATCGAGAGCGGCCTGTGCGACGTGGTCCTGTTCGCTGTCGGACCCTTCTGCGACGAGCGGTACGTGCGCGAGATCGTCCCGCTGGCCAAGGCGCGCGGCGTGGGGACGGTGTGCTTCAAGACGTTCGGCGCGGGCAAGCTCGTGGGCGACACGGAAGGCTACGGCCGGGCGCTGCGCAACCGCCCGCGCGGAAAGGTCAGCTCCGGCGGGGCCGACGCAACGCCCCTCCTGCCGCACCTGTCCCCGGCCGAGTGCGTCCGCTACACGCTCACCATCGATCCCGACGTGGCGCTGCTGGGCATGAGCTTTCCCAACGAGCAGGACGCCGCGTTCGCCGCGGCCGAGGCGTTTACGCCCATGACCGACGCGGAACTGGACGCCGTCCGCAGCCGGGCCGTCGAGGCGATGGCCGGAAAGGGCGACGCCTGGTGGAACCCGCGCCCGAACTGATGGCGGTCACCACTTCAGGCCGGGAATCTCGAAGACGCATTCCTCGATCGGCCCCCGGATCATCTCGTTGAGCCCGACGAACCGCGTGCCGCGAATCCGCACGTCCACGCGATAATGATGGTGCCCGAAGACCCAGATTTCCGGACGGTGGATTTCGAACATCCGCTGGAGCGCGGTCTCGGTCCGGCTGGAGTGGGAGATCTTCGAGAAATTGCAGACCGCGTGCTCCTTGGCGACGGTGGGGCACTCGTGCGAGACGACGATGCGCGACTTCCAGTCGCCGAAGCTTTCGACGATCTCGGCCAATTGCTCGGGCGGCAGTTCCTCGTCGCTCCACCAGTCGAACCCGGCCTTGCGCTCGGAGAAATCGACCGAGTATCCGCCGCCCACGAAGCACATCTCCTGCTTGCGGAGGTATCCGTAGTCGCCGAGGTAGCAGGGATGCTCGCGGCAGAGGGCGGGGTTGTCGTGGTTTCCGCGGATGAATTTGTGGGCGGCGGAGAGGATCGGCGCCTGGGTGAGCCGTTTTTCCCGTGGGGCGAGCAGAGGCTGGTCCTCGTGGATGGGCGATTCGTCCAGAAGGGGCGGCTTACCCCTGGCCGGAAGCCCCACGCCCATGTCGCCCACCTGGAGCGAGCAATCCATGACGCCCCCCGCCGGCGTCACCCATTCGGTGACCAGCGAGAGGTATTTCAGGAAGCGGCAGTGCACATCCCCGATGAACCACATGCCAGACGCCTTTCGATTGCCTTCATTCTATACCAAACGCAGGGAATGGAACGATGGGAATGAAATGCCCGCGCGGTCAGAGTCTGCGGTCCAAACGGCGGTACTGGACCGCCTCGGCCAGGTGGTGCGCGGCGACGGACTCGCAGCCTTCCATGTCGGCCAGCGTCCGCGCGATCCGCAGCACCTTGTCGTGCGCGCGGGCGGACAGGCCCATCTCCGTCATCGCCTGCTTGAGCAGCGTTTCGCCGGCGGCGTCGAGCTTGCAGTGGCGGCGCACCTGGCGGGGACTCATGGTGGCGTTGGTGGTCGTCTGGCCGCGGGGCTCGCCGTCGAACCGCCGCCGCTGCACCTGGCGCGCGCGGAGGACCTGCTCGCGCATCGCCGCGCTGGACTGCCCGTCGCCGTCGCCCGCGCGAAGCTGCCGCCACGGCACCGGCGGAACCTCCACGTGGATGTCGATCCGGTCGATCAGCGGCCCGGAAATCCGCCCCATGTACCGCTCGATCGCCCCCGGCGAGCACTTGCACGGACGCTGCGGGTCGGTGTAGTAGCCGCACGGGCACGGGTTCATTGCCGCCACCAGCATGATCCGCGCGGGGAAGTTCAGCGTGCTGTGCACGCGGGGGATCGTCACGCACCCGTCCTCCAGCGGCTGGCGGATCATCTCCAGCGTCGTGCGGGGGAACTCGGGAAACTCGTCGAGGAACAGCACGCCGTGGTGGGCGAGGGAGATTTCGCCCGGCTGGGGGATGGCGCCTCCGCCCACCAGCGACGCCGGGCTGGCCGAGTGGTGCGGCGTGCGCACCGGGCGGACGGCCAGCAGGCTCTGGCCCGGCTCGAGCAGCCCGCGCGCGGAGTAGACGCGCGTGGTCTCCAGGCTTTCGGGCAGGGTCAGCGGTGGAAGGATGGTCGGAAGGCGCTGGGCGAGCATGGTCTTTCCGCTTCCGGGCGGGCCGATCATCAGCACGTTGTGGTGCCCGGCGGCAGCCACCGTCAGCGCCCGCTTGGCCGACTCCTGCCCGCGCACGTCGGCGAAATCCACATCGTACCGCCCGGAGACGGCGAAAACCGATTCCAGGTCCACCGCGCGCGGCTCGACGGGCAACTCGTCGGTGAGGAAGCCCACCGCGTCGGTGAGGAACCGCACGGGGATGACCTCGACGTCGCGGACGACGGCCGCCTCCGCGGCGTTTTCCGCCGGCACGATCAGCCCGCGGCGTTTCGTGCCTGCCGCCAGCATCGCCGTCGCCAGCGCGCCGCGGACCGGGCGCACGCGCCCGTCCAGCGCCAGTTCGCCCAGCAGCAGGTAGTCGTCGATCTTCTCCGTCGCGAACATTCCGCCCGCCAGCATGCACGCGACGGCGATGGGCAGGTCGAAGGCGGCGGTGTCCTTCTTCACGTCGGCCGGCGCGAGGTTGATGGTCACTTTCGGCCCGGGCCAGCGGTAGCCGCTGTTGCGCAGCGCGGCCTGGATGCGGCTGACGGACTCCTTAACCGCGGCGTCGGCCAGCCCGACCAGCTTGATCTCGCCCGACTGGCCGATGGAGACGTCGGCCTCCACCTCGCATCCGACGGCGTCGATGCCCTGGAGGATGCTCGAATGCACGCGTGAAATCATCGTTCACCTCGCGGACTGCGGGAACCCCGGCACGGAACTGCGTCGGCATGATACGCAACCGGGCCCCCGTCCCGCAAGGCGTCCTTAAGGTAGGGAATAGCAGGTTCATCGAATTTGAATGGAATGCTGGCAAGCGGAGTTGCTTGAACTGAGCGGCATATCCGCTACAATCACCTTATCGCAAGGAAGGTCATGGGCTATGTTGCAGACAGGGACGAAGCCGGCAGCGAAACGAAACCGTGGGACTAACGGGGATGCCAACAAACTAAGCCCGGCGGATAGGGCAATCCACGATTGGTATCGTTTTGTTCTTTCTTTTCCGCCTCATTTGGTCCAAGACTACTTGAAGCGGTTTCAAGTCGAAGAAGATCAAACTGTCTTGGATCCTTTCTGCGGGACCGGCACAACCGTGGTGGAATGCAAGAAGCGGGGGATATCGGCCATTGGCGTCGAAGCCCATCCGATGGCTCATTTGGCTGGGTTAGTCAAAACGGATTGGACTGTCGATCCGGACGAACTGTTGGAACACGCGAACATTATCGCGAGAGAAACAGCCGACGAGTTGGCGCGAGATCAGATTGACGACGATAAAGATTGCGCCACCCGTGTCGATTTGGAGAAACTGAAACATCTTTCCGTCGAATGCGCCGGCCTGCTTCTGTCCCGGTCCATCAGCCCGCTTCCGCTTCATAAGACGCTTGTCCTGCTGGGCAGGATTCAGGCTAGAAGCGGGAGCCAGTGTCACAAATATGAACTGCTTGCCCTCGCCAAGGCGCTTGTGAGCGTAATCGGCAACCTTCATTTCGGACCGGAAGTCGGGGTCGGTCCGCCCAAACGTGATGTGCCGGTTCTGTCTTCGTGGCTCCGAAACATCGAGTTGATGGCAGAAGATCTTGTCAAATTCGGGCCGTTGTGGTCTGTTCCGTCTTCAGTGATCCGTGCGGATGCGCGGGAACTTGTCTCGGTGATCCGTTCCCAGTCGGTTGATGCCGTAATCACTTCTCCCCCCTACCCCAATGAAAAAGACTACACGCGGACGACTAGGCTTGAGTCTGTAATCCTCGGACTGATAAGGACAAAAGGGGAGCTCAAAGCGTTCAAACGAACGTTGCTGCGCTCCAATACGCGAAATGTCTACAAAGGCGATTCGGATGACCAGTGGATCAGGAAAAACCGGGATATTCGGGAGATTGCGGACAGAATCGAGGCGCGCAGGGTCGCATTAAATAAGACCAGCGGTTTTGAACGGCTTTATCCTAGGGTTACCAAGTTGTATTTTGGGGGAATGGCCAGGCACCTTGCGGGATTAAGGGATATTTTGAAGCCCGGCGCCCGGTTGGCCTATGTCGTCGGCGATCAGGCCTCGTACCTTCGAGTCATGATTCGGACAGGAAGCTTGCTTGCAGATATCGCGAGCGAGTTGGGGTACGAAGTGCTTGGCATGGATTTGTTTCGTACGCGTCTTGCCACTGCGACCAAAGAACAATTGCGGGAAGAGGTTCTCCTGCTGCGCTGGCCGGGGAAGGAATGAAATGAAAAAACGGAAACCTCCCAAAAAAGATGAATCAAATAGGTATCATCAAATCGTCAGGCACATCTTTTTCCGGCACTATGCCAAAGGAATGACGGAGTTCACCTTCGCCCGAAGCGAAATCGAAACCGCTGCCGCTTCGCTCGGTATCCCTCTCCCCAAAAATATCGGCGACAGCCTTTACACCTACAGATTTCGAATGGCACTTCCGGAGGAAATTAGCCGTACCGCTCCTCCTGGGAAAAACTGGATCATCAAACTTGCCGGCAAAGGCAAATACAAGTTCGAATTGGTTGCGGGCGGGCACATCCTCCCCAACGAGATGCTTGCGGATATCAAGATACCGGACGCGACGCCCGGCGTGATCGACATGTATGCCCTCAATGACGAACAAGCCCTTCTGGGCAAATTACACTACAACAGGCTGATAGACATATTTCTGGGTTTTGCCGCCTATCGGTTGCAGAGCCATTTGCGGACGACTGTTCCAGGGATGGGACAAGTCGAGACCGACGAAATTTATGTCGGCATCGATTCTCGCGGCGTTCATTACATAGTTCCGGTCCAGGCTAAAGGCGGAACCGACAAACTGAGCATCGTACAGGTCGAACAGGATTTGGCTCTGTGCAGGAACAAATTTCCGTCCCTCTTCTGTATCCCGGTAGCGGCGCAATTCATGAGAGACGATGTTATTGCGCTTTTCTCCTTTGTGGACGGAGAGGACGGCGTAGGGGTGTCCTCCGAAAGGCATTATCGGCTGGTCGCGCCGGAAAGTATGACTCGCGAGGAGTGGGAAATTTATCGCAAGCGTCTTTTCGCGGGGGCCGACAAAAGCTGACGTTGCTCCGATCCGTGTCACAGCCCGGGTGTGCGGGTGCGGCGGAAGGTGGCGGGCCCGAGCCCGCGCAGGCGCTTGAACCAGCGCGAGAAGTGGTAGCGGTCGCAGAAGCCGGTCTCCTGGGCGATGCGGTCGATGGTCTTCGTCGTGCAGTGGAGCATCATGCAGGCGGCCTCGATCCGCGCCTGGGCGAGGTAGGCCTGCGGGGTCCGCCCGGTGGTCTGGCGAAACAGGCGGCAGAAGGCGTTGGGGTGCATGTTCGCGCGGGCGGCCAGCTCGGCGTTGGAGACCTTCGCCTCCAGCCGGCGTCGCATGTAGGCGACGGCCTCCACGACGCGCGCGTCGGCGTAGCCCATCCGCAGCGCCTCGGGCGGAACCTGCCCCAGCGCCGCGTGCGCCAACAGCAGCGACAGCGTCGTGACGCGCAGGGGCGAGCCGTCCGGACGCACCAGGTGCGAGTCGATCTCCTCGACCGCCCGCACCAGCAGCGGCGACGACGGAATCCGGTACACCCGGTCGCGGGGCAGGCGGTAGCTCGCCCGCGTCACGAAGTGCAGGTAGAAGTGCCGCACCGGGCGGTGCAGCACGCTGGCGTAGGGCGTGTCCGGCGGGATGCAGACGAACGCGCGGGGCGTCAGCGGAATCTCCCGCCCGCCCAGCACGATGCCCGCGCCAGCGCCCGCGTTGCGATACAGCCGCCAGTACGGGGCCGAAAGGTTGGGGAGGTTCCACTGCCTGAGCCGGTCGTACCGGCAGGTGAGAATCCGGACGCCCAAATCCTCGAATGTTTGTTCCATTACGAATCCCGGCCCGCGAAGGGCGAAAATTCCAAGGAAAACGGGAATCTGTGCCTCCGGGCGCGTGTATTATACATAAAATGATTCTCGCGGGCATTTCCATTCCGCGGAAAAACCGCCATACTGGTTCCCGCTGCGCCCGAGAGGCGTTCCGGCGAACGCCCGAGGCGCCCACAAGGAGACTGACATCATGCTGAAGACCGTGCCCACCCCCGGCGACACGAAGTGGTTCGTTCACGACCGGTTCGGCCTGTTCATTCACTGGGGCCTGTACGCGCTGCCCGCTCGCCACGAGTGGGTGCGGCACAACGAGAAGATCACCCACGAGGAATACGAGAAGTACTTCCGGCACTTCGACCCGGACCTGTACGACCCGAAGCTCTGGGCGGCGGCCGCCAGCGGCGCCGGCATGAAATACTTCGTCGTCACCACCAAGCATCACGAGGGCTTCTGCCTGTGGGACACGAAGCTCACCGATTACAAGGCCCCGAACACGCCGGCCGGACGCGACCTGCTGCGCCCGATGGTCGAGGCGTTCCGCGAGCGGAACATGAAGGTCGGCTTCTACCACTCGCTGATCGACTGGCATCACCCGCAGTACGTCATCGACAAGTACAACGGCCCGTACCGCGAGCACCCCGACCGCGAGAAGATGAACGTCGGGCGCGACCAGGGCAAATACGCCGAGTATCTTCGCGGGCAGGTGCGCGAGTTGCTGACCGGGTTCGGCAAGGTGGACGTCCTGTGGTTCGATTTCAGCTTCGCCACCGACAAGCCCGACGGCAAGGGCCGCGCCGCCTGGCAGAGCGAGAAGCTCTACCAGATGGTCCGCGAGCTCCAGCCTCACGTCGTGCTCGACGACCGCCTGGACCTGCCCGAAGGATGGGACGTCAAGACGCCCGAGCAGTACCAGCCGCGCCAGTGGCCCCGGGTCAATGGCCAGCCGGTGGTCTGGGAAGCCTGCCAGACCTTCAGCGGCTCGTGGGGCTACCACCGCGACGAGATGACCTGGCGCAGCGCCGAGGAGCTGATTCGGACGCTGATCGACTGCGTCAGCAAGGGCGGAAACCTGCTGCTGAACGTCGGCCCGACGGGTCGCGGCGAGTTCGACGAGCGCGCGCTGAGCCGCCTGTCGGCCTTCGGCGAATGGATGAAGCGTCACAGCCGCTCGATCTACGGCTGCACGCAGGCGCCCGAGGAGTTCCAGACGCCGCGGGACTGCCGCCTGACGTACAACCCCGACACGAAGCGGATGTACGTTCACGTGATGGCCTGGCCGTACCAGCACCTGCACCTGGACGGCTTCGGCGGGAAGGTGGAATACGCCCAGCTTCTCAACGACGCGTCCGAGGTGAAGATGGGCATGAGCGAGTGGCACACCAACCAGGCCGGCGGCGCGTCCGAGAAGACCCTCTCCCTGACGCTGCCCGTGCGGAAGCCCGACGTCGCCGTTCCGGTGATCGAGCTGTTCATGAAATAGGACGGGAAAATGAGCAGGGATGAACGCGGATAAACGTCGAGGATTCTCGGGAACAACGATCCTCCTCTGCGTTCATCCCTGCGGATTTCAGGTGTGAGAAAAGGGCTTTCCGCTCAGGTAAACCGCTTTATTGTTGCCGAATCCACGACGCGGGAATGCGGAATCGGACCGCACCCTTGGCCCCGAAGTTCTGCGCCGGCAGTTCCAGCTCCAGGTACTCGATCGTTCCGACGGGCTTCTCGAACACCAGCACGTCGCGCAGGCTGTTGCCGGGATAGAGCGCCTGCGAGGCCGTCCGCCCGACCGGCTGGATGTCTTCCCCGAAGACCACCCGCCAGTAGCGGTTTCCGTAATTGTCGCGAAGGACGGCGATGTCGCGGAAGGTGGCCTGCTTTCCACCCGCCCAGGTGGCGTAGTCGACCTTGTGCGTCGCGCCGGCGTTGGCGAGCTCGACGACGATGTTCAGCGTGGGCGACTGGGCCTGTCGGACAACGCGCGCGGCGCCGACCTCGACCTCGGCCTTGGCCAGGTGGACGGAGACGATGCGGACGCGCATCTCCTCATGGGTGACGGTCTCGGCGGCGTTGTGCCAGGCGACCTCAACCTTCGGCGGGGCGGAAGGCGCCGAATTCCGCAGGCCGTCCTGCGCGGCGGGGTTCACGGCCGGCGGCGCGGCGTCTCCGGCCGCCCGAGCCGTGCCTTCCGGCAGCGGGGTTGCGGGCGAATCCGCCGGCGATTGTGGTTCCGCGCAGAGCCCTGAACTCCGCACGATCAGCGCACCCGCCAGCACCACTGCGCAGACGACGAGGCCGGAGATCGGCATGGCCAGGCTGACGGAGTGGCGCAGCGCCAGCACCAGCCCCAGAGTCGCCAGCACCAGCCCGCCCGCACAGATGAAGGGACTGATCCGCCCCACGACGGGCACCCAACAGGTCGTGCCCGCCAGCAGGCCCATCGCCATGGCGAAGGTGGCGAGTTGGGTGACCAGCGAGGCCTTGCGGGAATCGTCGGAGGACGAGTAAAGCCTTGCCTTGCGGGGCGCAACGGGCGCGGAAGACGGCGTCGGCGCGGGCGGCGGGGCCTGCGCGGGCGCCGGTTCGGCTGGGCAGGGTTGGCGCGGTTCGGGCACGCGGACGTGCTGCCCGCAAAAGGCGCAGGCCATCGTGCGCCCGGCGGCGGACTCCTCGGCCGACATCACGTGTTTGCACCTGGGACAGCGAAATGCAATCATGACTTCCCCTTTGCCGATCCTTCGGCGATGAATCCTTTCGCGCTCCCTGCGAGAAAACCTTCTTTACCCCGCGCCGGGCCCGGCAAAGACAACGCGAGCGTCGAAAAACCCGACGCCCGATCCTGTCACTTTTGCCACGGACGATGTGTTGGGAAACGCCCCGTACTCAACGTGCGAAAAGACTGTACCGCGCCCGCGGCATCCGTTCAAGAAGTTTGACGCACGGACGGGGGGGAAGTTTGCAGGGAAAATGGAATTATTTGCGGGCGCAAAAAAACGGGCCCGCCCCTGGGGGACAGGCCCGATGCTTGTGCGTGGGGGAGATTATCGCCCGCGCAGGCCCGCGTGGGTTCGCAGGCGGCGGCTGACGGGAACTTTGTTCCATCCGCGCGTGGCGGGGCGCGCCGCCGGCAACTGGGCCATGGAGCTGCGGAACGGATGCTCATGGACAGGGGGGATCGGCCGGCGGAGGAGCTTCTCGATGGCTTCCAGGTGCACGCGCTCGTCCACGCTGCAGAACGACATCGCCACGCCCGTCGCGCCCGCGCGCCCCGTGCGCCCGATGCGATGCACGTACGCCTCGGCCTCGTGGGGCATGTCGTAGTTGATGACGTGGGACACGTCGTCGACGTCCAGCCCGCGCGAGGCGATGTCGCTGGCCACCAGCACGCGGGTGCGTCCGGCCTTGAAGTTCGCCAGCGTTCGCTCGCGGACCTTCTGCGGTTTGTCGGAGTGGATCGCCTCGGCCTGGATCTCGGAGTATTGCAGGTGGCGTTCCACGCGGTCGGCCGCGTGGCGCGTCCGCATGAACACCAGGGCCCGCGTCACCGACTCGTCCTTGAGCAGGTGGTGGAGCAGGGCGAGCTTGTCCCGCGCCTCGACGAGGTAGAGTTTCTGATCGACGGTCTCGGCCGCGGGCGCCTGCACCGCGATACGGACGTCCACCGGATCGGTCAGGATGGAATCGGCCAGCGCCTGGATGCTGGAGGGCATCGTGGCGGAGAACAGCAGCGTCTGGCGCTTCGACGGGATGAGGCGAACGATCCGCCGGATGTCGTCGATGAATCCCATGTCCAGCATGCGGTCGGCCTCGTCGAGGACGAAGACCTCCAGGCGCGAGAAATCGATCAGTCCCTGGCCGTGCAGGTCGAGCAGGCGCCCCGGCGTCGCGACGAGGATGTCGACACCCTTTTTCAGCGCCTGGGCCTGGGGGCGGGATTTCACGCCGCCGTAGAACACCGTGGTGCGGAGCTTCGTGTGCCGCCCGTAGGTGGCGAAACTTTCGTTGATCTGCGCCGCCAGCTCCCGCGTGGGCGAGAGCACCAGCGTGCGGATCGCGCGGCGTTTTTCCGCGCCGCCGGCGTAAAGGCGCTGGAGGATCGGCAGCGCGAACGCAGCCGTCTTGCCCGTCCCGGTCTGCGCGCAGCCGAGAAGGTCCTTGCCTTCCAGCAGATGGGGGATCGCCTGTTGCTGAATGGGGGTGGGTTCGGTGTAGCCTTCTTCGCGCACGGCCCGCAGCAAGGGCTCGGTGAGCCCCAAATCATCAAACTTCATTCGAAAACCATATCACTTTCTTGCGGGAGCCTGGCGGAGTCGGTGCACCGGACGGTTCCCCCCGACTTATCCCCGTGCAGCGACTCTGACAGGCTCCCGGGAGATAAAGCGCCCGGCACCATGCCGGACGACTGGAAACACTATACAGGATTATCGGATTTGCCGCAAGGCGATCTTCAGCAAAAACAAATATTTACCTGTCCATATGAATGGCCCTGTGCGGCGCGGCATTATCGCATCGTGCGAACGCTGACTCCGTCGGGGCCGAGGCGCACGCAGATCCAGCCGTTTTTGGGCGTGCCATGGAACCGCCCGGAAGCCCGCAGTTCGGCGTAGAATCTCGCCGCATCGGCCCCGGCTGCGTGGGGGGGGCGCGGCTCGCGACCCGCGCTGCAAAGCACCACGCGCGGCGCGACGGCCCGCACGAACGCCGGAAGGGTCGCACGCCATCCGCCGTGGTGGGGCAGCACCAGCACGTCGGCGCGGAGCGACGCGCCGGAAGCGAGCAGCCGGCCTTGCGCGAGCGAGTCGATATCGCCCGGAAGCAGGAAACTCCGTCCGTCGCAGACGATGCGCAGCACGAGCGACCGGTCATTGGGGTCGGTCTCGCCCGGCAGGTCGGCGGGGGGCCAGAGCACCTCCGCCGTCGTCCGGTCGTCCAGGCGGACACTCTGCCCGCCCCGCAGGCGGACGATCCGCGAGCCGTCTTCCCGCAGCAGGCGCAGCAGGAAGGAGGGGGCGTCGAGCCCGTCGGACGCGCCGAAGTAGTCGTTGACGTAAACGTCCTGCGGCGCGCCCAGCGTCCGGCAGCCGGGCAGGGCGTTGTAGTGGTCGCTGTTGGCGTGCGAGACGAACGCCCCGCTTGGCGCGGGGAATTTCCGGTCCAGCAGGAACGGCACGAGGACGCGTTCGGCGGCGTCGTATCCGCTGCGGGTTCCGGCGTCGATCAGCCAGGTCCGCCCCGAGGGCGTGCGCAGGACGGCGCACTGTCCGTCTCCGACGGCCAGCAGGTGCAGTTCCGCGCCGTTGGGCGGGCCGGCGGCGCGCTGGGTGAAGAAGGTCGCCGCGCCGACGACCAGCACGGCGGCAACCGTCGTCGTCCACCGCCAGCGCGTCCGCCGCGCGGCGAGCACCGCCAGCAGGGCCGCGTAGCACAGCAGCACCCACCACCACGGAACGGGGCGCAGGGGGATCGTCAGCCCCGGCAGGGCGGAAAACGCGTCGACGACTCGCGCGAGCAGCGTCGCGGCCTGCCCCGCCAGCCTGGCCAGCGATTCCGCGAGGTTCGGCATCGGCCACTGGAGGGCCAGCGAGACGTACCCCGGCACGAGGACGGCCACCACCAGCGGGAACACCACCACGCCCAGCAGCGGGGCATAAGGGCTGAACAGCCCGAAATGCGCCGCGGTCAGCGGAATGGCCGCCAGGGCGGCGGTGACGATGACGGCCGCGACGTCCATCGCCCGGCTCAACGCGACAAAGTGCCACCATCGCCGGACGCGATGCTCGCGCCGGAAGACCATCAGCCCGCGCCGCCTCAACTGGCGGTCGAACATCGCGTAGCGGATGTGACGGTGCAGCAGGATCAGCCCGGCGACGATGGTGAAGCTCAACTGGAATCCCGCGTCGAAGAGCTGGACGGGGTCCATCGCCAGCAGTACGACGGCCGCCACCGCCAGCGCGTTGAACATGCTTCCCTGGCGCCGCAGGATGACCGCGGCGCAGAGGCACGCAGCCATGACCGCGCTGCGCAGCAGGGGGGCGCGGGCCTCAGCCAGCACGAGATAGGCCGCCAGCACCGCCAGCACCACCCAGGCGGCGGCGCGGCGCTCCATAGTCGCCAGCCGGCAGAGGAAGTAGATGATCCCGACGAAGATGCCGAGGTGCAGCCCGGAGATGCTCAGGAAATGCGCGATTCCCGCGCGGACCATGGCGCGGTTCAGCTCGCGCAGGGCGGGGTGGCGCTCGCCGAGGACGAGGGCGTTGAGCAGTTGCCCGGGCTCCTCGTCGGCGCAGCCGGACCAGTGCTGCCGGGCTGCGGCGCGCACGTGCCAGTAGGCGCGGGCGTACCAGGGCAGCGGCGCCTCGTCGCGCACGATGACGCCCTCGGCGGCACCGACGGTCATTGCCGTCGTCACGCGATGGGCGCGGGCGGCAGCCGACCAGTCGTACTGCCCGGGGTTGTCCGGCGGGCGCGGGCGCGACAGCAGGCCCACAAGTTCGACCCGCTGCCCGGCGCGGAGGGCGTCGAGGACGCCGTCGGCCGTCACCTGCACGCGCCCGGAGACAGCCTGCCAGTCGCCGCCCGTTTGGACGTGTTCGGCCTGGAGCACGAAGGCGGTCCGCGGCTCGGGGCGATAGCCCGCGATCAGGTCCGCCCGCCGGACGCCCTGCGGCACGGTGACCACCTGCCCGCGGATCGTGGCGAAGATTCGCCCCCGCGCCGGGGCGTAGGTGGACAGGTCGTCGTCGGCGACGGCGAAATACGCCAGGCGGAAGTGCGCCGCGCCCAGGGCCGCCACCGCCAGCAGCACGGCGCCCATCGCCGGCGCGCGGAACGCCGGGCGACGGAAGGTTGCCACCGCCAGCACCACGGCGGCGGCCGCCGTTGCCAGCCAGGCGTACGCGCCGACGGGCGCATAGCGCCCCGCGACGATTCCGCACGCCAGCGCAGCCGCCACCGGCGCCATCGGGGCGCGGATGGCCGGCCTGGTTGTCCTCGCCGTCTCTGCCATCGGAATTGCGAATCCGGAATCGCGCTGGGTGGCACGGCTTGCTTGCAAGCCGTGTTCTTACCGCCCATCAACGCGTGAACACGGGCTGCAAGCAGCCCGTGCCACCCCATTGCTGTATCTGCTTGTGCGAACAGCAATAGGATAGGAGTTGCTCCGCATTCCGCAATCCGAAATCGTCAGGCGTCGCGTCCGAGGGCCTGTGCGATCCGTCGCAGGACGGGCATCAGGTCCGTCAGGGCGGCGGGCGTGATGGACTGGGCGCCGTCGCTCATGGCGTGCTCCGGGTCGTTGTGGCACTCGAGAATCAGCCCGTCGGCGCCTGCTGCGATCGCCGCCCGGCACATCGGGGGAACCATGTAGGCGTGCCCCGTCCCGTGCGAGGGGTCCACGATCACCGGCAGGTGCGTCATGCTGTTCAACGCCGGCACCGACGCCAGCGGAAGCGTGTTCCGCACGTGGTCCTCGTAGGTGCGGATTCCGCGCTCGCAGAGGATCACGTTGGGGTTTCCGGCGTTGATGACATACTCGGCCGCCAGCAGCCACTCGTCGAGCGTGGCGCTCATTCCCCGCTTGAGCAGGACGGGCTTTCCGGCCGATCCCATGGCCTCGAGCAGGGGGTAGTGCTGCATGTTCCGCGCGCCGATCTGGAGGACGTCGGCGTATTCGGCGACGCGTTCGACGTGCTCCAGACTGATGACCTCGGTGACGACGGCTAGCCCGGTCTGCTCGCGGGCCTTGGCGAGGATTTTCAGCCCGTCCTCGCGGAGTCCCTGGAAGGCGTAGGGGCTGGTGCGGGGCTTGTAGGCTCCGCCGCGCAGCGCCACGGCGCCGGCGGACTTGACCGCGTCGGCGATCCGCAGGATCTGTTCTTCGCTCTCGACGGCGCAAGGCCCGGCGATGACGCCGACCTTGGGCCCGCCGATGGGGAACCGTTCCGGTCCGATCTCGATCCGGGTCTTGGTCTTCTTGACCTCGGTGCTGGCCATCTTGTACGGCGCGAGAATCGGAACGATCCGCTCGACCATCGGCGCGTTTTCAATCGCGCCCTTGTCCACCATTCGCTTGTCTCCGATACAGGCTACCACGGTCCTGTCCGTCCCCCGGATCACGTGGTCCTTCAGCCCGTACTCCCGGACCAGGTCGATGACGTGCTGGACCTGGTCCTCGGACGCTCCTGGTTTCATCACAACGATCATGGCATAGCTCCTCTACCGTGGGGGCCTGGGATGCGGGAAAAAAGCAAGGAAACGAACCGGCAGGCCCGCCGCGTCAGCCGCGGCGCCAATACCGGTATCCGAACAGAGAGGCGGCGAAACGTCCGCCGCGCGGCGCAAACACGCCGGGCGCCGCGACGCGTCGGTGGGACGCGACGGCTGCCCGGGATGCCTCCACGTTGTCTGCGACGTGCGTCATCAGTTTCGCCTTACGCGGGATCCGCCCCGGCGCACGCCCGGGCGGACTCCACAGATTATATCGGCAGGACGAGCCTTCCGCCAAGGGGGATTTTGGGGGTCCTGCCACGGGTGCGGCTCTGAATCCCGCCCATCCGGAGCAGGGGATTTGCGATTTTGGATTTCGGATTGCGGATTGCGGAATGGAAGGCATTTGACGCCACGGCGCATGCCCCGGGCTCTTCAATCCGCAATCCGAATTCCGCAATCCGAAATACTCACCCCCCGCCAGTTCGTCCTTGGCGAAGTATCGCGTTCCGGCAGGGAAACTCGAAGTTCTCGCCGTCACTGTTCGGCGGCGAGGCGGGCGCGGCGCTGCTCGACGATCTTTCGCTTGTCGGCGGGCAGGTCGGCCTCGCCCAGCAGGACGTCGCAGCCGTCCAGGAAGAAGTCCCTCGCGAAGTCCGACGAATAGACCCGCTCGTCCTCGCTGCGCTGCCGGACGGTCTTGAGGAAGCCCTGGAACTCGTCGAAGTAGCTGCCGTAGATGTGGAACGAGTCGGCGATGTGCATGTATTCGCCGGGGGCGACGCCGATCTGCTCGGCCATCTCGCGCTGGAGTTCGGTGAAGGCGTACATGTTCATGAAGGCGGCCTTGTAGGCGTCGTTGGACCGCATGTGGATGTTCATGTGCAGCCGGCCGCCGGAGATCCGGAACCAGAGGCGCTGGAGGCAGGCGGGGTCGGCGATGTGGGTGTCGTTCCAGACCTGCCAGGTGACGGCCTGCGCGCGGCGCGTGTAGGGAACCTGCTTGAGCTTGGCGACGGCCGCGGCGATCTGGTCGAAGAGCCCCTTGCCCGGAACGTCGTAGGCGAAGAGGCGCTCGTGGTAGGTGTATTCCCACTTTCCGACGGTCGGGTCGATCCAGTGGTCGTGCACGCCGTAGAGCACCTCGGAGCGATATTTTTCCAGGTCGTCCAGCCCGCCGGGGAACGCACGGTGGATTCGCGGCTCGCCGAAGGGCTCGGTCACGTGGACGAGGCAGGTGACGTCGCGGCTGTTGGGATCGGTGGGCTTGTCGTACTCGGTGGGGAAGCTCTCTCCCTGCTCCCAGCAGGCGATGACGGCCTTCTCCCAGGCCATCGGGAGGGACTTCTCGACGATGTGGATCGATTTCATTCTCAGGTCTCCCGGACGGTGTTCCGCGTGGGCAAGAGGATACCTTGCCCGGCCGCGCGGGGCGAGCCCTTTTGAGCCGTTTCGGGCGGAAAACGAGCGCTATACTGGTGCGAGGAGAGCGAGGCATGAACAACGAAAATTGCGACCTGGCGGCGAGGAAATGCGTGCCGTGCCAGGGCGGCGTGGCGCCGATCCGCGGGCAGCGGCTGGCGGAACTGCTGGCGAAGCTCGACGGCGACTGGCAGGCCGTCGCGGAGCATCACCTGCTGCGGACGTTCACGTTCCGCGACTTCGCGGGCGCCCTGGCGTTCGTCAACCGCGTGGGCGAATTGGCCGAGCGCGAGGGACACCACCCCTGGATCCATTTCACCTGGGGCAAGGTGACGGTCGAGCTGTGGACGCACAAGATCGGAGGGCTCAGCGAGAACGACTTCATCCTGGCGGCGAAGATCGACCGCATGGGATAGGCGATCATCGCTCGTCGAGGGTGTCGAGGATGCGGAGGTAGCTGTCGTACCGGCGGGGGAGGATTTCGCCGTTTTCCGCGGCCTGTTGGACGGCACAGTCGGGCTCGTGGCTGTGGGTGCAGTCGCGGAATCGGCATCGCGCCGCGAGGGGTTCGAACTCGGGGAAGTACCAGGTCAGTTCGGCCGGTCCGATTCCGATTCCCAGCTCGCGCAGTCCCGGGGTGTCGATGACCATGCCGCCGCCGGGCAGGTCGTAGACGACGGCGGCGGTGGTGGTGTGGCGGCCTCGTTGGTCCTTGAGGCGGACGGCGGCGGTGGCGGCTTCGGCGCCGGGGACGAGGGCGTTGATGAGGGTGCTCTTTCCCACGCCGGACGCGCCGGCCAGCACGCTCTGTTTGCCCGTCAGCACGGCGCGCAGCTCGTCAAGCCCGCGCCCGTCGGCGGCGGAACACAGGACGATCCGCACGCCGAGGGCCTGGAAATCGGCCAGCACGCCCTCGTCCGGTTC
>DNAS01000189.1:0-170 GCA_003485185.1 Phycisphaerales bacterium | reverse complement strand
AGGTCGATCTTGTTGACGACCAGGACGGGCTGAAGCTCGCCGCGCTCGGCGATGATGAGGAAGCGGTCGATCAACCCGTGGCGCAGCGGGGGCTGGCGGGTGGAAGCGACGATCAGCAGCAGGTCCATGTTGACGGCGAGGACCTTCTCGAAGGGGCGTTCGTCGTACTC
>DNAS01000070.1:33481-33630 GCA_003485185.1 Phycisphaerales bacterium | reverse complement strand
ATCGCCAGCACCATCGCAACCCGCAATCCCACCGTCCACAGCGCCGACGCCCCCACGGCCGACCATGAAATCAACAACCCCTCCACCAGCGACTCGCCCGGAAGGGCCTTGTCGAAATCGGGCAGCATCGCCTTGACCGCACCGAACAG
>DNAS01000070.1:22545-33341 GCA_003485185.1 Phycisphaerales bacterium | reverse complement strand
CGCCTTGACCGCACCGAACAGGTAGTGCCCCAGCACCGTGAACGGATCGCCCCCCCCCGCGGGAATCTTCAGCGCGTCGGTCAGGAAGTCTCGCATCAGGCCCAGGGGAATCGCCAGGATCGCCAGCAGGCACCCCACCGGGAACGACAGGAAACTGCCCGCGCAGACGCCCAGCGCCGCCAGGAACATCAACTGAATGAGGATCATCACGTATCCGCGCACGAAGTTGGCCTCGAACCCGCCGACGTGGTACAGCAGCGAGATGTCCTCTTCGAGAATCTGCACGGTCGCCCCCGTGCCGGTGCGCTCGTTGGGGCGGCTGAAGTAATACACCTCGGTGACGCCTTGCTCGTCCACGGCACGAGCGGGCACGGTGAGACTCTGCTGGATCCGCACCGGTTCGTCGCGAACGATCACGTAGACGAGGTTCGTGGTCGGATTGCGAATTCGCCACTCGCTGGGGATGACGTCGCCCGGCGCATCGCCAAGGGGCTTGGCCTGGTAGCGAATCTGGATGGTCGGCTCGACGGTGACGCGCACGGCCGAACCCTCGCGAAGGCGCACAATCTGGGCCCGTTTCATATCGTCTGGACGGAAGGCCACGTCCAGGTAATCGTCGCCGATCGTCTCGATTCGTCCCTCAACGCCCTCGATTTTCACCGGGCCGTTCGGCATCACGCGCCCGATGAGTTCCGCGCCGGCCCGGAGGCGGATCAGCGGCAACGACTCCGCGGCCGCCTGGAACGTCGCCGTTCCCTCGATCTGCCCCGCCGCCACATGCACGCCGGTGAAACGCCAGACCAGCGCCTGGCCGTAAGGAGGCGACGTCGGCGGAACCGACTGCAACGCCTGGCGCGCCTGCTTGCGCAGTTCGCCGAGGAGCCTGGCTTCCGCTTCCTCCCGGCTGCCACCGTATTTCGCCTGGAACTCTCCCACCGCCAACTCGAAGGTGCTCTTTTCCCCCTTCTCCTCACGCATTTTGCGCACGCGGTCCTGCACCAGTTCTTCCACGCGCGGCGCGATGGGCTCCGGCGCGACGGCCGCCCGGGCAGTGAACACTTCCGTCTCGACCGCCCGGCGATCCGAAGGATTCGTCGGCAGGCCGCGCAGGTATTGCGCCAGGGCGTATGTCCCCGCCAGGGCGACGAAAAGAAGCATCGCGTCGAACAGCACCACGCCCAGCCATCTGCCCAGGATGTATTGCCAGCGAGGCAGCGGCTTGACCGCCACCGTGAAAATCTGCTTGTCCCGCACGTCCGACGCCACCACCGCGACGGACAGCATCACCGTCACCAGCGCCAGCAGCACACCCGTCAGTCCGGTGCTGTAGGACAGGTATGTGCGGATTTTCCCCGCGAGCGTGCCGTCACCTTCCATGTAGAAGGGCATGCCGCCGATGGCGACCGCCAGGATGGCGATGAATACGGCGGCGACCTTCATGCGGAGGCTTTGCGAGAAGGTCTGCCTGGCAACGGCCCAGACGCCGAGCATGACTACTTGTCCTCCCCAGACTGGTCGTCGGGCTTGTCCTGGTCGGACCGGTCGGAGTCCATAAGGCCCTCAATGAGGCCACGATCCGTCTGCTCGAACGACGGCTTGCCGGGGGTTCCCTTGTCGGGTTCGGCAGGCTCCTCCGGCGCGGGTTCCTTGCCCGCTTCCAGCAGGTCCTGGAGGATGGCGGCGGCTTGGCGGTCCGCAACGGGCTCGGCCGAGGCAGGCGCGGGGGGCTTTTCGGGCGTTTCCGGCTGGGCGGCGGAGACCAGTTCTTCGATGACCTGGCGTCCTTCTGCCGGTTCGGCGCGAAGAAACTCGGCCACCTCTCCACCGGCCATGGCGCCCCCGGTCGCGATGCGGCGCTTCTGCGCCTCGTCAACGATCCGCAGGAACAGGTCCTCGAGTTTGTCCTGGGGCGCTTCGACGCCCAGCAGTTCGCCGCCGGCGCCGACGATCGTCTCGCGGATGCGCTGGAGCGTCGCGTCGTCCAGGCGGCTGGTGACGATCTGCGTCCGTCCCTGCTGCGCCAGCAACTCGCGCACGTCGCCCTGCCGACGGATGCGCCCGCCGTACAGGATGCACACGCGGTCACACACGTCCTCGACATCCGCCAGCAGGTGGCTGGACAGCACGACCGTTTTTCCGCGGGCGCCCAACGTCAGGATCAGGTCCTTGATCTGGCGCGTGCCGATGGGGTCCATGCCGCTGGTGGGCTCGTCGAGAATCAGCAGGTCGGGGTCGTTGATCAGCGCCTGGGCCAGCCCGATTCGCCGCTGCATGCCCTTGGAATATTCGCCGATCCGCCGGTACGCGACCTGTCCCAGCCCGACCATCTCCAGGAGCATTTCGGTGCGCCGGCGGCGCTCGCGTCGCGGCTGGTGGAACAGCCGGCCGTAGTAGTCCAGCGTCTCGTGCGCGTTGAGGAAGGGGTACAGGTACGTCTCTTCCGGCAGAAAGCCGATCCGCGCCTTGGTCATCACGTCCGTCGGGCGGCGTCCGAACACGGCGATCCGCCCGCGGGTGGGAAACAGCAGGCCCAGGATCATCTTCAGCGTGGTGCTCTTGCCCGACCCGTTGGGCCCCAGCAGGCCGAAAACCTCATGGGGACGAATCGCAAGGTCCAGGTCCGCGACGGCCGTCACCTTCTCCCGCAGCCAGAAGTCCCGGAAGACCTTCGTCAGGCCCGCCGTCTCGATCACGTTTTGTGCGGTCTCAGGCATGAGGGGTTCCTACCGCCCGGGCGTGCCGGACTGCTTGTCCTTCTGCTCCCGCGCCCTCTTGAGCAGTTCCATCTCGATGTTCTGCTGGATCTGCGGATCGCGCCGCACGCGAAGGACGATCTTCTGCTGGCCCTGCGTCACGTAGGATTTTTCCACAAGCGGGGACGAGAGAATCTCGTTGCGGACCTGCTCCCACAACAGCCCCACGAACGCGTCGGGATCGTTGGAGCGGTCGAACTCCTCCAGGATCTTGCGGAAACGGGTGACCTGCTGGCGGGCGACCTGGACGATGGTCGTCCGGGCGCTTTCCGCCTGGGCGATGATTCCGCTGGCCTCTCCGGACACGAGGGAGCGATCCGTCAGAGTCTCGTTGATGCGGACGAGCAACTCGCCGGCCCGGTCGTCCAGGCCGGCGTTCTTGGCGGCCTGGTACTGCCCGATCAGGTTGCGATCCTTGATCGGTCCTTCCAGGGGCAACTCGCGAACTTCACCCGGTTCGCCGACCAGCACGGGGTATTCATTTCCCGCCGCCTTGCGCAGGATCGAGGCGGCATCCGCGCGGGCGGAGTCTTCCAGCCGGCGGCGACGTTCAATGGCGCCAGAGGCGGCGTTGAACGCCGGTAGCGCCGCCAGCGGCCAAGTGCGGCTCTTGATGACCACGTCCTCGATGGTGATGCCTGCGCCCAGCTTCCGGAGACGATCGGCCGCGCCCCGGATCACCTCCTGCTTGAACGCCCCCTGGACCTCCTCCGAACGCTGGAGCGCATCGGCGGTCTGGGTGGCGGCGGCGCGAATGGTCTCCGCGCAGATCACGGAGCGGATGGTTTCGCCCAAATCGGAAACGTTCTGGAGGTAGAGAATCGGTTCCGTAACGCGATACTTGCAGACGAGCTTCGCATGCAGCAGGCTGCGGTCTCCCGTGAGCAGCGCCCCGTCGAGCGCCGGGCGGAGTCCTCCGGCTGCCGGGGTGATCTCTTCCAGTTTCTGGGTCAGCTGCTCGGGCGTCAGGAACATGTAGAAGTCGTTGATCTCCAGTTCCTGCGTACGGGTATCGACCACCTGGATGTCGCCGACAGGGAACGGCCAGGTGTAGGCCAAGCCGGGCTGGACCTCCCCCACCACCTTTCCGAAGACCGTCTTGACGCCGACCTGGTTGGCGTCAATCGTGCGGACACCCGAGAACAGGTACAGACCGAGCATGATGAGGATGATGACGGACAGCAGCCGAAAACTCACCCGCAGCGCGTTGGCGAGGCTTTCCGCGGCGGGATCCTTTGGCGCGCCGATCCGTTCCTCCTCGTGGGGATCGTGATTATGATCGCAATGGGAATGGCTTGACATCGTTTTGTCTCCGGCAGCCTGTCCCGGCCGCTATTTCTGCGTTTTCTTGATCGCCGGCGCGCCTTCGTACAGCCACTTGACCGCGGGGAGATTCCGCTCGTCCAGGAACACCTGGGCGTTCTCCTTCAGCCCGGAACGCATCGTCTCGAGGTATCGCAGGAACCGCGCCAGTTCGGGATTGGCCTGGTACGCCTGGAACTCCTTGGCGGCCAGCCGATAGCCCTCGGTCTCGATGGCGCGGGCCTTTTCCCGGGCGAAGTCCAAAATCATGCTCTGGAGCTTTTTGGCCTCCTCGCGGATGCTCTGGGCCATGGCGTCGCCCTCTGCCTCGTACTGCTTGACGAATTTCTGACGCTCTTCCTTCATCGACTCGATGACGGTTTCGGTGATCTGCTGCGGCAGCGCGAGGCTCTTGATGCCCACCATGACGACCTTCGCGCCGCAATCCTCTTCCACCCGCGGCTGGACCAAATCGAGCACTCGCTGCTCGATCTGGGGAAGCTTCATCTTTTCGGGATCGGTGTTGACGAACTGGGACATGGACGTGCCGCCCACGACGCGCTGCTTGGCGTCGCGAAGGATGTCGCGGATTTTCGATTCGGCGTTCTCGACGCTGCTGTTCCGCTGGTAGAACTTCTTGGGCTCGGAGATCTTCCAGAAGCAGAACATGGTCACCAGCAGGCTCTGCTTGTCCTCGGTCTGCACCTGCATGTGGGTGTCCTCGAAGACGTACGTCCACTTGTTGTAGCGGACAACTTCTTCCGTGGGGTAGATCCACTTGGTGTGCAGACCCGCGCTTTCGGGTTTCAGACCGTAGATCCGGTCGGCTTTGATGCTCCCGAACTGCTTGACCATCACGATGTCCCGCAGTTCGTCCACCGTGAAGGCCACCGTGAACACCAGCAGGGCCGCCACCACCAGGACCGCCGCGATCACCAACGCCATGTGCTTTCTCATGTCACTTTCCTTTGCCGACAAGTCCGGATTGTCCGGGTTTTACCTGGATTGCTCTTCGCCGGGTCGCTGGAAGGTCGCTCCCTGCATGACGCCCGGTTCCTTCTCGTAGTTCAGCCAAAGCTCGACCCGGTCCGGATCGAGCGCAATGACCTGCTTGCTGAGGCGCGGGAGGAATTCGTCCCACACGTCCAGGTAGCGAGACAGCGTGTAAACCTGCGGGCAGGCCTCGTACGCCTGCATCTCCCGCTCAAAAGCCGTCGCGCGGGCCCGCTCGGCCAGTTCCTGCTGCCACCGCTTGGCGAGCGCCTGGGAAATCATCGCCTCGCCCTCGCCGAAGGAGTGTTCCCGCAGGGCCTTCGTATCCGCCGACGCCTCGGCGATGGCGCGGGGAAGATCGCACGGCTGGCGCGCCTCGACGGCCCGACGGAACGATTCCAGCCGCGAAAGGTATTGCGTCACATCCTCATAGAGCGTCTGATGCAGGAACTTTCCGGCCGGTTGCGTTGCCGGCTGGGAACCGGCCTCCGGAACCTTCAAGCCCCGCATCCGCATGTGTTCCTGGAGCTTCTCGATGTCCCGCTTTCTTCCCTGCGCCAGGCGAATGGCGCTGTCCAGACGGTCGCGGAATGCGTTCGGATTCGACTGGACCTCCTGGAGCGACTGAAGCTCTTCCAGGCGGGCGATGGAATGTCCGAGGCGTCGACCGATCTCGGGCCGTCCGGCCACCTTGGCGAGCATTTCAGCGGCTTCCGCTTCGGCCTTGTAGATTTTCGCGTCGCGGGCGCGTTCGGCCTTGAGGACGTCCTCGAAAGCCGGCGACGCGGCGGCAGGCGGATGCGCCGAGAGAATGCCGACGTAGAGAATCTCCACGCCCAGATCGTGCTCCTTCGCCGCCTGTGCGATCCGCTCGCGGAGTTGGTTCGCCGCCTGCCCGCGCCCGAAGCTCATGAGCCCCTCGGGCCGCTGGGATTCGGCCCCGCCGACCCGCTCATCGAGCGTGGCCGCGGCGCAATATCGCGTCATCTCGCGATACGCCAGGCATTCCAGCACCTTGGCGGCATCGGCGTATCCATAGGCATACCGGTACGGATCGGCCACGCGATACTGCACGCCCAAGACGAGTTTGATGATGTTGACGGCTGGCGCCGCGGCCCCCTCGACGTCGCTCTCGCCCCGTCGCATCCGCACCGGGATGCCGATCAGGAAGTCTTTTTCCTCGCGGGCGCCGTGTTCCTCGGTCCAGAGGAACAGTTCACGCCCGTTCACGATCGTCGGCTTGCGCTCCCCGCCCACACCCAGGTCGATCTGGCGCACCAACTCGTTTTTGTACTTGTGTGCCTCGGAAACGGGCCAGGGGTACTTGAAGTGCAGGCCCGGACCGAGGGTCGTCTGTTCCACGGGCTTGGTGTCCCATCCGTCGGGCGCCTTGCCCCAGACCGTCACGATGGCCCGCTCGTCGTCGTGGACGATCACGACGCAGGTCATCGCGAACAGGACCGCCACGCCGAACAGCACCAGCGGCAGGAGGGCCCGGCTGAGGAGCTGGTAAAACCACGTGCGGGACACCTCGAAACCGAACTGAT
Source organism: Phycisphaerales bacterium (assembly GCA_003485185.1). Lineage (GTDB taxonomy): Bacteria > Planctomycetota > Phycisphaerae > SM23-33 > SM23-33 > UBA12270. Next base: position 26,746 of record DNAS01000070.1, on the reverse strand, counting down.
AGTTGACCGCCTCGGCGATGGAATGCCCCACCCGCCCGGGATCGGCCAGCAGGGTGTAGACGCGGCTTTCGAAACTGGGACGGTACTCCTGCCCCGGCAGGCGCGGGCGGTAGATGTCCAGGATGAGGTTCAGCGCCAGTTCCGCCGCCAGGATCAGCTGGACGACGGGCAGAACGTGGGCGATCGCCCAATCGACCGATATCTTGCCCGCCCAGGAGGCCGCCAGCAGAGCCGCCATCGACGCGACAATGGCCAGCACGTTGATCAGCAGGTAGCTGCCCGCCGCCCGCAGAAGTCGCCACTCCGGACGCAGGCTCATGCCGCTGGCGTAGCGGCTGAAGAGGAACCCCGAGAACGCCAGGAGGAACATAAACATGGTTCCCTGGAGCGGCTCGTTGAGGGGCGCGGCGGATCGTCCGGCGAGGTATCGCAGCATGATGACGCCGGTGGCGACGTGGTATCCCGCCCAGGCAAGCGTGAAGACGGGCACCATCCACTTGCGCATCCATTCGGCCCGGGCAGCCGCGGAACGCTGCTCTTCGGCGCCCTCGCCCTCGAAGATCGTCTTCGTGCCGGCGCCGCGTTTGGACATTTCCTCGAGTTCCATCGCTTCCTGGAGCTCGAGCTGGCGGGTGTAGAACAGCAGCGTGACCATCAGCCACAGCAGCACGCCGCCCGCCAGCAGCCACATCGCCGCCATCGCCGAAGCCGATTTCGTCCATGCCCACAGGATGAGCATCACGACGGTGAACGCGATCTGAAGCAGCGCCCCGCCGATGGCGACGTTCTTTCCTCGCATCTGCGTTGTCATGCCGATCGTATCTCCCACTGCGCCCGCCGAGAGGCCCCGAGAGCCGCCGGGCAGGTCCGTTCCGGGCCAAACCCTTGCGACGGCGCGCGGTTGCGCCCTACAATTCCGCCCGGCCGGGGCAAACTTTCCGCGGCCACGTTCGTATCAACCTTGCCCGACTCGTGCTTGCCCGAGTCAACCGGAACAACGAGCCGAACATGATCAAGCTCTGGACCATCTGTCAAAACACGTTCATCCAGACCCTTCGCCAGCCGGTCTTCCTGGTGATCCTGCTGCTGACCTTCGCGGTGCTCGTCATCTCGCTGCCGCTTTCCGGATGGACGGTCAGCACCGACTACCATGAAACCGACCAGAAGATGCTCGAAAACCTCGGATTGGCGACGCTGATGATCTCCGGACTGTTCGTCGCGGCGTTCAGCGCCTCGAGCGTCCTCAGCCGGGAAATCGAGGAAAAGACCGCGCTGACGGTCATCTCCAAGCCCGTGCCCCGCTCGACCTTCGTGCTGGGCAAGTTCCTGGGGGTCGCCGGCGCGGTGGCGTTGGAGTTCGCCCTTTGCGCGATCGTCTTTCTGCTGACCATTCGCCACAAAGTCATGCCCGCCGCGGCCGATCCGTACGACTGGCCCGTGATCGTCCTGGGCATCGCGGCACTGGCGGCGGCGCTGATGATCGCCGTGGGCGGAAACCTGTTCTTCGGCTGGGCGTTCACGTCGGGTTTCACCTGGTGCCTGACGGCTACTCTGTCCGCCGCGTTCACCGTGGTGCTGTTCGTCGGAAAAGGCTGGGTGCAGGTCCCGCCGGGATACGACCAGCCGCCTGAGCCCACGCCCAACACGGTGCAGGTCCAACTGGTGCGGAATTATCCCGTCGAGTCCTTCCGCAAGTCGGCGGATTTGTCCGGATACGTCCTCCAGCCGCCGCGTGAAGGCGCGCCCGGGCTGGTGCTGTCCGTCCCGCCGGGCAGATCGCTCGACGCCGCCCTGGAGCAGGTCGCCGGATGGAGCGGCGTGCAGCAAGTGGACAAGGTGATGCCTGATCCGGTCATCTCCCTGTTGCTCCTGCTGGGAATGCTGCTGGGTTTCATGGCGGTGCTGATCTTCGTGGCAGTGGCGGTGGCCGTCAGCACGCGGTTCGGACAGGTCGTCACGCTGCTGATCTGTGCGGGCGTGTTCCTGTTCGGCATGGCGTACCGGTTCATTGCCAGCGAATGGCTGGACCGCCTGGTGGTGCTGCGCCCGCTGACGTGGATGATTCCCGACCTGCGGTTCTTCCGCCCGATGGAGGCAATGACCCGCGGGCGGAGTTTCCCCCTGCTGTACGTCGCCACGTCGGCGGGATACTGCCTCTGCTTCGTCGGGGCGATTCTCGCGGCCGGAATGGCTATGTTCCAGACGCGTCAGCTCCAGGCCGACAGCGCTTCGTCGTCCACCCCCGGCGCGGTGGGCCTGCTGGCATGGATCGGCCGGCTGGCGGCGGTCCTGACGGCCCTGGCAGCACTGGAAGGCCCCCTCGGCTGGATCTACGGGCACTACGACGCCGCCTTCCATTCGCTCGTTCCACCGTGGACCGGCGTCCTGCTCGTGCCGGCGGGGCTGCTCTGGCTGCTGTGGGGATTTTTCGCACGCGGGGCACGTTGGAGCTGGTGGACGGTGCTCATGCTGGTCGGTGCCGCGGTGGTCGCGGGGCTGGTCGCCGTGCTCGTTCCGTCGATCCGGCAAGCCTTGGAGCAGCGCGGATATACCTCGGCGGCCATGCTGATCCGGCTGGTCGTTGCCGCAGGCGTGCTGACCGTCCTGTTGCTGCCCAAGACGCGGCAGCATTTCCGCGCGGCGTGACCGAGCCGACTTCGCGAGGGCGGTTGCCGCCGCGAGGATCGATCCCTTCCGCCGGATTGTCCTGGGTTCGCTCATCTGCGTCGTCGTTGATTCCACGTCCGGACTGGACAAGTTTGTCCCGTCATTCCACCGTGCCGTTCTCCGCCTGATTTCGCTCAGGCCGGCACCGCCTCAGCCCGCACGCGCGGAGGCGCCTTGGCGGCGGGCTCTTCCCGGTGCAGTTCCTCGCCAAACCGAACCAGCCGGGCGCTGTTGAAGATCACAAAGGTGGCCGCCAGCATGTGCAGCACCGCGCCGATCACGGGGGTGATGATGTTCATGCCCGCCAGGATCATGAACGCCACGATGAATCCCACGCCGAACAGCAGATTCTGGTGGATGACACTGGTGGTTCGCCGGCTGAGGCGAACGAGGAACGGCAGGCGGCGGAGGTCGTTGTTCATCAGGGCGACGGTGGCGGAGTTGATAGCCACGTCGCTTCCGGCGGCGCCCATGGCGATGGACAGATCGCCCGCCGCCAGGGCCGGCGCGTCGTTCACGCCGTCGCCCACGACGGCCAGCGTGTGCCCTTCCTGCTTCAGGGCGGCCACCAGGTCCAGTTTGTCGGCGGGGAGCACCTCGGCCTGCACCTCGGTGCAACCCATCTCGCGGGCGACGCGGCGTGCTACCGACCAGCGGTCGCCAGTCACCATCACCAGTTCGCGGATGCCCAGTTCCCGCAGTTCTTCCATCGCCTTGCGGGCCTCGTCGCGGGTGCGGTCTTCCAGGCCGATCCAACCGAGCAATGTCTGCCCGCGCGTCACGTAGAGCGTGCTAAGCCCCTCGGGTTCGGCGAATTTCTCGTCGCTCATCGGCGAAAAGTCGATCCCTTCCTCGGCCAGCCAGGTGCGCCGCCCCACGCAGACGGTCTGCCCGTCCACGTGCGCCCGCACGCCACGCCCGGAGATTTCCTGGAAATCACTCGGCTGGCCCAGCGGGACGCGGGCCTTCTCGGCTACCGCCACCACCGCGCGGGCCACCGGGTGCTTGGAGAGATGCTCCGCCGACGCCGCCGTCGCCAGCAGTTCCGCGCCGTCCACTCCCGGCGCGGGCATCAGGCGGGTCACACTCAATTCGCCGGTGGTCAGTGTTCCGGTTTTGTCGAACACGAATCCGGTGATGTTCTTCGCCAGCTCGATGTTGGAGACGTCCTTGATGAGGATGCCCAATCGGGCGGCGCAGGACAGTGCCGCCACCATCGCCGTCGGCACCGCCAGGATCAGCGCGCACGGGCACGAGACCACCAGCATGGTGACGGCCCGGTTCATGTCGCGGGTGAAGAACAGAACGGTCCCGGCGATCATCAGGATCGTCGGCGTGTAGTAGCCCGCGTAGCGGTCGATGAGGCGCATGATGGGGATGCGGCTTTTCTCGGCCTGGAGGATGAGCTTCTGGACTTTCCCGAGGGTGGTGTCTTCGCCGGCCCGCGTCACGCGGACGTCGATGGCGCCGGCCTCGTTGCTCGTGCCGCTGAAGACCTCGTCGCCGACGGTCTTGTCAACGGGGAGCGACTCGC
>DNAS01000070.1:22181-22404 GCA_003485185.1 Phycisphaerales bacterium | reverse complement strand
CGTCAACGGGGAGCGACTCGCCGGTGACATTCGCCTGGTTGACGGACGACTGGCCGGCGACGATCTCGCCGTCAGCGGGGATGTTGTCGCCCGGGCGAACCCGCACGACGTCGCCGGGACGCAGCTCGCGAGGATCGACCAGCTCTTCCTGCCCGCCGCCCAGCAGGCGGTGCGCCTTTTTCGGCGAGAGGTGGATCAGGCTCTCGATGCTCGCTCGCGCGCC
>DNAS01000070.1:15941-22080 GCA_003485185.1 Phycisphaerales bacterium | reverse complement strand
CTCTCGATGCTCGCTCGCGCGCCCAGGGCGGTGCGCGTCTCGATCAGGTTCGCCAGCAGCAGGAAGAACGCCACCGCGCCGGCGGCCTTGTAGTCCCTGGCCGCCACCGACGCGATCACCGCCAGCGCCACCAGCTCGTCCATGTGCATGTGCCCGTGGCCCAGCTCGCGAGCGGCGTGCCAGATGATCGGTACGCCCAGCAGGACCGTGCCCACCAGCGCCAGCGAGGAACTGTAGAACGGGTCCACGAAGAACCAGTCGGCCAGGTAGGAGACGATCACCAGTACCCCGCCCATGAGGATGCCGAGGATGAAAATGCCCGCGCGGCTGGTTTCCTGCTGGACCGAGCCCTTCAATATGTCATGCGCCATGCTCTGCTCCGTGAAATGCCCGCGCAACGTGTCCGTCCCGGCGGAGACCCGCTCGGAACTTGGAAGTGGGACACCCTATGCCCGTCGTTCGGTACTACGCTGTACGCGCAAGCCAAGTTCTCCGAGAAACCTGAATTTATAGGGACTGGCACCACCCAATGCAAGCGGCAGGGCCGATTTCCGGCGGAATGGAACCCTATCGGCCCCGCGAGAAGACGATGCGATCGGTCCGCCGGCCTCGACGCGCCGCCTCGGACATCGCAAGATGCAGGTAGGACTCGCGGATCGTCGGTCCAGTCAGGCCCAATCGCCGGCAGAGCGACTCCGCTTCGCGCCGCGTGGGCGATTCGACCTCCACGAAACACCCAAGCAGGGGAATCTCGTCCAGTTCCACCAAGCTCCGGCCGAGACGGTGCGTCGAGCGGCGTTTCTCGATGACGGCGCTTACCTTCAGCCCGACAGCATCGAGGATGGCGAGGAGGGAATCCGGATCGTCGAGGTGGAACTGCACTTCCGGGCGGATTTTCATCTTCGCGTGGGGCTTGAGCGGACCCTTGTAGGTCAGTTGCGGGCGCAGATCCTGCGGCTGGCTGCCCTTGCGCAAAACCCGCGCGGTCCGCAGACGCAGGCCGCACTGGGCCTTGCACAAGCTGCCGTCCGGGCGGTCCAGATACCGGTCGGTGTGCAGCACCATGCTGAGAAATGTCGCGCCGGCCTGCTGCAGCGCCCGCCGCACCGCCCGGTGCGATTCGACCTGGAACTTGACCTCGATCTCGTCGCGCATGGCCGGATTGTACCCCGTTGCCGGCCAGACGCCACGGTTTTCGGCATTTTGCCCGCCGTCGCGAGCGTCAGGGCTTCTCCGTGATGGTCAGCTTGCCGCTGTCGCTGATCGCCTGGATGAACGGCGAATACATCGCCTCGCCCGAGGTCGGGATGATCCGGAACGTTCCGGGCTGCTCGCAGACAAGCTTGTAGGCGATCCGGTGCTCGCCCTTTCCCAGCCAGCTCGCGAAGAACACCACCTTCGTGTCCCGCAGTTCCATGTTCGCGTAGGTCCCGCCGGCGTAGCTTCCGCCGCTAACCAGGTCGTACGGCTCGCAGCCGGAAGGCTTCGGGTCCTCGAACAGCATGTATTCGACGTTCTCATCCACCTGGATGGTCAGCTCGGCCTCGACGAGATCGCCGCTGGCGACTTCCGCCCCGTCGGGCAGTTTCTCGCGCTGGTAACGAAGGTCGGGGAACTTCTCCTCCACCCATTGCCCGTCCTTCCAGACCTGGCGGGTGTTTTCGAACTTCTCCGGCACCAGCCGCCAGTAGTTCCGGGCGATGGCCATGCGGTTTCCGCCGCCGCGGATGGGGTCTTCCTTGGTGAAGAACTTCGCATACGCGCCCCAGTACAGATTGCCCTTTCCCTTGCGGACGACCTTGACCGCGTGCTTTCCGGGCGGCAGTTGCCCCGCCGGAATCACCACGCGATCCTCTGCCGTGAAGACGTTCTCCCGCGTCACGTGGACCGTCCGCGTCACGCCGCCGAACGTGACCTCGAACGTCTGGTCGCAATCCAGCTCGCCGGCCACCTTGGCGTATCGGGCCAGGGCATAGACCGCCATCGCCGTCGTCTTGGTGTTGTGCCAGTAACCCTCGCGCCGGTTGGCGACCAGCCAGTTGACGGCCATCGGAACGTGCTTGTCGTCCGGGCGAACGTCCAGCATCGCCTGGAGAACCCAGGAGGTCGTCTCCGTCGCCCCGTGGTACCAGTACCACCAGCCGTCGATCTTGCCCCAGTGGGCGGTGCCGAGTTTCTCGTCGAGGACGGCCGTGTTCTCCAGGTTCTCCACGACGACAGTCGCCTCGGCGCCCCTGCCGGCCGCCCACAGCGCCATGGCCAGCATGGCCCGGCCGCAATCGGACAGTTCGTCGCGCGCGTCGAAGAGGCGTTTCAGTTCCGCCGCGATCTTGGCCTGCTTGAGTTGCTTCGCGTCGGCCCGACCCAATGCGTACAGCACGTAGGCCCGCGTGTTGTCATTGTCGATGTGGCGGTACCACCAGTCCCGGCGGTCGTCCACCTTGGGCGTGGCGGCGCGGGCGGCGAGGAACTTCGCTCCGCGCTCGATCATGCCGGCAGGAACGTCCGCGTCGCAGTCGCGGGCGATCACCAGCCCGCTGACGACGTACGCGGTCATGTACGGATCGCTGCCGTCCTGCTTCCACCAGCCCCAGCCGCCGTCGCCGTGCTGCATGTCGGCGAGGCGTTTGAGCCCTGCCGCGATCATCGCGTCCACTTCGGCCTTCGAGTAGACCGGGTTGCGGTTCCAGTATTCCAGACGCTGCTTGTACCTGGCCGCCAGCTTGGGATCCTGCGCCGCCTGCTGCTCGATCCGTTTGCGGATCGTGTCCAGGTCCACTCCGGCGTCCTGGAGCGTCTTGCGCATCAGCACGGTCGGCAGGAAGCGGCTCATCGTCTGCTCCACGCAGCCGTACGGATACGCCGCCAGGTACGGCAGGCTTTCCATGGCCGCCGCGGCCACCGTCGGGTTCAGCGTGACGATAAGCTCCTGGCTGCCGGCGGCGATTTCCCGTGGGATCTCGAACGTCCACTCGGCGCCCTGCTCGGCGCCGCCCGCGCCGCGCAACGCCCCACCCGAGGCCAGCAGCTTGACTGCGCCCCACGGCACGATGGGCTTGGTAAGCTGGATGGCGTCGGATTCCTTCACCCCGCGGGCACGGGCGAGGAGCTTGACCTCGCCGGGGCGCTCCGCCGTCGTCTGGAAGTCCAGGCGCACCTCGCCGCCCGGCGGAACGGTCACGTCCAACGCCTGCCCCGAGGCGTAAGGCTGCCACTTGCCGGCGAGCTTGACTTGACGCAGCTTCAGGCCGGCGTCGGCCGCCAGGTCCACCTGGAGCTTCTGCGCGTCGTCATAATAGTTGTGGGCGATGACCGTCACGTAGGCGTGGTCGCCCTCGGTGAAGAACCGTCCGCCCTGGAGGCGAACGATGATCCGCTTGGTGGTGATGACGTCGGACTGCGTCTGGCCGACGCGGGTGTCCTTGTCCAGCGCGATCGCGTGCAGGGCGAACGTGGTGAGCTGGTCGGGCATTTCCACGGGAACCAAGGCCGTGCCGTCCGCGTCGGTCGTCACCGCGCCGGCCCAGAGGACCGTGTCGCGGAAATTCTCGCGGATGATCGTCTCGGCGAGTTGCGGCGCACCTTCGAGTTCTTCCGCCTTGTCGGCGACCGCTCCCTTCATGGATTCCCTCGGCGTCAAGGCGGCCATCGGCATGGCGCGGCCCATGCCATCGGCGGCTTGCGCCTCGGCCATCAGGAGTCCGCCAGCACGGCCCCGGCGGAGGTATTCGCGCCGTTCCGCTATCGACGCCGGACCGGCGAAGCTGTCCGCCGTCGAGACCATCACGTGCCGCGTGGCGCCGTAGAACGCCTTTTCGATTTCCTCGCGGAATTCCGGCTGGATGTAATACACGCTGGAGTCCACGAGCATCAACGCCACCTGCCCGCGCACGGGCTCGCCCGTCCGCAGGTCGGAAACTTTCAGGCGGATGCGGGTCTTCTCCCGCGGCTGGTACTTGTTGTCCTCGCCCCCGCCCAGGTCGCCCTTGTCGAGCGTGGCGACGACCTTGAGGAACCGGTGCGTCGGCGGGACGATCATCTCCTTGGCGTCCATCAGCAGCCTGCCGTCGCGCAGCAGCGTTGCCGTCAGGCGGAAGTTCGGCGACAGCTTCGCCTCCACCGGAATCTCCACCAGCGCGGACTTGGCCTTGACGTGCACGACGCGGACGAACAGCAGGCCGTCCGCCTCGCCGGTCAGCAGGACGCGGCTGTTCTCGAATCGCGTGTTGACCAGCAGTTTCATCGTCTGGCCGACCTCGTATTGGTCGGCGGCGGGGACGACCTGGAGGTCGTTGTAGGCGTAATGTGCCTCGGCGCCGGTCTTCGAGGCGATCCAGAGCTCGCACGAGCCCTCGACACCTTGGCGGGCCGCATCGCGGTTGGCCGGCAGGGTCTCGCGGACGACAATCTTCACGTTGCCCGTCACGTCCGGCGTGAAGCGGAACGCCCCGCGCCCCGTCGCGCCGATCTTCAGCGGACCGGCGTGGAGCTTCTGGGCGAGCTTCTCCTCGAACTCGACGATCTCCCGGCCGTCCTTCTTGACTACCTTGCGGATTCGCTCGATCCGCCAGGCCTCGACGGTGAACTCACCCGCGACCGGCTGGCCGGACGGGTTCTCCGTCTTGACGTTGATCTCCACGCTGTCGCCCGGGCCGTATACCCACTGCGCAGGCTTGGGATAGATGTAGAACGGCGTATGCGTGACCTTCACGTCGCCGGCACCGCGGATCACCCGGCGGGAGGCGTCGGTCACTTCGGCCTCGACCACGAACTTCAGGTCCAGTTCCTCGTGGCCCTTGATCGCGTCGGCCTTGACCGTCACGAACGCCTCGCCGGCGGAATCGGTCTTGGCCGTGCCCTGCGCGACCAGCTCGTCGAACTGCGGACGCCACCACGGACGCCAGCGCCCGTACTGCCGGCCGTAGTAGACTTCCTCGTAGTACCACGCGAACGGGCGAGGCCATTCGTATCGGTGCGTGTAGCTCTGCTTGCGGATGGTGAACCGCACCTCCGCGCCGCCGACGGGCTGGCCATAGTAGTACCGCGCGCCGATCTTGATCTTCATCTCGTCGCCCACGCGGTAATCGGGCCGGCCTGGCTCGACCGTCACCTTGAACTCGGGCTTGCGGTACTCCTCCAGGCGGAAGCGGTTGCCCGGAACGTACCACTGGCCGATCTGCATCCCGCCAATGTGGACCTGGATGGAATAGACGCCCAGGGGCCAGTCGGCCTTGGTGGGCAGTTCGCCCTCGATGGCGCCGAACTCGTCGGTGACGTGGTCGCGGGAGTAGATCGTCTCGCCCTTGGGATTTTGTATCTGCACGCGGACCTTCTGCCCGGGCAGGTTGGCGTAATCGCCCTCCTTGCAGGCGCGGACGATCTGCTTGAAGTGCACCACGTCCTTCGGCCGATACACCGGCCGGTCGGTGAAGCCGTACGCCTTGTACTGCTCGCGGTAGCCCCACCACCACCAGGAATAATGGGCCTGGGCGCAGAGGGCCTGGTCGTCGCCGGCGCGGACGGCAGCGAGCCACTGGCAGGAGTCGCGGCGCGGCATCTTCAACTCGGCCAAGCCCGCATCGTCGATCTTTCCGGAAGCGTGGTCGCAGCGCGGGCGATTCCCTTCGTGGCCCCAATAGCGCACGGCGGCAACGGACGCCCCGGCGCACGGCGTGCCGTCGAGCACGTCGTTGGCGAACACGACCACCTGGTTGGCGTCGAGCTTGGCGACGGCCGCGATTTTCGAGATGACCACCAGGCAATAGGCCGTGTCGGACTGCCCGTCGGGATTCGCGCCGACGGCCTTGATGAGGTACGCCCCGCACTCCTTGAGCGGAACCTCGATCGGAACGGTCGTCTGTTTTTCCTCTTCCCCTTGCGGCGCGCACTGGTGGAACTGGTGCTTGCCGTCATCGGGGGTGTCGAAGATCCACTCGGCTTTGACCGGCCCTTCCTGCGCCGACAGGATGTTGACGAGGTCGGAGATCGTCTGAACCTTTTCGACGGCGGCAGGCAGGTCCACCGCCGTTGCGGTCAGGCTCAGTTTGCGGATGTTGCGGATCTGCCAATAGACCTCGGCCTTTTCGCCCGGCAGGAAGCTCTTGGTCACCCACAGCGCCGCGCGCGGCGCCTTGATCTC
>DNAS01000070.1:14404-15795 GCA_003485185.1 Phycisphaerales bacterium | reverse complement strand
GCGTTGGGCGCCTGGGGCGTCTTGGGGAACTCCTTGACGATCCGTCGATACAGCGCGATGCCCCTCTCGGCCAGATCCCACTCGCCCTGCGAGCAGGCCTGCTGGGCAGCGACATGCAGGGCGCGGGCCTTGGTCTCGTCGGACACCTTGAGCGTGGCAACGTGCTCGCAGAGTCGGATGATTTCCTGGAGGCTCTGGAGACGCTGCTCCGGCCAGGTCCAGGGCTTGCCTTCCTTCTGCTGGGCGGCCGGCTGGGGGAGGATACCGTAATCGTTCCGGAGCATTTCGACGGCCTTGTGGAACGCCTCGGCGGCTGCGTCGTGTTTTTCGCCCTTTTCGAAGAGTTCGCCGGCTTTTTTATAGGCGTCGAACGCCTTTTTTCGAGGCCAGTGGTTTTCCTGGTCGGCCCCCATCGCCATCCAGAGTTCGGCGTCCTCCTTGAAAGGCGCATGCTCGGACATGATCTTCTCGACGTATTCGTAGCCGGTGGCGGTGCGCTGCCGACTGAGCCCCAGCGCCCGCAGGCGTTGGGCGGCGCGGAGGAGCGATTCCGGGGGGCTGGCGGCAAGGACCTTGTCGGCCAACGTCACGACGGTCTTGTAGTTGTGGCGCTCATACTGCGCCTGAGCCTGCTTGAGCAGGTCCTCGTTGTCGGCCGAACCCAGCACCCCCGCGGCAGTCAGCAGGACCATGGCGGACAGGCAGAAGACCAGCGGTTTGGCGTGGCGACGGACGGAGTTCATGGGTCTCTCCTTGTGCGAAGGTGCGTGTGTTCAGGGAATTGGACGCGGAGAGTCGCGGATGGTTCCCCGCGGGGGAAACTTTACCCGCCGTCCCCGCGCTTCACAAGCCCCCTGCCGGATTGCGGAGTGAAGGACAAAAAGGAAGTGGGCGGCCCGCCTGGGGCGCGCGGGGGGGGACGCGCCGTACCAAGCAAAGCCGCCCAAGCTCTTCATTCCGATTTTTGATCGACGCGCCCGTCGGCGCGCCGTCCGATCGCTACCTGCGGGGACGATGCTCCCGGTACCACTGGATCCGGTCGGTGTTGCAGAACGGGCAGACGTCCTTCAACTCTTCCGTGGGAGCTGCCGCGGGATTCATCGCATAAAACTTGGTCGCTTCCGGCAGGTACCACTTCTTGCAATCGGGATTGGGGCACTGGACCATCGGCAGGCAGGACTGCTTCGCGCCGCACTTGGGGCAGTCGATGAACATGGACTCCGGGCCGTACATCGCCTGCTCGGAAGGCTGCGGGATTTCCTCGGGCTTCAACTCGAATTCCGCTTTGCACTTGAGGCACTGGAAGTGCATTTCGGTCGGGGTGTTGGACCCGGTCTTTCCGCCGAAGAATTTCCAGATCGTGAACCCCAGGGAGCCGACGATGATGACCC
>DNAS01000070.1:13523-14243 GCA_003485185.1 Phycisphaerales bacterium | reverse complement strand
GATGACCGCCAGCGTTCCGGCAAGGAGATATTCCATGCCTTTTCCGCCGCCTCCGCCACCGCCGCCCAGGTTGAGTCGTTTCGCCTTGCCGTTCAGCAGTCCGTTGTCTGACATGTACTGGCTCCTGTCTCTGATTTGCATGAATCCGTCGGCTCCATTGCCGGGATTCAGGAATTGGTATACCGTTCCGCTTTCTATATTCTAGCAAAAATCCGGGGTTGCAAGAAAAATCATCGGCGTTTCGCGGAAGAGCCCTTCTTGGCGCCCTTTGCGCCCGGGTCCTGCCCGTCGCTTCGGATCGCCGCTTTCAGCACGTCATCCACCGATCGGGCGAACACGAAACGAAGATCCTTGCGCGCGTCGGTCGGCACATCGACCAAGTCGTTGCGGTTCCGTTCCGGGAGGATCACCGTGCCGATGCCCGCCCGGCGCGCGGCGAGCACCTTCTCCTTGATGCCCCCCACCGGGAGCACCAGTCCGCGGAGCGTCACCTCGCCGGTCATCGCGACGTCGGGACGGACGGCGCGGTCGGTCAGAAGACTCGTCAGCGCGGTGAACATCGACACGCCTGCCGAAGGTCCGTCCTTCGGCACGGCGCCGGCCGGCACGTGCACGTGGATGTCCTTGCGGGCGATTTCCTCGGCGCTGATGCCCAGGCGCGGAGCCCGGCTCTTGATCAGGCTGAACGCCGCATGCGCCGATTCCTTCATCACGTCGCCG
>DNAS01000070.1:11803-13403 GCA_003485185.1 Phycisphaerales bacterium | reverse complement strand
CGATTCCTTCATCACGTCGCCGATCTGCCCCGTCAGCGTCAGTTGCCCCTTGCCCGGATACGCCGCCGCCTCGACGAAAATGATTTCGCCGCCCGTGGGGGTATACGCCAGGCCCGTCGCGACGCCCGGCACGCTGGTCCGCTGCGCGATTTCGCGCTCGTACTTGCGCGGGCCCAGGAACTCGGCAATCAGTTTCTTCGTGACGGCGCGGGAACGGACCTTCCCCTCGGCAATCATCGCCGCGACGCCCCGGCAGACCGTCCCGATCTGCCGCTCCAGCTCGCGCACCCCCGATTCCCGCGTGTAGCTCTCGATGACATGCGTGATGGCCTCGGACGCCCATTTCACCTGCAAGGCGTTCAGGCCGTTTTCCTTCAACTGGCGAGGCACGAGGTATTTCGCGGCAATGTGCAGCTTTTCCCGCTGGGTGTAGCCCGGAAGCTCGATGACCTCCATGCGGTCCCGCAGCGCCGGCGGCACCGGCGCCATGTAGTTGGCCGTGCCGATGAACAGCACCTTCGACAGGTCGAATGGCACATTGAGGTAATGGTCCTGGAAGTTGAAGTTCTGGGCCGGATCGAGAATCTCCAGCAGGGCCGACGTCGGGTCGCCGCGGAAGTCGGCGCCGACCTTGTCCAGTTCATCGAGCATGAAGACGGGATTGTTGGTGCCGACCTTGCGGATTTCCTGCACGATCCGCCCCGGCATGGCGCCGATGTAGGTTCGCCGATGGCCGCGGAGCTCCGCCTCGTCGCGCATGCCGCCGAGGGACATCCGGATGAATTTGCGTCCCAGGGCCCGCGCGATGGACTGCCCCAGCGAGGTCTTTCCGACGCCGGGCGGGCCCACGAAGCACAGGATCGGTCCGCGCGACTCGGGCGCGAGCTTGCGCACGGCCAGGTATTCCAGGATCCGCCGCTTGACCTTGTCCAGGTCGTAGTGGTCGCGGTCGAGTACCTTTCGCGCCCGTCCGACGTCCAGGCGGTCCTTGGTGGACCGGCTCCACGGCAGTTCCACCATCACGTCCATGTAGGTCCGCAATACGTTGTATTCCGGAGAAATGGAGGGGATCTTCTCCAGCCGCTTGAGCTCGCGGAGGGTTTCGTTTTTCACCGCGTCGGGCATCCCTGCCGCGTCGATCTTCTTTCGGAGGTCCTCGATCTCCGCCGTCTTCTCGTCGACCTGCCCCAGTTCCTTCTGGATGGCCTTGAGCTGCTCCTGGAGGAAGTATTCCCGCTGCGACTTGTCGATGTTGGCGCGGACCTGGGTCTGAATCTTGTGCGACAGTTCCATGACTTCGAGCTGCCGGCCGAGTTCCGCGCTGATCTTTCGCAGCCGGCTGACGACGTTGGCGTCCTCCAGGAGGTCCTGCTTCTTGGGCACTTCCATCTGGAGGTTGCTCGCGAGGAAATCGCTCAGCGGTCCGGGGTGGTCGATGTTGCTCAGGACGACGGCGGCTTCGTCGGGCACGTTCGGCGCCAACTGCACGAGACGTTGGGCGCTGGTGCGTACGTTCACCATCAGGGCCTTGGTTTCGGTGGTCTCCTCGATAACGTCGGTCAGGGGCGTGGCCCGTGCCTCAAGGTACGGCTCCCCCCCC
>DNAS01000070.1:10327-11736 GCA_003485185.1 Phycisphaerales bacterium | reverse complement strand
ACGTTCACCATCAGGGCCTTGGTTTCGGTGGTCTCCTCGATAACGTCGGTCAGGGGCGTGGCCCGTGCCTCAAGGTACGGCTCGCGGGCAGTCCACTCGTCGATTTTCAGCCTGGCCAGCCCGTGGACGATGAGGCTCTGATTTCCGTCCTCGGTTCGCAGAACCTTGAGCACCATGACGGCGGTGCCGCAGGCGTAGAGGTCGTCGGGGACGGGATCCTCGGTCTCGGCGTCCTTCTGGCAGACGACGGCGATGATCTTCTCGCCGGGCAGTACCTCGCTGATGAGCCGGCGGGATTTTTCGCGTCCGATGGCCAGCGGGACGATCGTGCCGGGGAAAATCACGAGGTTTCGCACGGGCAGGACGGCCAGGACCGGCGGGATCTTCACGCGCTCACTCTCAGGGGGCGACTTGCCCTTTCCGGCGTCCTGTCGGATCTCCACTTCCGGCTCGTGGTCCTCGGTGATGAGCGGTTTGGTCGGCTTGTTTTTCGCCATGACGGATCAGATCCTCTTGGGGATGCGGACCCAGAGATAGCCGTTTCGGTAGTGCGCGGTGATGCCGTCCACGTCGGCGTCCTGCGGAAGCGCCAGTCGCCGGCAGAACCGCCCGTGGTCGATCTCCATCAGGTGCAGTTTCGCCGTGTGTGACGCCTCGGTCGTCGCCGGCGCGGGGCGGTGTCCCACCAGAATCAGCGCGCCTTGTTCCACCCGCAGGTCGATCTCGGAGGCGCTGATCCCGGCGAGTTCCACGACGAGAGTATAGTGCGTCGGGCTTTCACAAAAGTTGATCGAGGGCGTCCACGCGTCGGCCGGGCAGAATTTCTGATAGCTCGGCCCGAGAACCTGGTCCACCCACTTGCTCATTTCCCGCGAGACGGACCGAATCTTGTCCTCTTCACCGACATGCAGAACAGGCATCATGTGCAAACCCCTTTACAAGGTGCGACACGCGATCAGCCGCCCGGGACGGCGGCGGCTTCCGGGCGGAGAGATGAAAACGGCCGGCAACGCGGAGTGCACCGCGCCACCGGTCGTCATTCTACCACTCCCACGCCCGCCGTGTCATCCCTTTGCCGGCGTCACGAACACGAATCGTTTCGCGCCGGACGGGTCCAGAACCCGCAAGCGAACGCCATCGGACGAGGATTTCCCGCCGATTTCCGCCATGAACTCCGCGACCGTTGCGGCTTCTTTTCCATTGACGCTGACAATCACCATGCCAGGCGCCAGCCCGTTGTCCGCCGCGTCGGAACCGGCATCCACGCTCAGGATCACCACGCCCTTGACCGATTGGTCGTAGCCGTGCTGTTTGGCCAACTCCGCCGTCAGCTCTCCGACTTCGAACCCGAACTTCTCCGCGGCAGCCTGCTGATGCTTCTGCGTCGTCGGGCGGGAAAAATCCCCCGC
>DNAS01000070.1:9719-10194 GCA_003485185.1 Phycisphaerales bacterium | reverse complement strand
CAGGTTGTTCCTCGATCTTTACGTCGATCGTCTTCTTTTCCCCGTCGCGCCAGATTTCGAAGGGGTAAGTCTTTCCGGGCGTCAGCGCCGCCACCGCGTTGCGCAGGGCGTTGACGTTCTTGACCGCCTCGCCGTTGATCCTGACGATGAAGTCGCCGTCCCCCATGCCGGCCTTTTCGGCAGGACCGCCCTTGGCGACCTGCGCGACCAGTGCCCCGGCCGTGGTCGGGAGCTTGAAGCTGTGCGCGAGTTTCTCGTCCACGTCCTGGATTCGCACGCCCAGGTATCCGCGCACGACCTTTCCGTTGTCGATGAGCTGCTTCATGACGTCGCGGGCCATGTTCGACGGCACGGCGAAGCCGATGCCCTCGTTGCCCCCGCTGTCGGTGGCGATGGAGTTATTGATGCCGATCACCTCGCCGCGAAGGTTGACCAGCGGACCGCCGGAGTTTCCGCGGTTGATCGCCGCGTCGGT
>DNAS01000070.1:0-9603 GCA_003485185.1 Phycisphaerales bacterium | reverse complement strand
CCGCCCGAGTTGCCGGGGTTGATCGCCGCGTCGGTCTGGATGAGGCTCTCGTACATGCTCCCGCCATGAATGGAGCGCCCCTTGGCGGAGATGATCCCTGCCGTCACGGTGTGCTGGAGCCCGCGCGGCGAGCCGAACGCCAGCACCCAGTCACCCACTTCCATCTTCCCGCTGTCGCCCAGGGGGGCGGCGACGAGTTTATCGGGCTTGACCTTCACGATCGCCAGGTCGGTCTGGGCGTCGGTGCGAACCCACTCGGCCGGAAGCTTCCTGCCGTCGCTAAGCACGACGGTCACCTCGTCGACCTCGCCGACGACGTGGTGGTTGGTCAGCACGTAGCCGTTTTTCGCGTCCACGACCACGCCGCTGCCCAGTCCGCGCTGGAAGAACTCGCGCGGACGGCCCTTGCGCCGGGACCCCTCGGGAGGGCGCAGCGGCAGCGGAAGGTCGCCGCCGAAGAATCGGCGGAGGAACTCGTCGTCGCCCAGCGGGTCGCGGACGGTCACCTTCTTCTCCACGCGGATTTCCACGACGGCCGGGCTGACCGCCCGCACCACAGCACGGAACAGCGGCGACAGCTCGTCGCGCCGGCTCAACTCGGCGAGGTTCTCGCGCTCCGCCTGGTTCTGTCCCTGCTGGACAGCGTAGGCAAATCGCCCGGCCAGCGTCGGGCCGAACGCCATCGCCACCGCAACCATTCCCACCACCAGCACCACCGGCCACCACACGCGTAATGTCTTCATGCACCACCTCCGCATCCTTCGACTAACAAGCCCTTGTTTGTCGCTTTCTTGTCCATACGACGAGGGGACGTTCAGTGTTCGCCGGAACGGTTTCGTCGAAGACGAGGCAGAAGGACCAGCCCCACAACCAGCAGGTAAAGGCATGCGCCGGGGAGGGAAAACCGCAGCAGGTCCAAGGGCGGATTGGTCCGCGCGCGGAGGGAGAAATCGGGCATTCGTTCGGCCGGCGTGGCGGGCTGCCATTTGAGTTGTTCGATGGTCTGCTCGTCGGCGATGACGGGCCGTGAGTCCGGCCGCCAGAGACGGTTGCGGTAGATGTGCACGCGGGGCTCGCCCGCCCGCAGCGACGGCAAGCCCAGCGGCGTCTGGTCCAGGTAAACGTGCTCGCCGGGCGCCAGGAGGCCGGAGGTATCGCGCGGCGCGGGCCAATGGCTGGCACGAAGCTCGACGTTTTGCACCTCGATCAGCCGCTCGCTCATCGTGAAAACGCGGAAGACCGTCTCGGCGTTGCCACCCGCCGGCCAGCGCCTCGCATCGGCGAAAAATATCCACTCGAAATGCCGCCAGTCGGCGCCGATCTGCTCGGGGTACGCGATCAGCGCAAAGTCCTCCGGCGCTTCGCATCGCCCGTCGGGAAAACGGAACACCACGTCGGCGCGGAGGAAATTGGCCGCTCCGTCCTCCGGGCCCCGGGCGTCCATAGAAATGCGATACACGCGATCCGGCTCAATCGCAACCGGTTGGTCCGCTTGCGACCAGCTCCACAGGAACGGCGTCTCCAATCGCAGCCAGGAACCCCCCGACGAACCGGCGGCCGTGTCCATCGCGGCGCGGGAAAGTCGCCACGCCCCGACGAGCAGGTTTTCGCCTTCCCCAGCCGGCGGTGCCTTGGCAATGCAAACATTCTCGATGACCTCGCGGTGTTCCGGCTCGGCTGCGATGAGATACTTCACGTCGCAGAGGCTCAGGAGGCGGTTTTCCTCCACCAGCCGTCGCCAGTCGCGGTTGTTGCCGTAAATGCGGAAGCCCAGCAGGTGCGCGTGGACGGGCGACTGGAACGGCCCGTAGCCGTTGATCGTGCGGAAGCCGAGCGCCTGGGCGGTCTTGGGAACGAGCAGTTCCGCCTGGCGCGTCCGGTAGACGTCGGCGAGGCTCCAGATGCGGTATCGCGCGGTGTCGCCGTCGTGGCGTTTCAGCCAGGCGCCGGCCGGCGAAACATCGGGATCGACCGGGCGGGCGCGGTCCAGCGGGACATCGACGAATCGCGTCAGGAAGAACAGGTCGGCCAGCAGCAGGACGATCAACCAGCCGGCGCGGCACGACGGCGCGGCCAGCCAGTGGCGCACGAGGGCGATCGTCGCGACGCATAATCCCGCCGGCACCCAGACGGCCGGGCCCGGAGGACAGAGCGCCGCCAGCGCGTCGGCGGGCGTGCCGGAGAAAAATGCCCAGAACGACCCCAGGCGCTCGCCCGCCAGCGCCAGAACGGCGATCAAAGCCAGCGCGGCGAGCATGGCGGCCGGCAGCGCGACCGTCACGGCGGAGCGGACGGCGCGGGCGAGGCGCGCGGCCCGCTCGTCGGCGGTTCCGGCACGGACGAGCCGGTCCATCCCGACGGCCGCCAGCACCGCCAGCGCCGCGTCGGCCACCAGCACCATCCGCGCGGGGCATCGCACCACGCCCAGCACTGGCAGCAGGTGCACCAGCTTGTACGTCGGCAGGTAGTACCCGAGCATCCACACGCCCGCGCCGGCGCCCATCCACGTCCAGACCCGCACCAGCGAGGCCGTCTCGTCCCGCGAACCTGGCGCCCCGGACCTGCGACGGTACAGCCGCCAGACAACCGCCCCGGCCAGTGCGAGCGTCACCAGCCCCACGTAGCCCAGCATCTCGCAGAGGTGCCAGGGCCCCCACCATCGCTGCGAGAAGAGATTCTGAGTCCGCGAGCCGAAGAGGAACGGAAACCCCGCCAGCACGCCCGCGGCGGGGAAGAAACTGTTCTCTCCGAACTCCGCGTACCCGATGCGATGTCGCGTGGCCTGGGCGAGCAGGTCGCGCGTGGCGAGAATCTGCGGCATGGCGATCAGCGCCGCCAGGGCCGCCGCTCCCGCCGCCAGCAGGATCGCCCGCCCCAGCGGCCGGGCGCGCAGCAGCAGGTATACGCCCCACGCCAGGCTCACGTGGATGAAGGTCGGCCAGTGTCCCGCCAACAGCGCCAGCAGCACCACCGGCGTCATCGCCGCGAAGGCAAGCCCCGCGCGGACGCGCAGCCGCTCCACGCACCACAGCCCCCACGGCAGATATGCGGCCGTGTGAACCAGCGACAGGTGCACGCGATGGCCCACCAGGAATCCGCAGAACATGAAGGCCAAGGCCCCGAACATCGCGCCGGCGCCGCTCAGGCCGACGGCGCGCAGGTAGGCGAACATCCCCGTGCCCGCCACCGCGAACGCCAGGAAGACGTTGAGCGGGTAGGCGAGCTTCGCGTCCGTCGCGGCGAACAGCCAGGTCGGCGGGTAGAGCACCGCTGCCTGCGGGTCGGCCATCAGCGGCACGCCGCCCGCTTCGCGCGGATTTTCCAGCGGCCAGCGCCCGGCGCGAAGCTGCTCGCCGACCATCTTGCGCAACGGGTAGTAATAGATCACGTCGTCCTCGCCGGCAGAGACGGGATTCCGCCAGAGCGGATAGAGCATCAGCATGGGCAGCGCGGCCAGGGCGAGCAGCGCCAGGCGCGAGCGGCAATGCGATTTCGTGTCCGATTCAAGGTCCGGCATAGTTCTCATCATCCGCCCAGGCACGCGTGCGCCAGGGGCGCGTAAATGGGCCCGTCGGGCGTGAGCTGGCTGGTATAGGCGGTCACCTGTTCGGCCTGGCCGTCGCCGAAATCCTCGTCAACGAGTGGTCCCGCAACGGCGCGGACCGCGGCAACATCGCGGGCGAACTTCACTCGCCCCAGCGTGATGTGCGCCTGAAAGCCGCGGTTCTCCCGGGAGAATCCCATCGCCGACAGGGCGTCGTCGAGGCGCGTGTGCAGTTCCTCCATCCGTCCGGTCGGGTCGGCTACGTCGGCCCAGAGCATCCGCAGCCGGTTGCCCGACGGCGGAACGCACGCCACGCCCCGCACGGAAAACTCGAACGGCGCGACGTCGGCACAGACGCGCGACACCTCCGCCAGCACGTCGTTCAGCACGCGGTCTTCCACCTCGCCGAGGAATTTGAGCGTCACGTGGAGATTTTGCGGCTCGACCCAGGCGATCTTCGCCTCGCCGGCGATTTGTGTCCGCAGTTCTGCGACGGTCTCAGCCAGCGCAGCCCGAATACCCTCGGAAAGGTCTATCGCCAGGAACGTCCGCATCGACATGGCCGGGCTCCTTTCCCCCGCGCGGTCAGAAGCGAACCAGCTCGCGAAACTCCGCCAAGCGGCGCTCGATGTCCTCCCGTCCGACAGCCAAGAACCGCCCCAGCGAGAAGCCCTCCAGACCGATGCTCGCCGTCACCGTTCCATACGCCAGCGCCTCGCGCAGGGCGGTCAGGTCGCATCGCCCCGTCGCAGCCAAGTAGCCCATCATCGCCCCGGCGAAACTATCGCCCGCGCCCGTCGGGTCCACCACGTTCACCGTCGGGTAGCTCGGAAGGGCGCAGACGCGAGACTCGGCGAACAGCAGGCTGCCGTGCTCGCCCTTCTTGACGACCACGAACCGCCGGACCTTCCGGGCGATCTCCAGCCCGGCCGCCACGACGTTGGACTTGCCGGTCAGCAGCTTAGCCTCCGAATCGTTCAGCACCAACCCGTCGATCCGCTCCAGCAGCCCCAGCAGCGCGTCGCGCTGGGTCTCGATCCACAGGTCCATCGTGTCGGCCACGATCAGCGCCGGCGACGAAAGCTGCCCGATCAGTTCCCCCTGGAGCGCCGGGTGCGTGTTGGCCAGGAACACGTGCGTGCTGTCGCGGAAGGCCTCGGGGATCGCGGGCCCGCGCTCGGCCAGCACGTTCAGTTCGACGGCGACGGTGTCTCGCACGTTGACGTCGTCGTGGTACCGCCCGTGCCAGCGGAAGGTCTTGCTGCCCTTGCGAACCTCCACGCCGGACAGGTCGATCCGCCCCGTCCGAGCCAGCGGATCGAGAAACCCGCGCGGGCAGTCCTCGCCCACCACGCCCACCAAACGGACCGGCGTGAAGAAACTCGCCGCGTACGCGAAATACACGCACGATCCGCCCAGGGCGTCCACCGCCTTGCCCGCGGGCGATTCCACCGTGTCGATCCCGATGCTTCCCGTCACCAGAAGACTCATGGCTGCGTCTCCACATCTATTATTTGTCACGCAAATGCTTTTCGATTTCTTGCAATACTATTGATCGGCTTCGCCCTCTAGCAAAGGCTGCCTCTCTGGTTGAAACATTCAACCAGGAAGGAGACCAGAGAAAAAATAACTGTCCGTATGCCGGAACAGTTGAATACCCATGCACCTGCGGTAATCCCCAACCCTTGTTTTTTAAAATCTTAAAAGGAGCCATTCCTGGATCGGGGACAAATCGTCCCGCGCGATATTCACATGTAATTACCGTCCATGTTTGTGGACCATAATGATAGTCCCAATCGTTATGTGGGAAAGCCATGATCAACTCCACAAGTCCATCCTTGTCAAAATCTTCGAATGTATAAAACACATCCGTATGAAAACACCCAACTGGAAGTACTTGCGAACTGCCGTTAATTTTGAAATTGCGAGACTCAACGGAGTTCTCCATTGGATGATCGGCTGGTGGTTCTTCCTTAGCGAGCGAAACAGCAGGAAACGTATCATATGAAAACTGGCCGTCCTGTTGACAATCGACGACTAGCGGATAGATCGACGCTCCACTACCACCACAATAGTCGGACCAGAGGATCACTAGTTCAGAACTACCATCCGAGTCCAAGTCAACCGTCATAACGTCCAACAATCTGATGTATTCCGCGGGAAATTCTATTTCTAGGAGTTTGGTCTCAGGCCACGCCAAAGCTGCCAGCGGTGTTATCACTCCCAAATCTGTATCTTCAAAGAGTATGACCTTGTTAACAATTCGCCTGGAAGCAAGCACCCTAAAATGATATTCAGGATGCTCTAACACTTTGAGTGAAAAAAGGTCTTCGAGGACAGGGTCTTTAAAGAAAGCAATCCAGCAGGATGAGGATGTCCCAGGCCGAAGGAAAGAATCTCGGATCACGACATTGTTCTTCTCAGAAAAGTGAGACCGAATTACCTGCAACCGCCGCTCGCCCATCCGTATAGACGGTATTTCACCTGTGCGTATCCAGAAGAAGGTCGATGCACCAACTATTGGTAATGCTGCCACAATAATGCCCACAACAATCTTTTTTCCCCAACGTTTCTTTTTCATTAAGGCGTCCCCTCCAACTCAAAGCTCTTTCTTTTCGTTCATGCGTGATCCCGAAGAGACTTATTTGAACCGCCCTATACATCTGTCGATCCGGGCGAGGGTCTTTTCGCGCCCGAGGATGGTCAGCGTGTCATAGATCGGCGGGCTGATGGTCGAGCCCGTGACGGCGACGCGGATCGGCTGGGCCACCTTGCCCATGCCCAGCCCGCTCGACTGGCAGTAGCCGTCCAGCAGCGTCTGGATGGCCTGAGGCGTCCAATCGACCTCCGCCAGCCGGGGCCGCAAGTCCGCCAGCACGGCGAATCCAGCGCCGTCCCCCTTGCGCAGCACCTTCTCGACGGCCTTGGCGTCGTACTCGAACGCATCGTCCGCGGCGAACAGCACGCCGCACTTGGTCACGATGTCGGCGAAGGTGCGGAATCCCGCGTTGATCCGCAGCAGCAGGCGCAGCATCGCCTCGTCGCCGGACGGGACGGGCGTGTCGTTGAGCGAGAGGTAATCGCGGAATCCCGCCAGCAGGCGGTCCTCGCTCGCGGCGGCAGCGGCGTCGGTGTTGAACGCCAACAGTTTGTCGCGGTCGAATTTCGCGTTGCTCTTGCCCAGGCGATCCACGCCGAACTCCGCGATGAGTTCGTCGAGCGTGAGCTTCTCGCGGTCGCCCGTCGGCCGCCAGCCCAGCAGCGCGATGAAGTTCACCAGCGCCTCGGGCAGGTATCCGTGGCGGCGGAAGGAGTGCACGTCCACGTCGCCGTCGCGCTTGGAGAGCTTGCGCCCCTGCATGTCCATGATGAGCGGCAGGTGGCAGTAGCCCGGCTCGGGGAAACCCAGCGCCTCGCGGATCAGTACGTGCCGCCAGGTCTGCCCCAGGAACTCCTGCCCGCGCATGATGTAGGTGATGCCCATCAGGGCGTCGTCGACGACGTTGGCCAGGTGATACGTGGGGAACCCGTCGGCCTTGGCGAGGATGAAATCGTCCTGCTCGGTGGCTGGGACGGTGACCTCGCCGAAGGCGTCGTCGCGGATGGTCACGTCGCGCCCGGGGTTGAGCAGGCGGACGACGAGGGGGCGTCCCTGCGCCGCCGCCCGCTCGGCGTCTCCGGCGCCCGGCAGGCGCTCGGGGCGCGGGTAGCGGAAGCTGCGTTTCTCGGCCTCGGCCTGCTTGCGCAGGGCGTCGAGTTCCTCGGACGTCTCGAAGGCGTAGTAGGCCTTGCCGGCGTCCAGAAGCGCGCGGACATAGCCCTTGTAGATGTTGAGCCGCTCCGACTGGCGGTACGGGCCGGCGGGCCCGCCGACG
Organism: Phycisphaerales bacterium; assembly: GCA_003485185.1. Lineage (GTDB taxonomy): Bacteria > Planctomycetota > Phycisphaerae > SM23-33 > SM23-33 > UBA12270. The sequence continues at coordinate 2,184 of DNAS01000070.1, read as the reverse complement.
GCGATGCCCTCGTCCCACTCCAGGCCCAGCCAGCGCAGATCGTCGATGATCTTGGGCACGGCGTCCTCGACGTGCCGCTCGCGGTCGGTGTCCTCGATGCGCAGGAGGAATTTCCCTCCGGTCCGCCGGGCCAGCAGGAAGTTGAACAGCGCGGTCCGCGCGCCGCCGACGTGCAGATGCCCCGTGGGGGACGGCGCAAAACGTGTCTTGATCGGGCTCATTTCGGTCCTTCGTCTTGCGTGCCGCCCGCCGGGCGGCTGAAACTGTCACTGTACGCCGCCGCCCGGCCGGCTGCAAGCCCGTCGCGACATCGTCAGCGGTCGGGGCGGTTGCGTATCGCCGCGAGGCAAGGTAAAATCCCCCGTTTCCGCCGCCGCTACAGCCGGCGCTCAGAAGCAAGGAATCGAAGACCATGCCGCAAACCGAACCAGGCAGCGCCGCCAATTCGCCGGGCGACGAACCCCGCCCCAGCGATTTCGTCCGCGAGATCGTGGCCGAGGACGGCAGGACGGGCAAATGGGGCGGGCGCGTCGTGACGCGCTTCCCCCCGGAGCCCAACGGATACCTCCACATCGGGCACGCCAAGGCGATCCACATCGACTTCGGGATCGCCCAGGAGTTCGGCGGGCGCTGCCATCTGCGTTTCGACGACACCAATCCCACCAAGGAAGAGGACGAATACGTCCGCTCGATCGTCGAGGACGTCCGCTGGCTGGGCTGGGACTGGGGCGAGCACCTGTATTACGCCAGCGACTATTTCGAGCAGATGTACGAATACGCCGAGGAACTCATCCGCAAGAGCAAGGCGTACGTGGATGATCAGTCGGCCGAGGAAATCCGCCTGTCGCGCGGGACGCTCACCCAGCCGGGCCGGGAGAGCCCCTATCGCGGGCGCGGGGTCGAGGAGAACCTTGACCTGTTCCGCCGCATGCGGGCCGGGGAGTTCCCCGACGGCTCGCGCGTCCTGCGGGCGAAGATCGACATGGCCAGCCCGAACCTCAACCTGCGCGACCCGGTGATGTACCGCATCCTGCACGCGCACCACCACCGTCAGGGCGACGCGTGGTGCGTGTATCCGATGTACGACTGGGCGCACGGGCTGGAGGACAGCATCGAGGGCGTGACGCACTCCATCTGCACGCTGGAGTTCGAGAACCACCGCCCGCTGTACGACTGGTTCCTCGACGCGATCAACGAAGGCCGCGACCGCCCCATCCACCACCCGCAGCAGATCGAGTTCGCCCGCCTGGAGCTGACCTGCACGCTGATGAGCAAGCGCAAGCTGCTCCAGCTCGTGGAAAACGGGCACGTCGGCGGGTGGGACGACCCGCGCATGCCGACGCTCAGCGGGCTGCGGCGGCGCGGGTTCACGCCCGAGGCCATCCGGAACTTCTGCCGGCGGATCGGCGTCAACAAGTTCAACAGCACGGTGGATTACGCCCTGCTGGCCCACTGCGTGCGCGAGGACCTGAACCGCCGGGCGCCGCGCGTGATGAGCGTGCTGCGCCCGCTGAAGGTGATTATCGACAATTACGACGCGGACCGCGTCGAGACGATGGACGCCGTCAACAACCCGGAAGATCCCGCCGCGGGCACTCGCAAGGTTCCGTTCGGCAGGGAGCTGTACATCGAGCGCGACGACTTCATGGAAGACCCGCCGAAGAAGTTCTTCCGCCTGGCGCCGGGGCGCGAGGTGCGTCTGCGCTACGCGTATTTCGTCACGTGCACCGGAGTGGAGAAGGACGCAGGCGGCAACGTCACGGCGCTGCACTGCACGTATGACCCTGCCACGCGCGGCGGCGACGCGCCCGACGGGCGCAAGGTCAAGGCCACGCTGCACTGGGTTTCCGCCGCCCACGCGCTGAACGCCGAGGTGCGCCTGTACGACCACCTGTTCAACAAGGCGGACCCCAACGACGCGCCCGAGGGGCAGGACTACACGGCGAACCTCAATCCCGCCTCGCTGGAGGTCGTCGCCGACGCGAAGGTCGAGCCCTCGCTGGCCGGCGCGAAGGGGGGCGAGCGGTTCCAGTTCGAGCGCCTAGGGTACTTCTGCGTCGATCCGGACAGCGCCGCCGGCAGGCCGGTCTTCAATCGCACCGTCACGCTCAAGGACACCTGGGCGAAGGAGCAGAAGAAGTCCGCCACGCCTTAACGTGCATCAGGCGTAGAGCCGGCCCTCGT
>DNAS01000021.1:5590-5882 GCA_003485185.1 Phycisphaerales bacterium | reverse complement strand
CAGCAGCGGATGCGGCAGCGTCGCGCCGTCGGACCAGTTGCAGGGGTTGCGCACGTCCTCGTCGGGCCCGACGTCAATTCCGCCCCAGACGTAATACGCCACCATGTAAACGGTGTGGAACTTCAGCGGGCTGTCGGGGTCGTTGGGGTCCTCGTGCTCGGGGAAGAGACCGATTTCCTCGTCGTATTCGGTCTGGTAGGTGTATTGGTCCTTCCAGACGTGCTCGCCGATGGTGGGCACGCCCCATCGCTCGGGGTCGGTCCATCGGCGGGGCCAGATGGGCAGCGGGGCC
>DNAS01000021.1:0-5468 GCA_003485185.1 Phycisphaerales bacterium | reverse complement strand
GCGGGTCCAGATGGCCAGCGGCTCGTCGCCGTTGGTGCGGTAGGTTCCGGGCGCCAGCCAGCCGGGCCCCGGCGGAATCGACGAGGCGATCTCTACGAGGTAGAACATGGTGCGCTTGATTTTGGAGGCGTCAGCCGACGCCTGGCGGCGGGCCGCGGCGTAATCGACGATCCATTCCGGGTGGTGAATCTGCTTCAACTCGTGCGGGCCGAACATGTAGTCCAGCTTGATGCGGGAAATCTGCTGCACGTAGCGGTGGAACAGCGCGTCTCGCAGCTCGCCGGGATTGTCACTGTCGCCGACGCAGTGGTCGGTGATGCGGCGGAGGGCCCAGGCGTACGGCCCGTAGGTGGTGTATCCGATGACCTGCCACTGGGAGACGCGCCATTGCCCGCCCTGGGCGCCGGACTGCACGGCGGAGCTTCCGGTCCGCCGCCCTCCGATGTTGACGCTGCCCCGCCCGCCGCGCACGCGAGGCCCGGACTCCGGCGGGACCCACTCCCAGGCGACCGGTTCGCGGAGATCGTCTCGCCAGCGGAACAGGCGCGCCCACGGGCCCAGGCGGTGAGGCCAGACGCCGTCGGGAATCGCCCCGCCCGCCCCGCCGGTAGCGGTGGCGGACGCGCCGTCGCTGACGACCTGCTCTCGCCCTTCGAGCACCGGCTGGAAATTCGCGAAGCTGCCCCGCACAGCCGGCATCTCGGGCAGCACCGGCGCGAGGAAGGCGGTCTCGACGGGGTTGCTCTTTCCGAACCGGACGGCGTTGGCCTGCGCCAGCACGCCGGCGGACAGGGCGGCGGCGTCGGAGAAGTCGCTGAGGGCCGCAGCCGCCCGCCACAGCGCGCCGTCGGGCCCGCCGCCGCCCAGCGACCAGTGCGTCACGGCGGCCATGTCGAACCCGCCGCCATTGAGCTGCTGGTCGAGCACCGCCAGGATGTCGCGCTCGTTGACCAGCCGGCCCCGCACGGAATTGAGCCCATCGAGGATCAGGTCCCGCGCGCCCCACTGCCAGTCCAGCGCGGCCCCGCGGGCGAGTTGGTCGTCCAGGCAGCGGATCCAGGCGGAGACCTCCTCGTGGGCCATCTGCGACGCCTGCGGCAGCGAGTCGAGCACGGCCACCAGCGCCAGCAGGCGCGCCTGGGCGACGTTGTTGAGGGCGATGACGTTCATGCTCCGCGCCATCCACGCGGCGCCGCTGACGACCGTCGCGTCGGCGGCGTTCTGCGCGGCCAGGCGGCGGTTGACCACCGTCCCGACGTTGTAGACGTAGAACACCAGCCCCACCAGCAGCGTCAGCGCCAGCAGGGTCATGACGAGAACCTGCCCCCCGGGGCGTCGCGCCGTCGTCCGAATGTTCCGTCCGCTGGGCGTCATGGTTCACCCGTTGCGGGCCGTCGGGCCCGCCGGCGTCAGTCGCGGGCCTTCTGCTCCGCCTCGCGAATGAGCTGCTTGATCTCGTCGGTGTCGCGATACCCCTGGGCGACCTTCAGGTGCCCCAGGGCCGTCCGGAAATCGCCCTGCTCCATCTCCTGCTTTCCGAGCGTCAGATACTCCTCGTATCGCGACAGGTCCTTGCGGTCCTTGATCTCCTGGTTGTCGTAAATCTTTCCCGCCTCGCGGTAGGCCTTCAGCGCGCCGGCAAAGTCCTTCTTCTTCCGCAGCGCGTCGCCCTCGGCCAGGAAGGCTGAATACCGTTGGTCCTGGTCCATCTTGGCGAGGATCGCGTCGATCTGGGCGCGCGAGGCGGGTTTGAGCTGGAGGCAGGCCTCGTAGCTCGCCTTGGCCTCGGCGAACTTGCCCGCCGCCTGCTCCTGCTGCGCCTGGGCGAACGTCAACTGGTACTTGCACTCGGCGATGTTCTGCGTGACGTGCGCATCGGCGCGGATCGCCGCGGCGGCCTGGTACTTCTCGAGCGCGGCCTGGTGCTGACCGGCGCCGAGGGCGGCGTCGCCCGCCTTGACCAGCGTTTCCCACTTCTGCTCCGACTCCAGACGGTTCAGGGCGTCGCGTGCGGCCGTGCTCGCGGCGTTGTGTTCCAGCGCCTCCAGCAGGCGGGCCTTCGCCTCGGTGTAGTTCTTGGCGTCCAGGGCGGCCAGGCCCTTCGCCAGGGCGATGTTCGACTTCAACTCGGCGATCGCCTTCTTGTTGCCCGGCGAGGGCATGATCTCGTCGGCCTTGATCAGCCAGTTGAGCTCCTCGGACAGGTTGCCCGCCTGCCGGGCGGCCTCGCGACGGTCCATCGCATCGCGGTATTCGCTGCTGACGCCGACCTTCTTCATCCGGTCGGCGAGCCCCTGGCGCAGCGCGTCGCGGCGGGGCTTGTCGAGCGCCTCGGCCGCCGGCGAGTTCAGCAGCGTTTCCGCCCGCTGGTAGGCGACGGTCGCCTGGGCGAATTCGCCCTTGCCCGCCAAGCCGTCGCCGCGGTCCAGTTCGGCCTGGAACTCGCCGAGGAACTGCGCCTCGGCGATTTCCTTGCGGAACTGCTGGTACTGGCGGTACTGGGCGTCGGTGAATTTCAGGTCGCGCAGGCGCTCCTGGAGGGTGCGCATCGCCTCGTCGAGCCGACCGCCGGTGAATGCCTCGCGGGCCTTGCCCATCTCCTCGACGAAGATCCGCGTGTGCCGCCAGTAGGTCTTGAAGCTCTCCAGCTCCTGTCGCTGGCGGTCGATCCAGGCGGGCTCGACTGCGGCGGCGACCTCGACGCCGTTGATGGCGGTCTGGATCGCCTCTTCCTGGGCGGCAGCCTGCGCCCAGTCGCTGTCCACCGCCGCGAGGTAGCCCTTGGCGAACTGCGTCATCACTCCGGCGCGGGCGCCCCAGGCGGTGCCGGCGTATTTCGTTACGGCATCCTGGAAGCCTTTGGCGGCGGTCTGGAACCGCACCGTCTCGTAGCTGGACCGCGCGGCGAGGTATTCACTCATGGCGTCGTCGTAGGCGGTCTGCGCTGCCTGGGCACGGCGCTGCTCGGACTGGCTGGCCTGGACGCCGAGAATGATCCCGATGACCGCCAGGCTCACGACCGCGACGCCGGCCAGGATGAGTTTCGTCCGCAGGGACAGGGAGCGTTTCGGCAGCGGCGCGGTGGCTGGAGGTCCGGCGAGTTCGAGTTCGTCGGCCTCGTCGCCCGCGCCGATGGGGCCCTCGGCGGCCAGGGCGCCGCTCTTGACCGCCGCCCGCGCCACCAGGCGCCCCTTCGTCGCCAGCGCCTTTTCCACCCCGCCGGCGCCGGCCCGCGCCCGCGGGGAGAAGGTCGCCTTGATCGCCCGCCCAAGCTCTTCCATGTTCGCGTAGCGCTCGGCGGGGTCCTTGGCGATCATCTTCATGACCAGTTCGGAGAGGTTCTTCGGCACGGACGGGTTCACCTCGCACACCGGCGGCGCCTGGACCGAGCGGTTTCCGTGCCACTTCATCCAGCGCAGGGCCTCGCTGTGCCGGTCGCGAATGATGTCGGCGAAGATCTCGTTGAACTTCGGCCGGCCCACGAGCATCTCATAGGCGATGAACCCGAGCGAATACATGTCCGCCCGCGCGTCGACGTCGGGGCCCTCGAACAGTTCCGGGGCCATGTATTTCGTCGTGCCCAGGACCATCGACGTCTGCCCGGACAGGCTGGCGGCCACCCCGAAGTCCGTGATCCGCGGGCGCAGGCCCGGCGTGATGATGATGTTCGTCGGTTTGAGGTCGCGGTGGATGATGCCCGCGCGATGCACCTCGTGGAGCGTCGCCGCCAGGCGGAAGAGCACCTGGAGCGCCGCCTTGGTCTCCACGGGGCCCTTCGTGTCGTTCAGCGTGGTCTCCAGCGTGTGCCCCTCGACGAACTCCATGACGATGAACAGCCCTCGCTCCTCCTCGATCAGTTCGTGGATCGTGATGATCTCCGCGCCGAGCTTGGCGAGGATCTGCGCCTCGCGCCGGAAGCGTTCCAGAAAGCGCGGGTCGGCCGCCAGCGCGTTGGAAATCTGCTTGATCGCCACGTGGCGGTCCAACAGGGCGTCGTAGCACTTGTAGACGATCGCCTGCCCGCCGACGCCGAGGCGTTCGCGGACTTCATATTTCCCGATGCGGCTGCCCGGCTGGAGGCCGATGCCGCCCGAACTTCCCGCGTTTGCGCTAGTCATTCACCCGCATCCCTGTCTGGGCGGTCCGGCGACGAAGCCGCCGGGGCCGCCGGTTTATTGCGGCGGAAACTGTTCCACGTCCACGTAATCCTGCACGCCCTGGTTCGTCAGCGTGCAGTCCGCGCGAATCACCATTCCGCGCTCGCCCTGCCCGAACGCCAGGTCCACCCCGTCGGCCCCGGCGAACTTCTGGAACACCCAGTTGGCGTACGGGATCGACAGATAAAACGTGTGCGACACCCGCGCCACGATGTCCTCGGCTGAGGCGTACTCCGCCCCGCCGACCGGCGGGTCCAGTTCAACCGTCGTGTGGTCCTGCGCGTACCGGAGCTTGCGGGCCAGGTACGGGCCCACCCAGCCCGGCGCGTCCGCGCCGTACCCGGCCAGCAGGTCGCTGACGCCCTGGTTCAGCCGGGCCGCGTCGCCCTCGGGATACTCCGCGCTGCCGCACGAGACGGGCAGCACCGCCCAGACCGCCGCCGACTGGATCCGCAGCAGCTTGGGCGAACTGTACGGGTCCGCGCCGATGACGTTGGGCCCCTCGGCCGGGGCGAGATTGTCGGGCACCTGCACGATCGCGCTCCGCGCGGCGCAGTAGGCGGCGTAATTCACGCAGAGGTTGCCCACCATCAGCAGCGACGACTGCGCCATCACCAGCACCAGCGTCAGGGCGATCGGAAGGACGAGGGCGAACTCGAGCAGGATGGTTCCGTGCTGGGCCCGCCGTCGGCGGCGCTCGGTGGCGCCCGCGCGCCACATCGCGCCTGCCAGCGCCACCAGGGCGGCGGCGGAAACCGCCAGCACCGCCCCGCACGCCAGGAACACCGGCGACGCGACGGCCTTGGCCACCCATGACCCCGCGCCGCCCGGGCGGGCGGGCGTCGCGGCGGCCCAGACCGCCAGCACCGCCAGCGCGGCGGCCGGGAGCAGCGCCGCGGTTCGCAGCGCCGTCGCGCCGCGCCGTCGGACGGGTTGTGCCTGTCCTGCCGTCATCGCGTCAGATTCCCAGGAACCATTTCGGCGCGCCGCCCCCGCGCCAGAACACCTCGACCAGGGCCACGCACGCCCCCAGGCACAGCGCCAGCCCGAAGGGAATCTTCGGACTGTCCGCGCTGGTCGGGTCGGCGGGTTTGCCCGGCGTGAACGCCAGGTAGACGAATCGCCCGACTCGCGCGAGCGTGCGCCGCAAAATCCGCCGGCGGAGCATGACGATCACGGCCATCACCATCGCCGCCAGCAACCCGAACAGCAGCGTCGAGAGGGCGAACCGCCATCCGGCCAGCGCGCCGACCGCGCCGGCGAGCTTGGCGTCGCCCCCGCCGATTCCGCCGGCCAGCCAGACCGCCAGCA
>DNAS01000178.1:3374-13842 GCA_003485185.1 Phycisphaerales bacterium | reverse complement strand
TCGCCCTCGCGCCTTGGCCTGCGGCAAAATCCGGCCCGTCGCGGCCCTTGGAGTTATTCGGATAGGCTCTTACCTGGAGCGCGTCGCCGGCGGAGTGTGATTCGTGCGCGGCGCGGTGTCCGGACCTTCGGACGCCGCGCCGTTTGTATGCGCCTTTGGCGCGAGCGTCTCGGCCAGCGGCTCGTGCCCGCCGCGCCGGGCCTCGTCGGCCGGCGTCGCGCCGCCGCTCGACCGCGCCGCCGGGTCCGCCCCCGCCGCCAGCAGCGCCAGCGCCGCTTCCCGCCGGCCGTGGAACGCCGCGTGATGCAGCGCGGTGAATCCCTCGCCGTCGACCGCCCCCACCGATGCCCCGCGCGACAGCAGCAGCTCGACGACGCCCGCGTACCCACGGGCGGCCGCCACCTGGAGCGGCCGGTTCGTCGTCTGCGCGTCCGTCGCGGCGTTGACGTCCGCCCCTGCCGCCAGCAGCAACTCCGCGCCGGCGCGCTGATCGAACGCGCACGCGACGTACAGCGGCGTGGCCCCCTGGAAGTCGCGGGCGTCCACCGGCGCCCCGCGCGACAGCAGCAGCCGCACCACGCCCGCATGCCCCTGCATGGCCGCACAGTGCAGCGCCGTGACCCGCATGGTGTCAGGCGCGCCGACGTCCGCGCCGGCGTCGAGGAGCTTCCGCACCGCCGCCTCGTCCCCGTCGTACGCCGCCTGCTGAAGCGACGGCCTGGCCTCCCGCCGCGAGCATCCGCCCGCCCACGCCGTCACAGCCGCCAGCAGTATCATTCCCATCGCCCTCATCGCCGCGATTATCGCAGGATGCGTCCCCGCTCGCCACAACGAGCGGCGGAAAGTGGAGAGTGCATAGTGGAGAGTGGAGAGTGGGGGAAACCCGGCGGCGTTGGAACGAACACGCACAACGGAGTTGTGCGTGGCACCAGGCGAAACGAACCTAAAGCGGTAATGTGAGCCCATAGCCCCATCCTGCAATAGATTCGCTTTCGGAAAACAGGTACAATTTCACGGTTATGGATACAAAACGTTACCGCGTTTTCATTCTCGGTGCTGGATTCTCCAAGGCTGCGGGGTTCCCTTTGGCCTCGGAACTCTGGGCCCAGATACGCAAGCGGGCCCAATCCCTTGATGGGCGAGCCGGGAAGTTTCGCACAGATTTGGAGTGGTACATAAACTACCGGCGTCAATGCGATGGTAAGGAACTCTCGGAAGAAGATGTGGATTTTGAAGATTTCATGAGAGTACTTGATATAGAGCACTTCTTGGGGCTCCGCGGTAAGGACACATGGAGCGTAGACGGCAATGAATCTACCGTCGTCGTCAAGACTCTCATCGGAGAGATTCTGGCCGAATTGACTCCGTCTCCCCAAGACATTCCCGACCTTTATCTCGAATTCGCACGGCGGTTACAACCGAGCGATTATGTCCTGACGTTTAATTATGACGTGCTTTTGGAACGAGCTCTCTATGCCGTAGACAAGCCGTGCCGGCTATTCCCGGATCACTATAAGTTTGTGCAAGATAATTGTGTCGCAGTAGTTGATACGTCTCACGAAGAAGTGGTCGTGCTGAAACTCCACGGGTCAATCGATTGGTTTGACCGACGGGAATTCTCCGAACTTGAAGAGAATGTCCGGAAACGACATGGGGACTCATACAGACCAGAGGATCCTGTATTCAGTCATGCGGACACTTTGGGCGTAAACCAACTGCTTAAGGGGCTAAGGGCGCCCGGAGATCCCTTGGACCATATGTACTGTGTGCAAGAAATCAAATCCCTTTACCGGAAAAAGTTGATGTTCCACGCCACACCGTGGTTGCTGGCCCCATCAACCATGAAGATCGTCTACGCAGAGAAGCTGAGGGACTTCTGGTACGGCCTTGGTCAAGGAGGCAGCATGAACTTCGGCATGGCGATCATCGGCTATTCACTCCCCCCACAGGACGACTATGCTCGCCAAGCGGTCTACACCCTCGCCAAAAACTACCAGGAAGGTGACGGGTGGGAGAAGGAGGTTTCCGGACTACAAAAATCCCCCTTGGTAATCGTCGATTATTGCCCAGATGACGAGAGTCTTCGGAAGTTTCAAGACCGTTACAGATTCATTGACTGGCAACGCGCGACCCTGTGTACAGATGGTTTTAATAGCGAAGCCATCGAGGCTGTGTTTCGTACAGTTTGAGGGTGTGGTACAATTCGAATTCCTCGTCTTTATCAATTCCTGCCGGACTACTGGCAAAGGTTTCCGCAAGCTGTGCGTTCATCGTATACCCTTCGGTCGAGACAAGAACCGCCTGACGGCGTCACTACGAACCGAGGGCCAACGGTCGTGGAACGGCGGGATTGCTTCACGCATAGCGACCATCCTTCGGCCTTGGCGGATTCGGGAACAACGGCAGGAACCCCCGCTTGACAGCGGGGGCTTGTCAAAACGGCGGGTCCCAAAAACCAACCACACCCTCACCCCTGGCCGCTTTCCGCTTTCCGCTTTTCCCACTGGCCTTCGCCCTTTGGCCTTTGGCCTGGCTCCCTCACGGCCGGGGCGCGGTGGTCTCGCTCGGTTGGGTTTGCGTCAAGAGCGGCCTGAGGGTCTGGTCGTATTCGACGTAGCGCCCGTTCTCTTCCCGGAACGCACGGCAGGAGACGCGGTCGCCGTCGATCGTGAAGGACAGGTGGGTCTTCCAGTTGTCCCGGGCCCGGGCGGCGCCGATCTGCCAGAGCGTTCCGTCCTGCTTCATGCCGAACCGGTGCGTGTGCCCGCTGAGATACGCCACCACCCGCGAGTCGCCCTTCAGCAGGTTCCAGAACGCCTCGCGCTCGCCCTGCTCGATCAGGTGGCCGGGGGGAACCTCCGACTTGCGCCCGCCGCGCCGCTCCGTGTAGGACAGGCACGGCCTGTGCCCCACGACGAAGATGTGTTTCTTGTCGGTCCTGGCCAAGTCGTCCTTCACCCAGTCCAGCAGGGCCCGGCTCATCACGGCGTTGCCGCGGTTCGGGTAGCTGTTCTCGGAAAACAGGTCCAGGATGATGAAGTGCGCGTTGCCGTGGTCAAAGGAGTACGTGGTGTATTGGGCGCCGTCCCGGCCGTAGCCCGCCAGCTTGGACCGGCTCGCGGGGCCCCGGCGGACGATGCCCGGAAGCTGCCTGCTGTGGGCGATGATCGCCTGGGTCTGCAAGCCGGTGCCGTCGTCATCCTTCTTGTCGTTGCTGGCGCCGACGACGTCGTGATTGCCGACCGTCACGTAGAAGGGATACTTGCGGCCCTTCTCCGCCAGCGGTTTGACGAGAACCCGCTCGATGACTTCCCGGGTGCGTCCGAAATTGTCGTAGTCGCCGCCGAGGATCAGGAAGTCGCCGGGCCCGGCCTGCAGGAGGTGCTCGCAGGTGGCGGAGAACCCCTCGACGGGCGCCCCGGCCGGCGACGTGTGCGTGTCGGCCAGGAAATCGAACGAAAAACTCTCCTGCCCGCTGCAGACCGCCGCGAAAATGAGCGGCAGCAACAGGACGACCGGCAAAATCCTTCGCAAGCCTGAGGACATGATCTTTCCATTTCCCGCGGGTTCGCCGCGGCCTGGGCGTTGGTGTCCATTAGTTATCGGGTGAAGCGGTCAATCCGTCAATCGGTCAATCGGTTTCCGGCGCAGCGGGATTGCCTGTTGCCCATTCCCCCTCACCCTACCCTCTCCCTCAAGGGAGAGGGGTCAGGGGTGAGGGTCTCTCCATTTTGCACTCACCTCTCTCCACTGGCCACTCTGCACTCTTCGCCGAAAAACCAGTTGCGGCGGGGCGCGGGCAGGATTACATTCGGCGCGTGTCGCGGGCGGACGCGGAAACGGCCGCGCGAACGTTTGGCAATCTGCGCGAAGGCGAGGCGAAGAGTTGGCAGAGTTGAAGGACCTTCTTTCCCCCGGACGGATCCGGGCGCCGCTGAAGGAAACGACCAAGGAAGGGGTCATTCGCGAACTGATCGACGTGCTGGCGGCGGGCGACGACCTGCGCGACCGCGACGCGGCGCTCCAGGCCGTCCTCGAACGCGAGAAGACGCGCACCACCGGAATCGGAAACGGCCTGGCCATTCCGCACGGAAAGACCGACGCCGTGGGCGAGCTGGTGATGGCCGTCGGAATCGCGCCGACACCGGTGGACTTCGAGAGCGTCGACGGAAAGCCCGTCTCGCTGGTCCTGCTGCTGCTGAGCCCGCTGGACAAGACCGGCCCGCACATCCAGGCGCTGGCGCGGATCAGCCGGCTGATGAGCCTGGCCGAGTTCCGCAAGAAACTCTCCGCCGCCGGCAGCGCCCAGGAAGTCTACGACGCCATCTGCGCCGAGGAAGCCCGCCACAACGGCGCCTGAACGATCCGCGGCGCCGAATCGCGGCATGAAAAACCCCCGGCCTGTTTGACCGGGGGCTTGTCGTTTCCGTTTCGCGCCGAAGGTCCGGCGGAACTCAGTTGGCCATCAGCATCTTCATCTCGCCGACGAGGTAGAACGACCCGGTGACGCAGATGAGGTCTTCTCGGCTGACGGCGCTGGTGGCGATCCGGACGGCGTCGGCCAGCGTCTCGGTCACCTGGGCGACGCGCCCGGCGCGTTCCTCGTAGACCTCGGCCAGATCGCGCGGGTTGGCCGCCCGCGGGTTGTTGGCGGCGCGGGTGAAGATCACCTTGTCGGCGCCCGTGGCGATCTGCTCCATCATGCCATGGATGTCCTTGTCGGCGGCGCAGCCGAAGATCACCACCATCGAGTCGTACGGGATGTGCTGCCCGATGGCCCGCATCAACGCCTGCACGGACGCGGCGTTATGCGCCCCGTCCACCAGCACGCGCGGGTCCTCGCGGATCATCTCCATCCGCCCGGGCAAGTAGATGCCCGCCAGGCCCTGCATCGCCGCCTGGTCGTCGATCTTCATGCCCTTGAGCTTGAGCTGGTCCAGCAGCGCCAGCGCCAGACCGCAGTTGAGGGCCTGGTGCTCGCCCAGCAGCGGAACCGGCAGGTGCTCGAACCGGCTCTGCGGGGTCGTCAGGCAGACGCGGGTGTGGCAGCCGTCGCGCCGGCTGGACTCCACCCGGTAGCTGAACTCGATCTCGTCGCCGGTGAACATCAGGTTCGCCGCCGTGTCTTTCGCCACGCGCCGCAGCACCCTCTTGGCCTCCGGCGCCTGCGGAACGCTGACGGCGGGCGTGTTCTTCTTGAAGATGCCGGCCTTCTCAGCCGCGATCTCCGGCAACGTGTTGCCCAACTGGTGCATGTGGTCCATCGACAGGCTCGTCAGACCCGCCACCAGCGGCTGGAGCACGTTGGTGCTGTCAAGCCGCCCGCCCAGCCCGCACTCGACCACGGCGATATCCACGCCCTGCTCCACGAAATAGCAGAACGCCAGCGCCGTGAAGATCTCGAAGAACGTCGGCTTGTCGTCGGTCATCTTCGCCAGAAGAGGCTCGACCCGGCAGATCAGCCTGGCCAACTCCACCTGCGTGATGAGCGTCCGGTTGATGGTGATCCGCTCGCGGATGTCGCAGATGTGCGGGGAGGTGTAGAGCCCCACCTTGTACCCGCACGCCTGGAGCATCGTGGCGAGCATGGTAGCCGTCGAGCCCTTGCCCTTGGTGCCCGCGATGTGGACCGCCCGCAGCTTCTTGTGCGGGTCGCCCAGCTTCTTGAGCAACTTGTGCATCCGGTTCAGGCTGAACGTGTCACGGTTGTAGCGCACCCGCAGCATCTGTTCGTAGTCAGTGTGCGAGAACAGATACTTCAGGGCCGAATCATACGTACGCGCGGGCTTCTTACGGCTGGTCGCCCGGCGTACCGCTTTGGAGCGCGTTGCGGTAACCATAGTCGCCAAAGTCTACCACGGCGGCCTCTGCATTGTCAAGATGTGGCGTTTTAGACGGCCAAAAGTGGCCGAAAATTGCCCAAAAATGCCCAAATTTCGGTCGAAAACAGTACCGGAACCACCTGACACGGTCCGGGGCAGACTTTTCTGAGAAATTCCCGGGATATTCAAATATAATATCTTATGGATAAATGACTTATGGAGAACTTCGCACCCCAAAACATCCCCCGCTGCCGGACGGCCCCGCGAAAAAGACCGAGGAGAAAATCTATATCGAAAAACTCTTTCCCGATCCGCCCCATCCCCTTTCGGCAATGCCCTGCCGGTTACAAGCTCGCCCGTCAGACCGGCTCCGCCGGCGGCACGTCCTGCCCTTCCGGCCCAGGCCGCAGCGACAAGCAATGCTCCACGCTCAGGTTCCGCGCTTTGAGCATCCGTTCGGGGTTTTCCGGCTGGCTGGTCCGGTCCGACAGGTAAATCGCCTCGATAACCGCCTGGGCCAGCAGGTTTTCCCTCGCCGAGCATTCATACTGCCGCCCGCCCGACCGGACCGCCCGCACGAACGTCTCCGCCTGTCGGCGGAAGACCGCCTGCGGCGCCGGCTCGTCCTGCACGCGGTCCAGCACGTTGCCGTCGGGGTCGCGGCAGATGCACGACTCGCTCGATGCCGTCAGCGACCCGCCTCGCCCATGCAGGTCCAGTTCCTCGCTGACGGGCCCCGACCGCCGCGTCGTGACGACCGTCGCCATCGCCCCGGAAGCGTACCGGAGGATCGCCGTCGCCGTGTCGTCGGTGTCGTACGGGGGCAGCGGCTGGCCGTCCGGCGTCAGTTCGTCGGGGCGGTTGCCCCCTACGCTCGCGCCGTAGACCTCGCTGGGCAGTCCCAGCAGCCACACCAGCAGGTCCACGCAATGATAGCCCAGCTCCAGCAGCGCCCCCCCGCCGGCCGACGCCTTGTCCCCGCGCCAACCCAGGTTCGGGCCCCAGTTGAACAGGTAGTGCGCCCGCGCCAGGGAGATCCGCCCCAGCCGCCCGCACATCTCCTTGGCCCGGCGATACCCCGCCGCGAACCGCCGCTGCGTGCCGATGGCGAACTTCACCCCCGCCCGCTCCATGCGGTCGGTGAGGCTCACGGCCTCGTCCAGGTTCCGCGCCAGCGGAAGCTCCTTCCATACGTGGATGCACCGCTCGGCGCAGGCCGAAAGCAGCTCCGGCGCCGCCGTCGGGGGAACGGACAGGAAGACCGCGGCCGGACGCGTCTGCGCCAGCAGCGAGCGGTTGTCGCTGAAGCTCGGCAGGCTGCACTTGCGACCGATCTGCTCGGCCGTGGCGGCGTTGCGGTCGCTCACCCCCACCACCTGCACCAGTGGGCTGGCGCGAAGCGCCTCGAGCGTCAGTTGCCCAAACGCTCCCAGACCGATCACCGCGACGGGAAGTGGCTCATCCATAGCCTTCTGCGTCCTTGGCCGTCCAGCCTATGCCCCGCCCCCCCGCTTGTCAAGCGACGCGACCAGCCGCGACCGACACCGACCGTTCGCGGGTCAAGCTGATTGCTGATGTCCGCATAAACTACCAGCCTGTAGCTCGTGAAAACTGCCCCGGAGATAGCAAGTCCGCCAAGGTAGTTTGTCAGTGCAAAGAACGAACTCGCCTTCAGGATGCCCCGTGCGTGCCTAGGCAAATTCGCATATCTTGTAAACGCACTACCACCAGAGAGTAAAATTGGGCTCATAAAACTCTGCTGCACAAAATCACTTGCGCACCTGCGACGCAGTTTTCGACCCAGATTACGCAGTTGGCCACCCGGTTGACGCACCGGACGATGTCCCCAGACTGTTTCCGCTTGCCCAAACTTCGCTTAGCAGATAGGCTTATAACCGCTCTAAGTTTTGTTTTTTGACGAGTTGTTTCTATGGCAACCGTCGTGTGGCCAGTGAGTAGGGCTGTTCGGGGAGGGAGCCGGTCTTCTGGATACTGATCAAGAGGAAGGCAGGTATGGAACAAGGTGAACAGAAAATCCACTTCGGCCTGAACTGTCGCCATCTCAAGCGAGACGAGTTTCCCGCCGATGGCCGATGTGCACTGGCTATTCCACGTTACGCCGGTCCAGAATATGCCTTTCTCGATACTCGGACTCCTGTTTCAGTGAAGGCTGCGGCACGCCTGCTCGGGATGTCCGAGGAAGATGTGGTGCGGCGGGCAAAGGCAGGAGAGTTCGAATGGTTCTTTCCAGAGAATATTGCGAAACGCGTTACCATCTACACCAAGACGGGTGAGTGTCAGGTAACGCTGAACGAAGCAGCGAAGCGACTGCACAAGACTCCGGCTGAAATCGAGCAACAAGTTGCCGCCGGCGAGATGACGGCCGAATACCCTGACGTATTCATGCGAATCGTCCTCACTACGCGATGGGACGCCGAGAAGTGCCCTTTACTCGACAGCGGTGGAGTCTGTTACCACTTCCAACCCCATGATGGCCCGCAAATCCGCTGCCTTGCTGAAGCATCGCGGTTGGCTGGAGAAAAGCTCACGGAGATCCCAGATGAACTGGACAGCCATCGACTTTGAAACCGCCAATGCTTCTCGGAACAGCGCTTGCGCAATTGGGGTAGCCGTAGTAGAGGCCGGGCGTATCGTTCAAGCTGCGTCTTGGCTTATTCGTCCGCCCACGCTTGATTTCGACCCATTCAATGTAAGCATCCACGGGATTACCGCCGACGACGTCAAGGACAGCCCAACCTTCGATGAGTTGTGGTGTGAAATTGGACCGTCTTTGGCAGGAAAGCCAGTGGTAGCACACAACGCCAGTTTCGACATCAGCGTTCTCCGGCATTCCCTGGATGAGTACAGGGTTCCTTACCCGCAGCTCGATTACTACTGCACGTGCAATTTCTGCCGAGCGGTCTGGCCGGGGCAGATCGCGTACAGGCTGGACGTCATGGCCGATCTACTCGGCATTCGCTTCCAGCACCACGATGCCGAAGAGGACGCGGCGGTATGCGCGAGAATCGCACTCGAATGTTGCCGGCAGACGGGCGTAACTGACTTGGCTACACTGGCTGGTCAGCACATGATCACTGCCGGGAAGCTGTATCCGGGCGGTTATTCACCATGCAGCCGACGACGTAGCGTTGGTGCGAAGCGGGATCATTCCCGCGAACCATTTCCAAACGGCGATGGTAATGAAGGGCCGCTTTTTGCGATCACCGGTACGCTCCAGAGCATGACACGCCGCGAGGCGGCACAGAAGGTCGTCGATCACGGCTGGCGGTTCAAGGACAACGTAACGCGAAGCACTGACTTCCTTGTAGTCGGCGAGGAGGACTTCAAACGTTTTCGGGATGGGAAGAAAGGCAACAAGCTCCGCGCAGCGGAGGACTTGCTGCAGACGGGCTATCCCATTGAGATCATCGCGGAGGACGATTTCCTCCGAATGTTGGACGTGTGATAGGCATGTGCCGACCAATCCAAGAAGGGTTCCATGCGGAACCGTCGCTACGGCGTATCCTGTATATATGTGCGTTTCTCCCGCTTTGCGCTGTCGATTCAGAAGCCTCATGAGGCTGTGGGTGTCGGGTAGGGATTTTGCGGCGTCTGCGTCCGGGTAATGAACTCCACCGTGTCCGTCATGGCTTCGGCAATCAGGGCGGCCGCGCTGCTCGTTTTCACTCACCGGCAGGAGCGTCTTCTGGCGAGAATGGGCGTTCCGGCCGCCCGCCGCGAGCCGGGCCCATAGGCCGCTGCCGCGCGGCCGCCGCCAACGGCGTCAGGTCGGGCGGAGCCAGCCGCACGGCCGCCGGGTCGAGGTTCCGCACCAGCCGGACGTGGTTGCTGAAAGCGCATCTGATCGTCTCTCTGCCGATTTGGGATAGACTCCCGCCCCAGCCGATGGTAGGAAATGGGCATGGATCGACGATTCCTCCACGGCTGCCTGCTGGCCGGCGCGATTGTCGCCGTGACGTGGTCCGGCTGCAACCCCCGCGAGCGGTTCACCTGGTTCATGGAGGTCGCGCCGGCCATCCTCGGCGGAATTGTACTGGTCGCAACCTACCGACGATTCCCTTTCACAACCCTGAGCTACGTGCTGGCTTGGCTGTTCACCCTCATCCTGGCCACCGGCGGACATTGGACCTACGCCGAAGTGCCGCTGGGCAACTGGGCACGCGACGCGTTCGGCCTTTCGCGGAACCACTTCGACCGCCTGGGCCATCTGTTCCAGGGAATCGTCCCGGCGATGTTCGCCCGGGAGTTGCTGATTCGGACCTCGCCCCTGCGGCCGGGAAAGTGGCTGTTCTTCCTCTGCATCACGCTTGCCGTGACCGTCAGCGCGGCCTACGAATTGTTCGAGTGGCAATACGCCGTCGTTTTCGGCGGCGAGCGGGCGGAAAGTTTCCTGGGCAGCCAGGGCGACTCGTGGGATGCGCAGCGCGACATGCTGATGGCCTTGATCGGCGCGACGGCGGCGCTGGTCCTTTTCACTCGCTGGCAGGAGCGTCTGCTGGCGCGAATGGGCGTTCCTGGCGCTCGCCGCGAGCCGGGCGCATAGGCCGCTGCCGCGCGGCCGTCGGCAACGGCGTCAGGTCGGGCGGGGCCAGCCGCACGGCCGCCGGGTCGAGGTTCCGCACCAG
>DNAS01000178.1:2332-3215 GCA_003485185.1 Phycisphaerales bacterium | reverse complement strand
CGGGTCGAGGTTCCGCACCAGACGGACGTGGTTGAAGATGCGGATCACGTCGCCCTGCGGCCCCCGGCCATGGGGAAACTCCGACGGGTCGCCCGTCTTCGGGTCGCTCCGCTGGGCGCCGGCGCCGTGGACGTCGAGCAGCGTCGGCTCGCCCCGGCCCGGCGGAAAGCGCATCCACCCCAGCGCCCGCCCGAACGAAACATACACCGCCGCCCTCGCCTGCCGGTCGGGCGGGCCGTCCAGGTGCGTCGTGCCCGTCCAGAAATACGGGTACTCCCCGTCGGCGAGTTTGGAGATCCGGAAGACCGGGTCGATGGCCGGGCCGCGCCGGGCCGCGTCCGCCGCCTGCGGCGCCCGCGTGTAGTCCACCAGGCTCTGAAGCTCCTTGGCGTTGGGCAGCCGCCAGTCGTCGTGCCCGAGATGGCGCTGGCGGTTCTTCGCCTGCACCCAGGCCAGGGCGTCCGCCCAGCTCATGCCCTTGCCGCTGTCGTCGCGGGACCACATCAAGCCGGTGGCGCGATCGGAAACCGTGCCGTCGCCGTTGTCGCGGAAGTCGTTCTTCCCGTACGCCTCGTTGCCGCGGACGTAGCGGACGTAAAGCTTGTGCTCGCCCCGGCGCGGGACGGACTTGGGGTAGCCCTTGATCCGCCCGTCGGCGAAGTTCACGCCGAAGGCCGTCTCGTTGCCCCCCATCGTCGTGCCGACGTAGGTCGTCGCCGACCAGTCCTGGCAGTCGATCAGGCGCTCGCCCTTCGACTCGTCGCCGTAGCGGAACTCGAAGCGGCGCGCGTCGAGGTAGGGAACGGACTCGCCCGCCGTCCGCCGCTGCGCGCCGTTGAAGTCGATCAGCGAGTAGAGTTCCTTGATGGTCGGCATGCGCCGG
>DNAS01000178.1:1548-2218 GCA_003485185.1 Phycisphaerales bacterium | reverse complement strand
GTGCGCCAGTCGGCGTGCCCGCCGGCGCGGCAGGCCGACGCCCCGGCCTGCGCCGCCTTCCACGTGACCTTCTCGCCGCGGGCCCGGACCCACGTCAGGCCGGTGTTCAGGTCCGAGACCGTCCCGTCCCCGTTGTCGCGGTAGCTCGCCTGCGCGCCGCGGTAGAAGCCGTCCTGCCCGAAGAACGCCTCGCCCGGCCGGGGCGCGGCCAGCAGCTGCGCCGTGTCGCTGAAGATCGCCGACTGGCCGGTGTCGACGATGCAGTATGGCCTCGCCGCCGGCTGCGACGCCGCCGGGGCGTCCGATGGCCCCTGGGCCAGGCACGGGCGAACCGCCGCCCAGCCGACCACTGCCGCCAAAACCACGATCCCGCGATGCATGAGCGAGTCTCCCGCGCGGCCGATCCGCGGCGCCGCGTCCTGAGTATAACGCGGTCAGGACGATGGCATTGCCTGCGGAAAACTCCCGCGCCCAGCCAGCACGATCGGGCCTCGCCGGGCAAAGTCGGACTCGGCGTTACGCGGCTCGCCCCGGGCCGAGCGGCTGGCGCGGCCCCCGGCGGATTCGCTTTCGGCGGATTGGTTCGCGAAATTCCGCTCGCCGGCTTGACAAGCCGTCCGCCAGCCCATAGGATGCAGGTAAGCGATCGCGGGGTAGAGCAGTCTGGTAG
>DNAS01000178.1:673-1390 GCA_003485185.1 Phycisphaerales bacterium | reverse complement strand
CGTGGGTTCGAATCCCACCCCCGCTATTGACCGCTTCACGGCCCCGGCTTCTGCCGGGGCCGTTTGCGTTTCTGCCGGTGTTTCCAAGCCCTTCCGTTCGATCTGACCGTCCGCCCGGAGCACCATCGGGCCAACGTACTGCTCGATGAAGTCCCGCATCTCCGTCGGCGTTGTCACCGTGGCAAGCGACTCTTGTGCCTCGGTGAGGGCTTGCCGGACCGCGCCGGCCAGCCGGGCGGTGTTGTCGTTGGCGTCGCTGGCCAATTCCGCCACGGCGTTCTGGAGCCGCTCGCGTTCGGCTTCCAACTCCCCGACCTGCCGCGATACCGCCCGCTTGGCCGTGGCGTCGATGTCCGGGTCCACCAGGAGCCGGGTCATCGAACCGATCTTTTTGTCGAGTTCCCCGATCTGGCCGCGAACCCGCTGGAGTTCGCCGCGGTTGGACTGCATCAGCTTCCGGGCTTCTTCGATGGCGTCTTCGATAATCGAGTCGGCGTCGGCGAAGACCTCTTCGTAGGTCCGCTTGATCCGCTCCATCAGCAGGTCTTCGCGGACGCTCGCCCCGTTGTCGCAGGCGTCCCGGCCGTTCCGCTGGCGGCAACCGCACCCGTAGTAGTTGTACTCGCCCTTGCGGTTCTTGCTGGTTCGCCGATAGCACACGCTGCCGCACTCTTCGCAGAAGATCATCCCGGTGAATGGCCGGTAGGCCGGGGCGAG
>DNAS01000178.1:0-473 GCA_003485185.1 Phycisphaerales bacterium | reverse complement strand
CGTTCTGCGCTTCGGCGAAGGTTTCGTCGTCGATGATCCGCAGGCGTTCCTCGTTCTGCACGATGTGCTCGGACTCGTCCCGCCACACGGGAACCCGCCGGCCGGTCCGCTTGTTGAGCTTGAACCGCCGGCGGTTGTAGACAATCCGCCCGATGGCGATATCGTTGGTGAGAATCCGTCGGACGCTGGTGTGGGTCCACGTCGGGCAGCGGCGGGTCGGAATCCCGCGCTTCGCCAGCCGTTGGGCAAGGGCTTTCAGGCCGACCGACTCGCTGTTGTAGACTTGGAATAGCCACCGCAGGACCGTCGCTTCCTCTTCGTTGACGGTGAGCCGGTGCAGGCCGTCGGCGGTTGTCTCTATCCGGTAGCCGTAAGGCGGCGGTCCGCCGGTCCAAGCCTTCTGCTCGAACCGCTTGACCAGGCCGTCGCGGGTCCGCTCGGCCAGAACGCGCGAGTAGTGCTCGCTGATAACG
>DNAS01000107.1:24851-25081 GCA_003485185.1 Phycisphaerales bacterium | reverse complement strand
CTCACGCTCGGGGCTCTGTTTCTCCCCACTCTTCACTATCCACTCTTTTCCCCGAATCGCGTAGAATCGCGCCGATGAGCGCGCGAGGCGAAAAAGTCGTGGTGGCGATGAGCGGGGGCGTGGACTCGTCGGTGGCGGCTGCGCGCCTGCTCCGCGCCGGCTACGACGTCGTCGGCGCGTTCCTGTGCCTGGGCGGGCCCGCGGGCGAACCCGTGGGCGAGCGCGGCGGG
>DNAS01000107.1:24247-24658 GCA_003485185.1 Phycisphaerales bacterium | reverse complement strand
GCTGCGGACCGCGCGACGCAGCCGACGCCAAGCGGGTGGCCGCGGCGCTGGGCATCCACCTGGAGGTGCTGCGCCTGGCCGACGCGATGGGGGAAATCATCGACTACTTCGCCGACGAATACGCCGCCGGGCGGACGCCCAATCCGTGCATCCACTGCAACGCGCGGCTGAAGTTCGGCCGGCTGATGGACTACGCCGACCGCGTGGGCGCCCGTTGCGTGGCGACGGGGCATCACGCGCGGCTCGTTTCCGGGCCGGCGGGCCCGGCCATCGCCCGCGCGCGGGCGCTCGGAAAGGACCAGTCCTACGCCCTGTTCGCGATTCCGCGCGAGCGTCTCGGGCGCGTGCTGCTGCCGATCGGCGAGCTGGACGACAAGGCCGAGGTGCGGCGCATCGCCCGCGAGCTGGGCC
>DNAS01000107.1:23834-24063 GCA_003485185.1 Phycisphaerales bacterium | reverse complement strand
GGCCCGACAGCCAGGAAATCTGCTTCGTCGCCGACGACGATTACGTTTCGCTGCTGCGGGCCCGCCGACCCGACGCGCTGCGCCCGGGGCGGATCGTCAACTCGCGCGGCGATCTGCTCGGCTCGCACGAGGGGTACGCGCGGTTCACCGTGGGGCAGCGTCGCGGACTGGGCATCGGCGGGCTGAAGGAGCCGTTGTACGTCCTGCGGATCGACCCGGCGACGGGCGA
>DNAS01000107.1:23074-23697 GCA_003485185.1 Phycisphaerales bacterium | reverse complement strand
CGGATCGACCCGGCGACGGGCGACGTGACGGTCGGCCCGCGCGCCGAGGCGCTGGGCACCCGCCTGACGGCCTGCGGCGCGAACTGGCACGCCAACGTGCCGGACGAGTTCGACGCGACTGTCCAGGTGCGCTACAACCATCGCGGCGCGCCGGCGCGGGTGCGCGTCACCGGCGCGGGGCGATTCGCCGTCGAGTTCGCCGAGGGCGTCCATGCGATCACGCCCGGCCAGGCCGCCGTCGCCTACGACGGCGACCGCCTGCTCGGCGGCGGATGGATCGAGTAGCGCCGCGGGCGGAAACATGAACCCGACATCGGACAACGCGGGCGGGGAAAGCGTGCTGGCGATCCACAGCGGCGCACTGGGCGACGTGGTGCTCTTCGGTCGGCTGCTGCCGCATCTGGGCGGGCGGGTGACGCTCGTGGCCGGCGGCCAAAAGGCCCGCCTGCTGCACGACGCGGGCGTCGCGGCCGGGGCGATCGACTTCGAGTCGCTGCCGATGCACGAGATTTTCACCGACGAGCCGTTGGAGCGCTGCGCCCTGCCGGGCCGGCTGGGACGGCACGGGCGGCTGGTGAGCTGCTTCGCCGGGAACGACGCGCGGGCGGCCCAGCGCCTGGCGG
>DNAS01000107.1:18841-22947 GCA_003485185.1 Phycisphaerales bacterium | reverse complement strand
CGCGGAACTCAGCCGGCGGGCGGCCCAGCGCCTGGCGGCGATGTGCGGCGCGGCGACGGCTGCGGTGCTGCCCGTCCGCCCGCCGGCTGAGTTCCGCGGACACCTGCTGGAACTCTGGGGCGACCTGCTGGGCGTGCGAATCGACCTTTCCGCGCAGGCGGCCTGGCCCGTCGCGGACGCCTGGCGCGCCCAGGCCCGCGAGGCGCTGGGCAGCGCGGGCTTGGATGCAAAAAAATCCTATTTCGCCATCCACCCCGGTTCGGGCGGGCGGGAGAAATGCTGGCCTCTCGAACGCTTCCGCGAGCTGGCGCGGCGGGTCGGCGGGCAGTGCCTGTTCCTGCTGGGCCCGGCCGAGTGCGACCGTTGGCCCACCCGCGAGATCGAGGCACTCGGGCGCGAGTTTCCCACGCTGGCGAACCCGCCGCTGGGCGCGCTGGCGGGCGTGCTGGCCGGCGCTGCCGCCTACGCGGGCAACGACTCGGGCGTCTCGCACTTGGCCGCGGCGATGGGCACGCGAACGCTCGCGCTGTTCGGGCCGTCCCGCGCGGACCACTTCGCGCCGGTGGGCCCGGCCGTGACCGTGCTGGCGCGGGACCGCCTCGAAGCCCTCTCCGTTGCCAACATTCTCAACGCGCTGGAGCCGACGTCGCGGTAGCCGCCGGCGGCAGCAGGCGCACAAGCGTCCCAGGCCCGCGGGACAGCTCGTAGCGATCCGCTACGTCGCACAGCTCCCCCCACTCGCCGCTGTCGCGCGCGACCATCAGCCAGTCGTCGGGATGCAGGTTGACGTAGACGCTCTTTCCCTCGGCCAGCCGCCGTGCGACGAGGTCGCCGAGTTGCCCGCGCGGCCAGCTCCAGCCGCTGGCGACGACGTCGAAGTGCGCCCGCCCGGTGCGGTTGAGGTGGAAGGCGAGGGGCGTCCCCGCGCCGGCGACGACCACGGCGTCGTCAGGCAGTCGCAGCAGGGCCTGGTGGAGGGCGCTCTTGCGGTCGCAGTCGTCGAAGTAGTATCGGCGCAGCGCGTCGTGCCCTGCGGCAACGCCCGCGACGTTGATTCCCACCACGCCCAGCACCGCCGCGCCCAGGCGCAGGCGGTAGCGCCGCCCGCGGTCCACCGCCGCGCCGGCCAGGGCCCCCGCCGCCAGCGGAAGCAGCATCCACACCAGCGGGATGGCGAAGCGAGGGTTGACGGACAGGTCGTGGTTGGCCAGCAACGTGGCGAAATATCCCGCCGCCCCCAGTGCCAGCCAGCCCTCGCGCCGGCGACGGACAATCGCCCACGGCAGTGCGAAAACCGCCAGCGCGACCGCCGGCGAGACGATCAGCGAATACGCGCCGGCGAAGGCGAGATTGCCCACCGGCGAGACGGCGAATTCTCCGCGTTCGGCCGTCATGGAGTGCGTCCAGCGGGCGATGTTGTGCCAGTAGCCTTCCGGCCAGGGGTACCACGCCCACGCGCCGAGCACACCGACCGCGAGGGTCGCGCCCGCGCCGCCCGCGGCGACGCCCAGCAGTCGCCACCGGCGCGGGGGGCGGAGCGCCAGGCACGTCACGGCCGGCCAGATCGCCAGCAGCACCGCCTGCTCGCGGATGTCGATGGCGATTCCGAACGCCAGCCCGCCGGCCAGCGCCCAGCGGAGCGACCCGCCCGGCGCGTCGATGGCCCGCTGCCAGGCCCAGAACGCCAGCGACAGCGCCAGCAGCGTCATCGGTTCGGTCATGACGGCCGGCGCGTAGATGCCCAGCATCGGCCCGGAGATCGCGGCGGCTGCAAAGATCACCTCGGCCGCGTCGGACCGCGTCAGACGGCGCGTCCAGGCCATCCCCGCGACGACCGCCCCGCTCATCATCAGCGCCGAGGCGGCCTGCATGGCGGTGAACGCCTCGTCGGCTGGCAGCGCCAGCGCCGCGCGGGCGGACAGGTACGCCAGGCGCATCGTCGCCAGGAACCACCAGCGCCCCAGCAGCAGGTCGCTGGAATGGCCCATGACGGCCTGCGCGGAGTAGTCCCACGCGTCCCAGTCGGTCGGGACGGGCGCGCGGTAGATCATCGCCACGGCGAGCATGGCCAGGAAGGCGGCGAATCGCCGGGCACGGCGCCAGCGGCGCGCGGCGGCGGGGTCCGGCAGGAGCGGCGTTTCGGTCACCATGGAAAAACTGTAACACAGGCGCGGCGCGCGTGGTATAGTCTGCCCGGCGCGGGGGCGACATAGACAAGGACACGGCTTGCAAGCAAGCCGTGCCACCCGTCGCGAGAACACGCCCGTACGGGCGTGGCACCCCCGCTCGGGGGTATAAGGATTTCCGATGGAGCCGCCGACGGACAACCTCTTGCCCGCCCCGCCGTGCGCCGCGCCGCGCCTCTACGGCCGGGCGGTCTGGGGCGCTACCTTCGTCCTGATCCAGCTCGTGCTGGCGCTGATCGTCGTGACCACCTACTGCTGGTACGAGACGCGGCAGATCCTCAACGCGGCGCTGACGGGGGCAGCCGTCGTCGCGGTGCTGGGGGCGGGCGCGGGACTGGCCGTGCTGGCCGGGCGGGCCGCGCGAGATGCCCGCGCCTTTCGCGGCGAGCGGGCGGTCCTCGGCGCGATCCTTCTGCTGGCGCTGACCCTGCGGCTCGGCGCGGTGCTGGGCATCCCCTATCGCCCGGGGGCGGACTTCCAGGTCTACCACGAGGCCGGCGTGACGATGGCGGAAACCTGGACGCTCGGCGTCGAGAGCGGCTGCGAGGACGTCGCCTACCGCTGCTTCTTCCCCCCGGGACAGGTGTTCAGCCTGGGGGTGCTGTACGCGCTGTTCGGCCCGCACGTGCTGGCCGGGCAACTGCTCAACGCGTTCTACGGCGCGGCGACGGTGGCGGGCGTCTGGCTGCTGGGGCGGCGGCTGTTCGGGCCGCGCGCGGCGCTGGCGGCGGCGCTGCTGGCGGCGCTGGCGCCGTCGTCGATCCTCGGCTGCCTGCTGATCGGGGCCGAGGTGCCCGAGACGTTCTGGCTGGTCGCGGCGCTGGCGTTCTACACGAACGTCTTCCAGTCGCGCCGCCCGTGGCGGTCGGCCGTAGCGTGCGGGGCGTGCCTGGGCGTCGGGGCGCTCATCCGCCCGACATTCCTGCTGCTGTGGATTCCGCTGGGCCTGCACCTGCTGATCGTCCACCGGCGCGCCCGTGCCGCGGCGCTGGCGGCGCTGCTGGCGCTGGCGACGGCGGCCGTCGTGGCCCCCTGGACCGCGCGGAATTACTTCGTCACCGGCG
This sequence comes from Phycisphaerales bacterium, assembly GCA_003485185.1. GTDB lineage: Bacteria > Planctomycetota > Phycisphaerae > SM23-33 > SM23-33 > UBA12270. The sequence goes on along the minus strand of DNAS01000107.1, from coordinate 19,697 downwards.
GATTTCTCGTCGTCAGCTCCAACGGCGGGGGGAACCTCTACTCCGCCAACAACGACGACGCCGACGGCGCCTACACCGAGCAGGCCTGGGTGCTTCTGTTCGACCGCTGTCGCGACGACTTGTCGCTGCACCGGACGGGCATGACGCTCGCGAAGGACTGGATCCGCGCGCACCCGGCGCAGTTCGCCCGCCTGGCGCTGCGGAAGTTTGTGCGCTTCTGGCGGAGCGACCACGAGATCGCGTGGTGGGCGATGGCCCAGCCCTGGCAGGACAGCGACTCGCCGCGCTGGCCCTGGGAACGGGCGTACGCGGCGCAGGCGGTCTCCACGGGCTTCTACGCGGCGCTGTTCGCGCTGGCGGGCGCGGGCGTCTGGCTGCACCGGCGCCGGCTGGCCGCCTGCGGCGCGTGGATGATGATCCCGATCCTCGCGGCGTATTTTTCCGCCGTTCACATGGTCTTCGAGTCGCAGGGGAAGTATCATTTCATGCTGGTTCCGCTGATCTGCGTGCTGTCGGCGCTGGCGATCGACCCGCGCCGCCCGGCGGCGGAGGCAAAGGAATGATCCGGCGATCGACATCGCGTGCGGTCCTGCTCGTGGCTCTGCTGGCTGCGCCAGTGGCGACAGGATGCCGGAAGAACCCCGCGCCGCCGACGCCACCGACGGCCAGCAAACCCGCTCCCGACACCGAAGCCCAGTACGCCGCCGCCCTCGGCGCCGCCAGCGACTTCTGCCACGCCTGGCGACACCACGATTTACCGGCTGCGGAGAAGCTCATGACCCCCGCCTTCCGCGTGCGCCACCCGCGCGACGTGATGCACGACGCCATCGGCGGGGCCGCCCGCCCCCCGCACATA
>DNAS01000107.1:18400-18666 GCA_003485185.1 Phycisphaerales bacterium | reverse complement strand
GCACACCGCCGCCGACGTGCTTGACGGGCGGCGCGTCGCCGACGGGCGCTACGTCTTCGGCGTCCGCCTTTACCTGCGCTACCTCGGGCAGATGCAGGACCGCACCGAGACGGCCGAGGGGCGGATCACCGTCCTCCGTCAGTCCGACGGCAAGTGGCTGATCGACGAGTTCCCCGTGCCCTGACGGCGCGACAATCGTATTCCTCTGGGCCGGCGGCGCGGGTAGAATGTCCCCCATGATCGTCGTCATCGACAACTACGACAGT
>DNAS01000107.1:6790-18255 GCA_003485185.1 Phycisphaerales bacterium | reverse complement strand
GTTTCACCTACAACCTCGTGCAGCGCATCGGCGAGCTGGGACGGACGGACATCACCGTGCTGCGCAATGACGTGCTCGCGCCGGCCGACTGCCAGCGGGAGCACCAGCCGACGCACCTGATCATCTCCCCCGGCCCGTGCACGCCCAACGAGGCCGGGCTGAGTTGCGAGTACATCCGGCACTTCCATGGGAAGATTCCGATCCTGGGCGTCTGCCTGGGGCACCAGTGCATCGGGCAGGTGTTCGGGGGCAAGGTGATCCGCGCGCCGCGCCTGATGCACGGAAAGACCAGCCAGATCCGCCACGACGGGCGGGGCCTGTTCGCCGGACTGCCCAACCCGTTCACCGCGACGCGATACCACAGCCTGATGGTGGACACCGACGGGCTGGACGCCGATTTCGAGCCCACCGCTTGGACGGTCGACCAGGACGAACTGATGGGCCTGCGCTCGCGGACGCACCCGACGGAGGGCGTGCAATTCCACCCCGAGAGCTTCCTGACCGAGAGCGGCCACGACCTGCTGCGGAATTTCCTGAAGATGTGACGGCGAATCCGTTGGGTGGCACGGCTTGCTTGCAAGCCGTGTTCCTGTCGATCGGGAACGAACACGCTCAACGGAGTTGAGCGTGGCGCCTCATTCCTCATTTCGCTCGCGGCTGGGAGGTCCACCGCCGGTAGTGCCAGAAGTACTGTTCCGGCGCTTCGCGGATGGCCCGCTCCAGTGCGGCCGTGTATTCCTGCGTGATCCACCGCAGCGGGTCGTCCTGATCGGCCCATTCGTGCGGGCGGATGATGCGCTGGACGACCATCTCGAACCGGAACGACTCGTTCACGCGCCGCCCGTATCCGACGACGATGGGCGTCTGGTGGCTCATCGCCAGCAGGCCGAACGACTTGTAGGTGCTCGCCGGTCGCCCGAAGAAGTCCACGAACACGCCGCGCGGTCCGGCGTCCTGGTCGGCGATGATGCTGACGACTCCGCGCGCGTCGAGGACGGCGGGCGCCTCGGCCGTGGCGCCGAACTTGTCGAGGATGCGCTGCCCGGACCGCTCGCGGATGCCCATCAGGTGGGCGTCGAGGTAGGGGTTGTTCAACCGGCGGGCGATCGCCACCGACGGAAAGCCCAGGGTGGCCATCGTGTGCCCGACGACCTCGAAATTCCCCACGTGCCCGGTCAGGAAGATCATCCCGCTGCGGCGCTCGGTCACCAGGCGCAGCGCCTCGCCGGCCTGGCGCAGGCTCACGTAGCGCCGCCAGGTGTACGGCGTGATGCGGAAGGTCGTCAGCAGCGACTCCAGGCCCAGGTAGAACAGGTTCCGCAGCGACAGCCTGGCCACCTGCCGCCGGCGGTCCTCGCTCCAGTGCCCGAAGCTGTGCCGCAGGTTCTCCAGCGCCCGGTCGGTGTGCCGCCGGTCGAAGCGGAACATCATGTCGCCCGCGAACCGCGCGACGGCGTAGGCGGCGTCCAGCGGCAGCACGCGCACCAGCGACTCCACGAGGCGCATGGCCAGGTACACCGCGTAGTCGAGCACTTTGTTTCTCTCGCGGGCCATCCTCACGCCACGCCGTCGGGCGACGGCTCCTCGCCGCGCGGGCGGTGCTTCCACCGCCGGTGCGACCACCAGTACTGCGTCGGGTCCGTCCGCACCAGTTGCTCCAGGGCGGACGTGTATTCCTGCGTGATCCACTGAAGCGGATCGTCCCTGCCGGCCCATTCGCGCGGGTGGATGACCCGCTGGATGCCGACCTCGAAACGGTAGTCCAGGTCCAATCGCCGCCCGTACCCGATGACGATGGGAACCTCGTGCTCCATCGCCAGCAGGCCGAACGACTTGTAGGTGCTCGCCTTGCGCCCGAAGAAGTCCACGAACAGGCCCTTGCGCCCGGCGTCCTGGTCGGCCACGAAGCAGACCGCCTCGCGCCGCCGCAGCAGGGCGGGAACCTCGTTGGTGGCGCCCTGCTTGTCGAGAATGACTTGCCCGTGCCGCTGCCGCACGCCCAGCAGGTGCTCGTTGAGGTACGGGTTGTCCAGCGTGCGGGCGATCGAGTACGTCGGGATCCCGATGACGGCCATCATGTACGTCACCACCTCGAAGTTCCCGAAGTGCCCTGTCATGAGGATCAGGCCGCTCTTGCGCTCGGTCAGCAGGCGGAGGGTCTCGGTCATGTTGTGCAGGCGGATGTGCTGTCGCCAGGTCCGCGGGCGGATGAGGCGCGTGGTGAAGAGCGTCTCCAGGCCGGTGTACAGGACGCTGCGCATGGACTGGCGGGCGACGGCCTGGCATCGCTTCGGCGACCAGTCGGGGAAGCTCCGCCGCAGGTGTTCGACGGCGATCCGCCGGTGCTTGACGTTCAGGAAGTATCCCGCGTCGGCGATCAGGCGGACGGTGCGGTAGTTGAGGCGCACGTCGAAGATGTGGAACAGCGCCTCCAGGAGGCGAACGCCCAGGTACTCCAGCACGTCGCGGATTTTCGACCGCTGCCTGCCCATGTGTCCCTATCTGTACGCGTTGCGCAAGCCTGCCGCCACCGGAAAACCCGCGTCAGGCCACGCCGTCCTGGCCGCGCGGCTCGCCGCGCGGGCGGTTCTTCCACCGCCGGTGCATCCAGAAATACTGTCCGGGGTCGCTCCGGGCCGCCTGTTCCAGGGCGGTTGTATATTCCTGCGTGATCCACCGCAGCGGGTTGTCCTGCGCGTCCCATTCCTCGGGACGGATCACCCGCCGACAGCTCACCTCGAAATGGAATCCCTCATCCAGGCGGCGTGACTCCATCACGCAGATCGGCGCGCGGTACAGCATCGCCAGCAGCCCGATGGACTTGTAGGTGCTCGCCTTTCGCCCGAAATAGTCCACGAACAGGCCTTTTTTGCCCGCGTCCTGGTCGGCGACGAAGGTCAGCACGCCGTTGGCGGCGAGCACCTCGGCCGCTTCCGTCGCGGCACCCTTCTTGTCGATGATGCGCTGCCCGGCCCGTTGTCGGACGCCCAGGATGTGCTCGTGGAGGAGCGGGTTGTCGATGTGCCGCGCGACGGTGGCGGTGGGCAGCCCGACGGCGGCCGTCATGTACCCCGCCACTTCCCAGTTGCCGAAGTGTCCCGTCACCAAAATCGCCGGGCTGCGGCGCGAGGTCATCAGGCGGATCGCCTCGGACATCTCCCGCAGGCGAACGTGCCGCCGGTACGTCGCCACGGTGATCCGGCGCGGCGTGAACAGCAGTTCCATCCCCATGAAGACCATCGAGCGGAAGCTCCGCCGGGCGACGCGCCAGCATTGCGCCTCGCTCCAATCGGGAAAGCTCAGGCGCAAGTGCGCCAGCGCCCGCCGGCGGTGCCTGCCGTCGAAGTGGTACAGCAGCCAACCCGCCAGCGCCGCCAGTCGGTAGGACACGGCGAATCCCATCGCGTGCAGCAGCGACTCGCCCACCCGCAGCCCCAGATAGGCCAGCCAATCGGCGATCTTGTTCCGCGGTCGAGCCATGGAAAACCAGGGGGAAGGGCGAAGGCCGAAGGGGAAAGGGAAGCCAAGTCCCGTTCCCGCTCGTCGCTACCCTTGCTTCATTTCCCGCAGGAGCCTTTGCGCCTCGGCGACGGCCTGCGCGACCGGCACGAGCGCGGGCTTCTCGTCGGTGCGGCGCTTGATCTCGACCATGCCTTCCTTGAGCCCGCGCTCGCCGACGACGATCCGCAGGGGCAGGCCGATCAGGTCGGCGTCCTTGAACTTCACGCCCGGGCGCGCGTCGCGGTCGTCCAGCAGCACGTCGGCCCCGCCGGAGAGCAGTTCGGCGTAGATCCGCTCCGCGGCGTCGCGGACTGCCGGCTTGTCCGCGTTCAGCGGAACCACCACCGCCTCGAACGGCGCGATGTTCACCGGCAGGACGCAGCCGTTGTCGTCGTGGCCCATCTCGATGGCCGACGCCAGGATGCGGTTCACCCCGATTCCGTAGCAGCCCATGATGCACGGGTGCGAGACGCCCTGCTCGTCCAGGTACGTCGCGCCGAGTTTTTCGCTGTATTTCGTTCCGAGCTTGAACACGTGGCCGACCTCGATGCCGCGCGAGAACTTCAGCGGCTTTCCGCCGCGCGTGTCGCCCTCGACGGCGTTGCGGATGTCGGCCACCACGACGTTGGCGCCTTGGACCGGGAAGTCGCGCCCCGGCACGACGTTCTTCACGTGGAAATCGGTCCTGTTGGCGCCGGTCACGCCGGAGGCCATTGCCGCCACCGAGTGATCGACCACGAGGCGGGCGATTTTTCCGCCCTCGACGAGGCCCATCGGCCCGGCGAACCCGACGGCCGCCCCCGTGACGTGCTGGATGGCCGACTCGCCCGCCAGCTCCACGTGCGCCGCGCCCGCCGCGTGCGACAGCTTGTTCTCGTTCAGCTCGTGATCGCCCCGGACCAGCGCGACGAGCACCTGCCCCTCGGCCTGGTAGAGAAGCGTCTTGATCATGTCCTTGGGCTGCGTGCCCAGGAACTTGCAGACGGCCTCGATGGACCCGACGTTCGGCGTGTGGACTTCCTCCACCGGCCCAACCGAGTCCCGGGTCCCGGGTCCCGGGTCTTTCTTCGCGGGGTCCACTTCCGCCTTTTCGATGTTGGCGGCGTAGGAGTAATCCTCGGTGTGGACGATGACGTCTTCCCCGGCCGAGCAGGGAACCATGAACTCGTGGCTGGCCGATCCGCCGATGGGCCCGCTTTCGGCCTCCACGGCGACGTATTTCAGCCCGCAGCGGGAGAAGATGCGGCAGTAGGCGTCGTACATCGCCCGGTACGTCTCGTCGAGGCTCTCGACCGACGCGTGGAAGCTGTACGCGTCCTTCATGAGGAACTCGCGCGACCGCAGCACGCCGAAGCGCGGGCGGAACTCGTCGCGGAATTTCGTGTGAATCTGGTAAAGGTTCAGCGGGAGCTGCTTGTAGCTGCTGACCTCGGCGGCGACCAGCGAGGTGACGACCTCCTCGGACGTCGGCGCCAGGGCGTTGACGCGCCCGTGACGGTCCTCGAACTTGTACATCGTCGGGCCGTAGTCCGCCTCGCGCCCCGTCTGCTGCCACAACTCGATGGGCTGGAGGATCGGCATGGAGATTTCCTGCGCGCCGGCCGCGTCCATCTCCTGGCGAACGATCTCCGCGATCTTCCGCAGGCTGCGGAACCCCAGCGGCAGGTAGGTGTACGTCCCGCTGGCCAGCTTGCGGATGAACCCCGCGCGGATCATCAACTGGTGCGAGGGAATCTCCGCCTCGGCGGGAACTTCCTTCACGGTCGGTATCAGCAATTTCGAGTATCGCATGCGCTATTCACCAGGTTAGAGGAGAGAGGTTAGAGGGGAGAGAACGATCTTACGAGGCCTTGGCCTCGACGGATCGTTCGATTGCTCGGAGCATCCGGCTGCACTCGTTGTACTCCCCGATCCATGCTTCGTAACGTTCCTTTGTCAGATATTTTTTCCTGTATGCCATCATCAGGTGATGCTGTGTTTCACGGATTTCACCCAGCGCCCGGCTGATACACTCCAGGTAGATGTTCCGGTGCCGGTTATTGAATCCCTCGGCCAGGTTGGCCGGCGCGGAATTCGACGACCTTCTCACCTGCGAACCCGGCTCGTACATTTCGAACTTCGGAAAGGCCAGAGACGCCTCGTGGACTTCGATGTGAAGGTCCGCCAGCCTCCGATAGACCTTCAAGTCACCGATTCTGGAAATCCTCGCCATGCGTGAGAATCCTTCTCGAACCTGAAAGCTCCGCGGACTCTCTTACCTCTAACCTCTCACCTCTACCCTTTCTTCGCTTCGCCGTCGTCTTATATCCGCAAAACACGGCATTTGCAACGCCGCCGGCGGCGGCGGTACAATGCCCCCCATGAGCGCCGAACGACACTTCATCAACCAGCTCAAGGCGGGCATGACGGTCGACCAGGTCTTTCTCGTGCGGGACAAGGAGCTGCGGACGACCAAGGCCGGCGATTACTACATCACCTGCACCCTGGCCGACAAGACCGGGTCCGTGCCCGCGCGGATGTGGCAGGCCAACGAGACGATCTTTCATTCCATCCCGGCCGAGGGGTTCCTCCAGGTCAAGGGACGCCTCGAGGAGTACAAGGGCGCGCTCCAGGCCATCCTCGACGCCTGCCGGCCCGTCCCGACCGACAAGGTGGACCTGTCCGACTACCTGCCCGTGACCGAGCTGGACATCGAGGCGATGTGGTCGGAGCTGCTGGAAATCCTCCGCGGGATCAAGGACCAGTACCTCCGCCTGCTGATCAAGAAGTTCGTGGAGGACCGGGAGCTGGTCAGCGCGTTCAAGAAATCCCCCGCCGCCATGCAGATGCACCACCCCTTCGTCGGCGGGCTGCTGGAGCACACGCTGAACGTCGCCCGCGACGCCCGCGCCCTGCTGCCGCTGTACCCCAAGCTCAACGCCGATTTGGTGCTGGCGGGCGTGTTCCTGCACGACATCGGCAAGTGCGCGGAGCTTTCGGCTGGGATGAGCATCAACTACACCGACCGGGGGATGCTCGTCGGGCACATCACCATCGGCGCGATCTGGGTGCACGAGAAGGCCCGCCTGGTGGCCGACGAGATCGGCGAACCGTTCCCCGCGCGGACGCTCGACCTGCTCCAGCACATCATCCTGTCGCACCATGGGGAGTACGAGTTCGGCTCGCCCAAGCTGCCGGCGATCCCCGAGGCGTTCTTCCTCCACCACCTGGACAACCTCGACGCGAAGGTCTGGATGACCACCCACGCCGTCGCCAGCGACCCCAACGGGGAATCGGACTTCACCCCCTACGTCCGCGCGCTGGAAACCCGCATCTACAAGCGCAGCGGCGGGCTGCAATAGCGCCGTCAATCCTCCTCGGTGGCGGAAAGCTCCTTGCGGATCGCATCGGAGACCTGGCGCATCAGGTCCACGTATTCCACCTGGGCGGCGGAGAACTTCTTGAAGCTCTCCATGCCCACCAGGCGGGCCTGCAACTGCTCCAGGCGGTGCTTGTCGTCCACCTCGACGGGCTTGCCCGCCTGCTCCAGCTCCATGACCTTCTGCGAGTGGGTCTCGAACTCCTGGAGGGTCTTCATGGCCTGTTCGTCGGCGTGGAGCGCCTGGCGGGCCTTGCGGAGCACGGCTGCCTGCGACGAGGTGGCGATCGCCTTACCGAGTCCCTGCGCCTGCTGGACGATGTCGTTCACGGTGGATTCTCCTTGGGTCGTGTGTCATAGTAAGAGCCAATACGAGACAGTGCAAGGATGGAACGGACCATGCCCGAACGATATATCGACGCGATCGTCAAATTCCTGGCCGCCCGCGAGTACCAGCCGCTCAAGCCCCGCCAGCTTGCCCGGCAGATGGGCGTGGGGGAGGGCGACTACGGCACGTTCCGCGAGGCCGTCAAGAGGCTCCGCGACGCCGGGCGGATCGTCCTGGGCGCCAAGAACGTCCTGACCCTTCCGGAAATCTCCGGGCGGGTGATCGGGTTCTTCCGCGCCAACCCGCGCGGGTTCGGGTTCGTCATCCCCGAGACGCCCAACGCGCACGGGGACCTGTTCATTCCGCCGGACCGGACGGCCGGCGCGATGACCGGCGACCGCGTGACCGCCCGCGTTTACCAGCAGGGGCGGCGCGAGGGCGAGCGGATGTTCGCCGGGGAAATCGTCGAGATCCTCCAGCGCGGGCGCAACCGCTTCGTCGGGACGCTCCAGAACGCCGACGGCACGTGGTTCGTCCTGCCGGACGGCGCGCAGCTGACGACGCCGATCGTCGTGCGGGACATTTCCTCGGCCAGCCCGAAAGCGGGGGCGAAGGTCGTCGTCGAGATCGTCCGCTACGGCGAGGCGGGCGAGCTGCCGACAGGCGTGATCGTCGAGCACCTGGGCGAGAAGGGGCGGATCGAAGTCGAGACGCTCGCGGTGATCCGGGCGCACGGCCTGCCCGACGTCTTTGCCGACGAGACGATGGCCGACGCCCGCGCCGCGGTGGGCGGGTTCGACCCGTCCCGCGACGGGCGGCGCGAGAACCTCGCCGGCCAGACGGTCGTCACCATCGACCCCGACGACGCGCGGGACTTCGACGACGCCATCAGCCTCCGGCCCGACGGGCGAGGGGGCATGATCCTGGGCGTGCACATCGCCGACGTGTCGCACTTCGTCCGCGAGGGCGGCCCGCTCGATGTCGAGGCCCGACAGCGCACCACCAGCGTCTACTTCCCCCGGCGCGTCGTGCCCATGCTCCCGGAAATCCTCTCCAACGGCGTCTGCTCGCTCCAGGAGGGGCAGGACCGCTTCTGCCTGAGCGCCTTCATCCGCTACGACGCCGACGCCAATGTCACCGGCACGCGATTCGCCGAGACGGTCATCCGCTCCGCCAAGCGCCTGACCTACCGCCAGGCGCAGGGAATCCTCGACGGGAAGACCGGCGGATACGCCGGCGAGATCGTCGAGCTGCTGCGGCAGATGGAGCGCCTCGCGCGGAGCATCGAGGCCCGCCGCCGCAAGGCCGGCATGCTCCACCTCGACCTGCCGGAGGTCGAGCTGGTCTTCGACGCCGACAACAAGGTCGTCGACGCCGTGCCCGAGGACTCGTCGTACACCCACACGATGATCGAGATGTTCATGGTGGAGGCCAACGAGGCTGTCGCCGATATGCTGCACCGCCAGGGGCGGAAGTTCCTCCGCCGGATCCACCCCGCCCCCGACGCACAGGGCGGAAAGCAGTTGAGCACCTTCGCCCGCGTCTGCGGGCACAAGCTGCCGCACGACCTGTCGCGCCACGACCTCCAGGCGCTGCTGGCGGCCGTCAAGGGCAGGCCCGAAAGCTACGCGGTCAACCTCGCGGTCCTCAAGACGTTCCAGGCCGCCGAATACTCGCCCATGCAGATCGGGCACTTCGCGCTGGCCAGCGAAAACTACTGCCACTTCACCAGCCCCATCCGCCGCTACCCGGACCTGACGATCCACCGCCTCGTCCGCGAGCACTGCCGGGGAAAGCTCAAGGGCCGGCCCGCCGACGACGTCAGCGAGCTGACGCGCCTGGGCGAGCAGTGCACGACCTCGGAGCGCCGTGCCGAGGCCACCGAGGACGAGTTGCGCGAGGTGCTCGTGCTCCAGTTCCTCCAGACAAAGGTGGGCGACGAGTTCGAGGGCGTGATCACGGGCGTGACGAACTTCGGGCTGTTCGTGCAGAGCCCGCAGTTCCTGGTGGAGGGGCTGGTGCGGATGCAGGACCTGGGCGACGACTGGTGGGAGGTGGAGGCCCGCTACGGGCAGTTGCGCGGCGAGCGCACGGGGCGGCGCTACCGGATCGGCGACCTGCTGCGGGTGCGGATCGCGGCTGTGGACGTCGCCCGCCGGCAGCTCAACCTCGTGCCCGCGCGGAACCTGAAGCCCGGCCAGGCGCCGGCCAAGGCGGGCAAGCCGCACCCCGCCGGAAAATCCAAGGGCAAGCATCGCCTCGCCGGCAAACCCAAGGACAAGCAACCTCCCGCGGGCAAGGTCAATCGCGCACCGGGTCGCAACCGAAACGCCCGCAAACGACGACGCTGAAGACGGCTGGGAGATTTCCATGTCCGAAACCGACCTGTTGCGCACTGCGCTGCACGACCGGCACGTCGCCCTGGGCGCCGCGATGGGCGACGAGGCGGGTTGGCACGTCCCGCTGCGCTACACCGGCCCGCTGGACGAGGCGGCCGAGGTCCGCCGCCGCGCCGGCGTGCTGGACCTGTCGCACCGGTCGCGGATCCGCATCCGGGGCGACGGCGCGCCGGAACTGCTGGCACGGGCCTTCACGCACGACGCCGCCCGGCAGGAGGACGACACGGCTGCCGACACCCTGCTGCTCAACGAGCGCGGCGGCGTGCTCGACGCGGGAACCCTCCTCCGCCTGGAGGACTTCTGGGTGTTCAACGGCGCGCCCCCCTGCCGCGAGAAGACGCTCCGTCACCTGCAATCGCTGGCCGAGGGACTCGACGCCCGCGTGGACGACCAGACGCTCAAGACCGCGCTGCTGGCGGTGACGGGACCGGAAGCGCCGCGCATCCTCGACGCGGTGCTGCCCCTCCGCGTGGGCGACCTGCCCGTCGGCGCCGTCAAGTTCGGCTCGATGATGATCGCGCGGTACATTGCCGCGCGCGTCAGCGAAAGCGGCGAATGGGGCGTCGAGGTGTCGCTTCCGAACCTGGTGGCCGGGCAGGCCTGGCGGTTCATCACCGAAAAGGCGGGGCAAAACGCCGTGCGCCCGGCGGGCCTGGCGGCCGCCGACGTGCTGCGGATCGAGGCGGGCCTGTGCCGCTACGGGCACGAGCTCAACGAGACGATCGACCCCCTCTCGGCCGGGCTGGAAATCCGCCTGCACTGGGAGCACGACTTCCTGGGGCGCGAGGCGCTGGAGAAGCTCCGCGCCCGCCCGCCGGCACGGCGGCGCGTCGGGCTGGTGCTGGAGGCGCCGTCGGAACGCACCGCGCCGGCCCTCCCGCGACAGGGCGACACTATCCGCCGCGCCGACGGCAGCGAGGCGGGCGCCGTCACCAGCGCCACGTTCAGCCCGGCCCGCGAGGCGGTTCTCGCGATGGCGTATCTTTCGCCTGTTGCGCTGGACGCGGGCGAGAAGCTCTCCGTCGAGACCCCCGCCGGGCCGTGTAACGCTGTCATCGCCGAGTTGCCCTTCCTCGTTCGTCCATGACGACCTCGCGCCCATCGGGTATACTCCCCTCGTTCAGCCATTGGACCAGCGTGAATCCATGAACCTCCGTCGGACATTGCTCAGGCCGGTCGCTTTCGCCGCGGGACTGCACGCCCGCAGGCAGCTGGGGGCGTTCCTGGCGGCCCACCGGCGCACGCGCCAGGTGCAGCGGGATCTGCTGCGCGAGCTGCTGGCCGCCCACGCCGGGACCGCCTTCGGACGCGACCACGGATTCGCGAAACTCCGCACGCCGGAGGAGTTCGCCTCAGCCGTCCCACTGGGCTCCTACGCCGACCGCCTGCCTTACGTCCGGGCGGTGCTGGCCGGGCAGTTCGACGCCCTCCTGCCGGGCGGCGAGAAACCGTTGATGTTCTCCATGACCAGCGGCACGACGGGCGAGCCGAAGTTCATTCCCGTCCCGCCGCGGTTCGCAGCCGTCATGAAGCGCGGGTGGAACCTGTTCGGCGTGAAGGTGCTGATGGACCATCCCGACGGCTGGCTGCGCCCGATCCTGACGATCTCGTCGGCCATGCGCGAGACGGACAGCCCGACGGGCCTTCCCTGCGGCGCGATCAGCGGGCTGCTCAACCGCAACCAGAAGCGGATCGTGCGTCGGATGTACGTGGTTCCGCCTGGTGCCGCGGAGATCAAGGACCCCGCGGCGAAGTATTACACGATTCTCCGCTGCGGGATCGCGCGGGACGTGGCGATTCTGACGACGGCGAATCCCTCGAGCGCGATCAAGCTCATCGAGACCGGCCAGGCGCACGCGGAGCGGCTGGTGCGCGACGT
>DNAS01000107.1:4658-6608 GCA_003485185.1 Phycisphaerales bacterium | reverse complement strand
GGCTGGTGCGCGACGTGGCGGATGGGGCGCTGACCCCTCCCGGAGCCGACGGCGCGGGCAAAAAATTCCGGCCCAATCCGGCCCTGGCGCGGCGCCTGGAAGAGGGCATCCGCCGCGACGGTGAGTTGCTGCCGAGGCACTTCTGGAACCTGGCGTTCCTGACCCACTGGACCGGCGGCACGCTGGGGCTCTACCTGCCTCGCCTGCGCGAACTGTTCGGGCCCGTGCCGGTGCGGGACATCGGGCTGCTGGCCAGCGAGGGGCGGTTCTCCGTTCCGCTGGCCGACGGAACCCCCGCCGGCATCGCCGAGATCACCGCCAACTACCTGGAGTTCATCCCCGCGGAGAACCGCGACGACCCCTGCCCGCCCACGTTGCCCGCGCACGCGCTGGAGATCGGGCGCGAATACTTCCTCGTCTTCAGCAACTGGACGGGGCTGTTCCGCTACAACCTCGACGACCGCGTCCGCGTGACCGGGCGGGTGGGCGAGAGTCCCGTCTTCGAGTTCCTCTCGCGCGGCGGCCACACCGCCAACCTCACCGGCGAGAAGCTCACGGAGCACCAGGCCGTCGAGGCGATGCGCCGGGCGGCGGACCGCGCGGGCGCGGCGGTGAACCGGTTCGTGCTCCAACCGTGCTTCGCGCGCACGCCGTACTACCGCCTGCGGATCGAGCGCCGCGACGGTCGCGACGTCGACCGCCTGGCGGCGCTGCTGGACGAGGAGCTGTGCGGGCTGAACATCGAGTACCGCGCCAAGCGCCAAAGCGCCCGCCTGGGCCCCGTGCGGGCCGAGACGCTCGACCCCGGCGCGCTTTCGCGCGCGGAGGACGACGAAATCCGCCGGCGGCGCGGGCGCGGCGAGCAGTACAAGCACAAGTATCTCTTGACCGACGTGGCGGAAGGCGAAGAATCGTGACGTCGCCGACCCGCGCTCCGGCGGGCGGCGAATATCGGGAGCGAGAATGGCTGAGCTTGAGTTCCAGGGCGCCGCACAGACCGTCACCGGCTCGATGCACGTGCTGCACACCGCCGAGGGGAAGTTCCTGATGGACTGCGGGCTGTTCCAGGGGCGGCGCCAGGAGTCCGACGAGAAGAACCGCCGGTTCCCCTTCCGCCCGGCCAGCGTCAACGGGCTGCTGCTCAGCCACGCCCACATCGACCACAGCGGAAACATTCCCCACCTCGTCCGCGAGGGCTTCTCCGGGCCCGTTTTCGCCACCGGCGCCACATGCGACTTGTGCGGGATCATGCTCCCCGACTCCGGGCATATCCAGGAGGAAGACGCGCGGTTCTGGAACGAGAAGCGCGCCCGCAGCCCGCGCGAGTTCATCGAACCGCTCTACACGGCTGAGGACGCCCGCGCCGCCCAGGCGCAGTTTCGCGCGGTGGAATACGCCCAGCCGGTGGAGTTCGCGCCCGGCTGCACGGCCACCTGGATCGAGGCCGGGCACATCCTCGGCTCGGCCTGCCTCCTGGTGGAGCTGCGCCACAGCGAGCCCGTGCGCCTGCTCTACACCGGCGACCTGGGGCGGTTCGACGTGCCGATCCTGCGCGACCCGACCCACCCCCTGCCGCAGGCGGACTACCTCATCACCGAGTGCACCTACGCCGACCGCACGCACGCCAACCCCACCGACATGAAGCAGCAGCTCGTGCGCATCATCCGCGAGACGCGCGAGGCCGGCGGAAAGGTCATCATCCCCGCCTTCAGCGTCGGGCGCACGCAGACGATCGTGTACTTCCTCCACCAGGCCGTCGCGGAAGGACTGCTCGAGCCGCTGCCGATCTTCGTCGATTCACCCCTGAGCACCAACGCCACCGAGGTCTTCAAGAAGCACCCCGAGTGCTACGACGACGAGGCGAAGGACTTCTGGCAGGAGCAGGGAAGCATCTTTGGTCGCAAACTGGTGAGTTACATCACCGACACCGACAGTTCCAAGCGCCTCAAC
>DNAS01000107.1:4088-4557 GCA_003485185.1 Phycisphaerales bacterium | reverse complement strand
CGACAGTTCCAAGCGCCTCAACGACCTGGACGAGCCTGCCGTCATCATCGCCTCCTCCGGCATGTGCGAGGCGGGACGCATCAAGCACCACCTCAAGAACAACGTCGAGGACGAGGCCAACACCGTCGTCATCGTCGGGTTCATGGCCCAGCACACGCTCGGGCGGCGGATCGTCGAGCGGCGAGAGGAGATCAAGATCTACGGGCGGATGTACAAGCTGCTGGCCCGCGTGGAGGTGCTCAACGGGTTCAGCGCCCACGCCGACCGCAACGATTTTCGCAAGCTCCTGGGCCCGCTGGCCAAGAAGCTCAAGGGCGCGTTCGTGGTGCACGGGGAGGGCTCCCAGCCGGCGGGGATGAAGCAAATTCTCACGGGCGCGGGAATGCCCGAAAGCCGCATCCACGTCCCCGCGCCGGGACAAAAATTCACGCTGGAATGATTCACCGCGGAGAGCGCAGAGGACGCAGAG
>DNAS01000107.1:0-3965 GCA_003485185.1 Phycisphaerales bacterium | reverse complement strand
GAGAGCGCAGAGGACGCAGAGGAAAAACAAAAACAAATTTCTTTCTCCGCGGTCTCTGCGTACTCAGCGGTGAATCTTATGGTTTTTGGCTTTAAAATCGCGGGACGACCATGAGCGGCAAGGCGGACATTTCGATTGTCGGGTGCGGGAAGGTGGGCACGGCCTTGGGCGTGCTGCTGGCGCGGGCGGGGTATCGCATCGCGGCGGTGGCCGACCACGACGACTCGGCCGCGCGGACGGCTGCGGAACGCATCGGCGGATCGGCGCGCGTCTGTCCGCCGGCCGAGGCTGCCGCCGGGCAGATCGTCCTGCTGACCGTGCCCGATGACGCCATCGCCGCCGTCTGCTCCCAACTGGCCGGCGAACGGGCGTTCCGCCCGGGCGCGATCGTGGCGCACTGCTCCGGCGCGCTGGGCAGCGACGCGCTGTCGCCCGCGCGGGCGCTGGGCTGCCTCGTCGCCTCCTGCCACCCCCTCCAGACGTTCCCGACGGTCGATGCCGCCGTCGCCAAGCTCCCCGGGGCGTATTTCTTCCTCGAGGGCGACGAGCCCGCCGTCGAGGCGCTGCGGGCCGCGGCGACGGACGTGGGCGGAAAATGCATGCGGATCGCGCCCGAGGCCAAGGCGCTGTACCACGCGGCCGCCATCGTGGCGAGCAACTACCTGGTGACGCTGATGGACGCAGCCGTGGCGCTGGCCGGACACGCCGGCATCGCCGAGCGCGACGCCTTGTCGGCGCTGGAGCCTCTGGTCCGCGCGACGGTGGACAACGTTTTTTCGCTCGGCCCGGCCGAGGCGCTCACCGGACCGGTGGCCCGCGGCGACGCGCAGACCGTCCGCCGTCACCAACAGGCCATCGCCCAGGTCGATGAGACTTTGCGGGCGATGTATGATATGCTGGCTGACCGGACGGCGGACCTGGCCCGGCGCAAGAGATCACCGAACGACAAGACGAAAACTTCCCAACGAAAAAGGTAAGGAACGACATGCCCGCGACGATCATCGACGGAAACGCCATTGCCGAGCAGATCAAGAGGACGCTGGCCGAGCACGCAGCCGAACTGACCAAGGCCGGGCGACCCCCCTGCCTGATCGCCGTCCAGGTGGGCGAAGACCCCGCCAGCAAGCTCTATACCGACATGCAGCGCAAGACGTGCGAGTCGGTGGGCATCCGCTACGAGCTGCGCGAGTACCCGCGCGACATCGGCCAAGGGCAGATGCTGGCGGAAATCGCCAAACTCAACGCCGATCGTTCCGTCAGCGGCCTGATTCTCCAGATGCCCCTGCCGGACCAGCTCCACACGCCCGAGATCCAGATGGCCATCTCGCCGAAGAAGGACGTCGAGGGCATCCACCCGGAGAACCTCGGCCGGCTGTTCGCGGGCAGCGGGCACGTGGCGCCCTGCACGCCGCTGGCGGCCATCGAGTGCCTCACCCATGCCTGCAAGGACCTCGGCGGAAAGGAACTGGTCATCGTCGGACGGTCGGACATCGTCGGAAAGCCCATCTCCGTGATGCTCCTGCACAAGAGTCTCGGTTCGCCGACGGTCGCCGTCTCCCACAGCCGGACGCGGGACCTGGCGTTCCACACCCGCCGCGCCGACGTGATCATCGCCGCGACCGGCTATTCGCAGATGAACTGGCTGGCGTACAAGCGCAAGTCGGCCAACGGCGCCGCGGCGCCGCTGCCTCCGCTGGTCCAGCGCGAGGGGTTCCGCGCCCTGGCGCCGCTGATCACGGGCGAGATGCTGGGCGAGGGGCAGATCGTCATCGACGTGGCCACCAACCGCGTGCCCAAGGGCCTGGACGACTCGAACGAGCCGCTGAAGAACGACAAGGGCAAGACGGCCATGGTCACCGTGGGCGACGTGGACGCCGAGGCCGCGATGGCGCGCGGGGCGGCCGTCACGCCCGTGCCCGGCGGCGTGGGACCGGTCACCGTGGCGATGCTCCTGCGGAACACCATCGAGTGCGCCCGGCGCTCGTGACGGGCGGCGCGCGGATTTCCCGCAAACATTTTGACAAGTCCCTTGTCCCGGCGTAGGTTAGACGCCCGAAGCAGGAGCTTCGAGCACGTCCGAAGCGCGTCGTGTGGGGCGCGACAAGTCGATACCCGTACGGAAACGATTCCCGGCGCATGTTCTGGGCATGCGACGGAACAGTTCGACCACCCATGAGTCGGAAGGAGACGGACCATGCTGGCACAGATTGCGTACAGCGCGGAATACGAAAGCAGCGGATCGGGCGGCTTCACGTTGATCCTGTTCCTTGCCCTGATCGCCTTTTTGATCGTGGCGATGTGGAAGATGTTCACCAAGGCGGGCAAGCCCGGATGGGCGGCTTTCGTCCCCTTCTACAACCAATACGTCATGGTTCAGATCGCCGGGCTGGACATCATCTGGTTCGTGCTGACGTTCATTCCCATCGCGAACATCATCGCCGCTTTCAAGATCAACATCGGGATCGCGCAGAACTTCGGGAAGAGCGCGGGGTTCGGCGTGGGATTGGTCTTCCTGCCGTTCATTTTCGTTCCGATCCTGGGCTTCGGCAGCGCGACGTACGGCGGGGTGGCGCCGGCGGCGGTCCCGCCGGTGCAGGCGCCCCCGCCGCCGCAGGCGTGACGCGCGCCGCGTGATCTGCCCCGCGCGGACGCCACGTCCGCCGGGTTTGCCGTCAACGAGTCAGGCCGGCACGGGGTCCGCACGCCCCGTGCCGGCAGCGCGCAAGGGCGCGGAGGTGTGCGATGGGTCAATGGTACTGTCACGCATCCAGGCAGCAGTACGGGCCGGTCACCGAGGAGACCCTGCGCGAGTGGCTTCGCCAGGGGCGGGTCCGCCCGGCCGACCTGGTCTGGACCGAAGGCATGGACAACTGGGCGCAGGCGGGGAGTATCCCGTCGTTCTTCGCCACCGACGGCGGGCTCACCCCCCCGACGCCGCCCACCGCGACGGCCTTGAAACGCCACCGGGGCGGGGCGATCCTCACGCTGGGGATTCTCGGCCTGGTGATCTGCGCGCCGCTGGGCATCGCCGCGTGGGTCATGGGCAACAGCGACCTGCGCGAGATGGACGCCGGGCTGATGGACCCGGCCGGGCGGGACACCACCCAGGGCGGGCGCATCTGCGGGATGATCGCCACCATCCTCATGCTGATCGGGCTGGGATTCTTCCTTCTCATGATGCTCATCGGGGTCGCCGGGTCCCTGGCGTGATCCGATGCGCCCGCGTCTCGTTCGCGTCCGACGGCTGCCCCGCGTGCCGCTCTGGGCCGTCGCCCTGCTGGCGATATGGGGCACAATGGTCCTGGCGGCGACGGTGCTTTCCGCCCGCACCGGCAGGCCTGTCACGCTCTGCCCGCTCAAACTCCTGACCGGACTGCCGTGCCCGGCCTGCGGGACCACGCGCGGACTGCTGGCGCTGGCGAACGGCGACTGGGCAGGCCCCTGGCGGCACAATCCGCTGGCGTTCGCCCTGCTCGCCGGGGCGGCCGGGCTGCTGGCCTTCCGCCTTGTCGCCGGCAGGACGATCCGCCTCGATCTGTCCGCCCGCCAGCGAATCGCCGCGATCGTCCTGTCGGCGGCGCTGCTCGCCGCCAACTGGGCGTACGTGATCCTCGTCGTCCACTAAGATGTGCTTGCTCTGTTGAAAACATCCTTTCACGGATGGGTGGCACGCTTTGCTCGCAAAGCGTGTTGCCGAGTTCACCCAGAACACGGCTTGCAAGCAAGCCGTGCCACCCTTTTTTCAGATGTTTTCGACAGAGCAAGATGCGTTCCTTGCGCCGTCTTTGGACCTTGACCGTCCGGCGGATCGGGGGATAATCAGGGGCGGAGCGGAATAAGAGCCTATCCGAATGACTGCAAGGAGCCGCGTTGTGACAAAAACCGTTTGGATGCAAGGAAGGACGACGACGCCAACCCCTGGCGGGTTGGCGAGGAGTCCTGACGCCGCAGACGGGCGGTTTTTG
>DNAS01000046.1 GCA_003485185.1 Phycisphaerales bacterium | reverse complement strand
CCGCCCACGCGGAGGGAGCGGGTGATGCTGGTGGGGTGGGCGAGGATCTGGTCAGCGGCACCGGAGACGTAGTACCCGCCGCTGGCCGCCACCCCGCCCATCGAGACCACCACGGTTTTCCCGTGGGCGCGAAGGGCCTCCACGCCGCGATGAATCTGGTCCGACGGCGCCAGCGCTCCGCCGGGCGATTCCACCCGCAGGACGACGGCACGGATGTTGCCGTCGTCGAGGACCTGGCGGCAGAACTCGTCGAACGCGCCGGCCGCCTTGCCGTCCAGCACGCCCGAAATCTCGTAGACCGCCACCGTCTGGTTCCGCTCGCCGGCGCGAAGCACCGTCTTGGACAGGCGAGACTCCATCCCCATGCCGATCAGCGCCAGCAGGTAGACGTTCATCATCGTCGACATCACCAGCAGCAGCACGACCACCGTGATGAGAATGCGTTTCAGCGTGGAGTGCTTCCGCGGCGGCGCACACCACGGCGGAGCAAACGGAACCTGCGGGACGGGAGCGGGACGGTCGAGGGGAGGCGGGCCGCCTTGCGAGGCGTCGGCGTTCATGGTCGTTCTCCTTGTCTGTGCGGACGGCTGTAGTGTACCGCGAGCGGAGTGGAGTGTCTTGCGTTTTCACGCGATTCGGTCAGAGCGGAATTCGTAGGAAGCGATCGAAGCGTTTACCCCACCGGGGCCTCGGCGGCGCGGAGCGTGAAGACCGTCACCTCGGGGCGGGTGTTGAGGTTCCAGCGCCGGCCGTAGCCCAGACCGCGGTTGACGTACAGATGCCGATCGTCGCCGAGGGAGTATTGCCCGGCCGAGAACTGCCGGTTCGCCGTGGGCAGGACCTTTCCGCCGACGCGACCGTCGGGCATGACCGATCCGTGCGTGTGCCCGGCGAGCACCCACTGCGCCCCGCAATGGGCGACCTGGACGGCGGCGTCGGGGTTGTGCACCAGCGCGACGGTCGGAATGTGCGACATGGTCATCTCGAACGCCAGCAGGGGGTTGAACCGCGGCGACCAGTAGTCCTCCACGCCGACGAACTGGAGGAGCGAATTTCCCACGCGGAAGGTCCGCGACTCGTTGAGCATCACGAAGATGTCGGAATGCCCCAACTGCTCGGAGAGGAAGTCCGCCAGCCCCCGCGTCTGCCCGAACCCGCTGGGGTGGAAGATTCCGTAATCGTGGTTGCCCAGGCAGGCGATGGTGGCGACGCGCGGACTCAGGTGCTTCAGGGCACGGGCGATCCGCCGGGCGTACTGGCGCGGACCCGTGATGAAGTCGCCCGTGATCGCCACGAAGTCCACGCCCAGCTCGTTGATGGCGTTGACGCAGTGGTGCAGGTAGCGCTCCATCACGATCGGGCTCAGGTGCAGGTCGGACACATGGGCGATCGTGGCGCCGTCAAGGTCGGGCCCGAGCCCCCGCAGCGGCATCTCGCGCCGCTCGATCCGCAACCAGTGGTCCTCGAAACTCCAGACGAACATCCCGCCCAGCGCGACCGTCTTGGCGGCCGACCAGAGCATGCGCTTGACCCCGGTGCGGGAAAAAAGCTGCCGGCCGTAGGATGAAAAAATGATCTCGTTCATGTCAAAGTTTTCAGCAAGTCCGCGGAGATCCTCTCGCTCCCTTATTATATCGCGGGCAGGGCGCAAAGGGTTTCCGGAATTCGCCGCCCGTCACGGCGAGCGCGGGGCGAGGGCCTTTCCGCGGTCCATCAGGAGGGTCGGCAGCGAGGCGAGCACACCGCGCGGGTCGTAGAGGCTTTCGATCTCGCCGCGGCAGTTGTACCAGCAGTCGGCGCAGCGGTTTCCGGCGGCGTCGGCGCGAAGCCGCCGCCGGATCGTCCGAATATCGTCAGCCCAGAGATTGGCCACCGGACGGTCCTTCCGCTCGACGCAAATGGCGATGTTGCCCGCGGAGTCGATGTTGAAGAACGCCCGCCCCGCGCGGCAGTCCGGCACCCCGCCGTGCAGGAACTTGTCGAACCGCCCCAGGTAGTACGGATTGGACAGGAAATTCGGGCGGCGGCGCTGGAGAGCCAGCAGGCGAGGGGAAACCGGCCCGTCGTTGTGGGCGTACTCGCGCGAGCCGGTCTTGAGATGTCCGTACGGCTGGACCATGAAGTACGCGCCGCGCCGCGCCGCCTGCTCCAGCAGCGGCTCGATGTCGTCGAGGTTGTCGTCCATCAGGACGGCCATCACGTTCACGCGCTGCCACTTGTGCACGCGCGCCGCCGAGAGCAGCTCCACCGCGCGCCACGCCTGGGCCCATGCGCCGTCGACGCCGCGCCGACGGTCGTGACGGTCGGGCGAGGCGTAGTCGATGCTCACGCTCACGCCCCAGGCGCCCGCGCGCATCAGCTCGCGCGCGGTCTGCGGCGTGACGAACCACCCGTTGGTCGTCACGAACGGGAAGTGGTACGTCCCGATCGCGCGGACGATCTCCGGCAGGTCGGTGCGGAGCATGGGCTCCCCCCCGGCCAGCGAGATCAGCAGCGTGCCCATCGTCGCGAGCTTGCGGGCGCCCTCGGCGTAATCGGCGACAGTCGGTTCGGGCGCCCGCCCCAGGGAGTCGTGCCAGTAGCCGCAGAACCGGCAGCGGAAGTTGCACCGGTACGTCACCTGCCAGGCACACCAGACGGGGTGCCGGCCCGCCCAGGCGCGGAACAGCCGCCATTTCTTGTCGAACGTCGAGATCATCGCTTTTCGTCCGAAAAACAAAAATGCCGATCTCACCCGGCGCGCCGCATTATACCCGCGCGCGAAGGGCAGGCCAATCATCTATCGCCGCGCGGGCGGAACTTGTCCAGCAGGCGGCGCAGCGCGGTCTCTTGCGGGCGTTTCAGACGCGAGCGGAACGCCGCCATGGCGGCGTCGATCTGCGCCGCCGGAAGCGAGGGCATGTCCAGCACGCTGCGCCCCAGCCAGTAGTTCTCGTCGCCCCGTCCGCTGATCCACCCGTTTTCTTCGCACAGTTCAGCCGCCCGCGTCGCCGGCGCGGGGAAGAACACCCGCGGGTCCACCGCGTCCAGTTCGGTTCGGCGGACCAGCGAGAGCGTCTCCTCGAGCGTGATCTCCGACTCGTACGGCGTGCCGAGGAACACCTCGCCCGCCACGCGGAGCCCCGCGGCGCGAAGCGTCCGGCAGGCGGCGACGATCTTGTCGTCGGACGGGAACATGGAGAGGACTTCCTCGCGGATGAAGCGGCTGCCCGAGCCGAGGTGCGTGTGCGCCCAGCGGCACCCGCCGAGCGCCAGAAGCTCCGCCCGCCGCTCCGTCACGTCGATCAGGCGGACGTGGCAGCGCCAAGGCAGCCCGCAGCGGCGGGGGTATTCCCGCGCGAACTCCTCCAGCCAGGCGTCGTCGTCGGCGAACGCGTGGTCGTAAAACTTGACGCTCTCGACGCCCGGCCAGTCGGCGCGGACCTTGTCGATCTCGTCGAGCACGTGGGAGACGGTTCGGCGGCGGACGGGCGGGTCGCCGTAGAGGTCGGCGTACCAGTCGTTAACGCAGTAGGCGCACCAGTGCGGGCAGCCCCGCGCGACCTTGAACGGCGCCTCGCGCGTGGCCCGCACGATCCGCCCGAAGTCGAACAGCCCGCGATCGGGGAAAGGCAGCGAATCGAGCGGCGCCGGCGCGCGGAGGGCGCCCCGCGCCAACCCGCTGTCGGTGTGCACCCAGACGCCTTCCAGCCCGGCCGGGTCCGCGCCGTCCCGCACGGCCCGGAGCATCGCAACAGCCGACTGCTCGTACTCCCCGCGCAGCAGGGCGTGCACGCCGGGAATGCTGACGGCCGGCTCGGGGCTGCACGTCGCGTGCGTCCCGAACACCGCCACCGGAAGGGCGTACTGCTGGGCGATCTCGCCGATGGTCCGCCGCGCGGCCGAAACGTTCCATACGTCCAACTCGGCCAGCACGTATTGCGGGCGCTGGCGGAGAATCGTCTCGCGCAGCGCCGCCGGCGCGAATCCCGGCAGGGCGGCCAGCGAGGTCTCGAATCCGTCCGCCTTCAGCATCGCCGACATCACGCCAATGGGATGGGAAAACTCCGCCTGCCCGTCGGTCCGGGCGGGGTCCACGAACTGTAGGATGAGAATCTGCACTGCCTGCTCCGTTGCGTGACGGGCGCATCGTACCACGAGACGCGCCGCTTGCACAGGCGGCTTTGCGCCGATAGCCTGACCGGCGACGGAAACAATTCCGGCGAAAGGCGAGGCGCGATGATTTCCGACCTATGGCGTTGGCTGGTTTCCGAGCAGGGCACGGTGTGGCGCATCGGCGCGGGCGCGGCGGTGCTGCTGGGGCTGCTGGCGTGGGACGTGCGGCGGCGCGGCTGGGCGGGCGAACGCTGGCGCGAATACCTGTTCCTGCTCGCGGCGACGGCGGTCGCCGGCGCGTACGGCGTGGCCAACGACCAGATCACGCTGACGATCTCGTGGGAGTATTTCGTCTACGGCAAGGAACTGTACCACCTGCTGCGGGAGCCAATGGACGTGGACATGCCGGCTGCCCGGCTCGAAGCCGTCCTCGTCGGCGTGCAGGCGACGTGGTGGGCGGGTCTGCTCATGGGCGCCGCCGTGCTGCTGGTCAACAATCCGCGCCCGAACCGGCCGCGACTCGCCTACCGCGAACTGCTCCGCCTGATGCTGCTTCCGCTGGCGACGGCGGCGATGCTGGGCGCGATCGGCGGAATTCTGGGCCGCGCGGGCCTGCTGACGTGGGCATCGGAGGACTTCCGGGCGATGGTGCGGGAGGACACCTTCCGCCCGTACCGCTTCATGGCCGTCTGGGGCATCCACCTGGGCGGGTACGTCGGCGCGCTGGTGGGCACGGGCATGGCGCTCTGGCATGTCCGCCAGCGCCGCAAGGCCCTCGCGAAGAAGAGCCAGCCCGAGGGGGGCGAATGATCCGATTGCGGATCACCATAATGGTCCCGCGGGCCAGGTCCGCGTGATTTCGCTGGCGTTGCTCAGCGCGGCCCGATTCAATGGTTTGGGCAGGGAAACCGCACATCCGTTGGCGTCGCCACAGCCAGCGCGGAGCGAACATGGACGCAGCGCCGAGGAAAATCCGCATCTGCCAGCTCATCACGGAGCTTCGTCCTGCCGGGGCGGAGCGGTGCGTGTTCGAGCTGGCGCGACGGCTGGACCCCGCGCGGTTCGACGTGCGGGTGGCGGCGCTGCGCGGCGGCGAGGTGGCCGACTGGCTCGCGGCGGCGGGCGTTCCCACGCGCGTGCTCGACGTCCGCGGCAAGTGGGACCTGTTCAAGCTGGCGGGCCTGGTTCGCTGGTTGCGGGCCGAGTGCATCGACCTGCTGCACACGCACCTGTTCCACGCGGACCTTGCGGGTCGCCTTGCGGCTGCCGCGGCGGGCGTGCCGCACCTGGTCCACACCGTGCACGTGGCGGAGAAGCGGTTCCGCCCCTGGCGGTTCGCCTGGGCCCGTCTGGGCGCGGGGCGGTGCGAGCGGATCGTCTGCGTGTCGGAATCGGTCCGTCGGCAGCACGCCCGGCGGACCGGCCTGGCGGCGGAACGTTACACGGTGATTCCCAACGGAATCGACACGGACGCCTATGCGCGAAACGAATCCGCCCGCGTCCGCCTGCGGCGCGAGTGGGGCGTCGGCGACGACGAGGTGCTGCCGGCCTTCGTCGGACGCCTGGACGTTCAGAAGGGCCTGGACGTGCTGCTGGCGGCGCTGGAACTGCTGGTCGGGGGAGGAAAGGCGGCGCGGGTCATCTTCGCCGGGCGCGGTCCGCAACGCCTGCTGCTCGATCATTTCCTCCTCACACCCGCGGGGGCGCGATGTCGCGACCTGGGGTTCATCCACGACGTGCCGGCGGTGCTCTCTGCCGTCGATGTGCTGGTGATGCCCAGCCGGTGGGAGGGCTGGCCTCTGGCGGCCGGCGAGGCGCTGGCCGCGGGTCTGCCCGTCATTGCCACGCGGGTGGACGGCCTGCGGGACGTCGTGGACGAGACGGTCGGGCTGCTCGTTCCTCCGGACGATCCGGCGGCGCTGGCCAATGCCATCGAACGCCTTTGTGCGGACGGGGCGATCCGGGCCGCGCTGGGCCGGGCCGGGCGACGCCGCGCCACCCAGCAGTTCGCAATCCGGGCGTTCGTCGAGGCCCACGAACGACTCTACGAACAGATCGCCGGTGCGATCCCACCCGGCTGCGACGGCATCTCCCGCGAGGCAAAATAGAGCATTTCACGTTCGGACGT
>DNAS01000157.1:25074-27480 GCA_003485185.1 Phycisphaerales bacterium | reverse complement strand
GTGGCGATGGAAAGGGTTGCCCGGTTCACTTGATCCACCAGGAAGTAGTAGCCGCGCGGGAATTTTTCGGTCAATCCCGCCACTTTGTCGGCCAGATCGACGGCCTTTTGATAGACCTGCAAGCTCTCGAACATGAAGGCCATGTGAGATCCCCACGGCGTGAGCAGGAGAACAGGAGATCAGGAGACCGCAGGCGAACAATCCAGCCGAAAATCAAGCGTGATGCAATCGACGGCTCTGCCTCTTTCACCTGCTCAACTGTTCTACTGTTCCCCTGCTCTATTGCCCCGCCGAAGGCGGGGCAATACGCCCGAGAGGATTCGAACCTCTGACCTCTTGCTCCGGAGGCAAGCGCTCTATCCAGCTGAGCTACGGGCGCGTCTCGGCCATGGCATTATGTCCGGCGGGGCGGGCGAAGTCAATCCGTTCCCTCCGTCGGGCCCGAAAGGTACAATGCGAGCATGAACCTTCCGGAAATCCATCGGCGGCGGACGCGGGCGGTCCGCGTGGGCAACGTGACCATCGGCGGGGGGGCGCCGGTGAGTGTGCAGAGCATGACCAACACGCGGACGGCCGACGCCGACGCGACGATTGCCCAGGTTCGCCGCATGGCCGAGGCGGGGGCCGAACTGGTGCGCGTGGCGGTCCCGACGGCCGACGACACCGCCGCCCTGCGGAAGATCGTGCCGGCCTCGCCCGTGCCGATCGTCGCCGACGTGCATTTCCACTTCGACCGGGCGCTGGAAGCCATCGCAGCCGGCGCCGCCAAGATTCGCCTCAACCCGGGCAACATTTCCGACCGCCGGCAGGTGCGCGAGGTCATCCGGGCCGCCGCCGATACCGGGGCGGCCATCCGCGTGGGCGTCAACGAGGGGTCCGTCGTGGACCGCGCCGACGCCGCCCGCCGGCAGGCCGACCTGCGAAAGCCGCTCGACGAGCTGATGGCCGACAAGCTCGCCGAGTACCTGGAGGTCTTCGGCGAGTGCGGGTTCGACAACCTGGTGCTCTCGGCCAAGAGCCACGACGCGACGACGTGCGTGGCCGTCAACCGCCGGCTGACCGAGCGGTGGGACTACCCGTTGCACCTGGGCGTGACGCACGCGGGCACGCGCGAGACCGGCGCCATCCGCTCCGCGGCGGCCCTGGGCGCCCTGCTGAGCGAGGGAATCGGCGACACGATTCGCATCAGCTACGCGGGCGACCCGGTCCACGAGGTGGCGGCCGCCCTGGAGCTGCTTTACAGCCTGCGCCTGCGGGCGCGGCGGGGCATCGAGCTGATCGCCTGTCCCACCTGCGGGCGATTGCAGACGGACATCGCTCCCATCGTCGAGCAGGTGCGGGCGGCGCTGGCCGACGTGACCGCGCCGATCACAGTGGCCGTCATGGGCTGCGTGGTCAACGGTCCCGGCGAAGCCGACAGCGCCGACGTGGCCGTCTGCGCCGGCAAAGGCAAGGCCATCCTCTACCGTCGCGGCCAGAAGCTCCGGACGATTCCGACGGAGGAAATCCTCCCCGCCGTGGTGGACGAGGTGCGCAAGCTCGCGGCGGAATGGGCCGATCAAAAACGTTAACTATCGAGGGTGCCGTGGATTGCGAAGCGCAGCAGGGCAACCACGCGAGTCACCAAGGGGATGCGACGGGGGAACCTACCGCGACTTGAGCAGCCTGGCGTTGAGCCTTTCTGCCGGGAACGACTGTCCGGGAGACTGGCTGCTGGGGTTCAGGTCGCTCAGCAGATACACCCGGTCGCGCGGCACGTTGAACATCCTCTGAAGGCCGTTGACCAGCGCCACCAGCGCCTCGAACTGCCGGGCCGACGGGGCGGCCGTGGAGAAATCGCCCGACAGGCACACGCCGATCGAGTTGGCGTTGTAATCGAACCCCGCCACGAACACGTGGTTTCCCTCGGCCTGGCGCTTCCACAGCGGCGTGGACTGGATGCACTGCTCGAGGTTCGAGCCGCGGTCGTGGATGACGAAGTGGCAGCGCGAGGCGATGTTTCCCTCGGCGCCGGTGGAGTGGATGACGATGTTCCGCCACTTGAGCGGCTGGGGAGGCACGGCGGTGCGGAAGACCGATTCGCTGACGCCCTCGGGGTGGTCCCGCAGGGCGGCGAGGTCTTCGTCGCCCGGGCGCACGGGCCCGCCGCTTTCCAGCATGAGGATCAGCGCGAACGCGCCAACCGTCATGGCCGCCACGAGGGCCGCGAGCACCTTGATCGTCCTTGAACCTACCATGGCCTTCCACTTCCGAAGTGGCCCACCCGCGCGAAAACCCAGCCCGGGAGTCGAGTCGTCCTGGAGCCTATCCGAATGACTTCAAGGGCCGCGACGGGCCGGATTTTGACGCAGGCCAAGGCGCGAGGGCGACGACATATCCTTGGCGATATGTCGAGCCCGAGCAACG
>DNAS01000157.1:23791-24912 GCA_003485185.1 Phycisphaerales bacterium | reverse complement strand
GCGGCAAAAGACGGCCCGTCCCGGAGGGTTGCGACAAAAACCGCCCGTCTGCCGCGTCAGGACTCCTCGCCAACCCGCCAAGGGTTGGCGTCGTCGTCCTTCCTTGCAGCCAGACGGTTTTTGTCACAACGCGGCTCCTTGCAGTCATTCGGATAGGCTCTTACTCTAAGAACGCTATCGGCAAAGAGCAAGAATCTGGAACACTTTTTCGGCGCCGAAGCGCGAAAAAAACGCGCCGCGCTATTCTTCCGGTTCGGAGACGTCCTCTTCAGGCTCGGTGGGAGCCAGCACGCCCAGCTCGATCAGCGCCCGCCGGGCCGCCCGCTGCTCCGCCTGCTTCTTGTTGGTCCCCCACGCGCTGGGATAGTGCTTTCCCGCGACACTCACGGACACCTCGAAGCACTTGTTGTGCTCCGGGCCCTTCTCGTCCAGCAGGACGTATTCCGGCGTGGACCCGCTGACCCGCTGGGCGTGCTGCTGGAGGAGCGACTTGTAGTTCTTGCGGTGCCCCTCGGAAATCGCGCCGTCGATGTGCGGCTGCATGTGCCGCAGGACGAAGTCGCGGGCGGGCGTGTAGCCCGCGTCGAGGTAGATTGCGCCGACGATGGACTCGAAGACGGCCGCCGAGATCGACGTCGGAAGCGCTCCGCCGCGCGACAGCCCCTTGCCCAGGTAGAGCAACTGGTCGATTCCCGCCTCGACGGCCACCTCGGAGCAGATTTCCCGCGAGACGACGAGCGACTTGACCTTGGTCATGTCGCCTTCCATCATGCCGTCCTGGGTCTGGTAGAGGCGCTCGCAGACCACCAGCCCGAGCACCGAGTCGCCCAGGAACTCCAGGCGCTCGTTGCTCTGCGTGCGCGTGGGGGCGACGGAGGAATGCGTCAGGGCGAGTTCCAGCAGGGCCGGGTCGCGAAAGACGTGTCCGATGACGTTCTGGCACTGCTCGAGGGTGGAGGAATCCACGGGGGCGTCCTCTCGCCGGGCGTTTGACCGAACCCGCCCGCCGCGGGCACGCCCCGCGCCGCGAGTTGGGTCAAAGACCTGGCCTGAGACTTGTAGGGCCCGCTCTGTTGAAAACATCCCAAAGAGAGGGTGGCACGGCTTGCTTGCAAGCCGTG
>DNAS01000157.1:18723-23677 GCA_003485185.1 Phycisphaerales bacterium | reverse complement strand
TTGCTTGCAAGCCGTGTTCTCCGCGAATTCGAGCAACACGCTTTGCGAGCAAAGCGTGCCACCCATTCCAGGAACGGATGTTTTCAACAGAGCAGTATGGCCCGATTATACCCGCCCCGGCGGGCTTGTCAAAGCGCCGGCCGTTACGTGCGATACGCCCGCAGGCCTTTACGCCGCTCGGCGCGGAGCAGTTCGGGGTTCTCGGCGATCTCGGTGGTCTCGCGCCGCCCGGAGAGCGTGTCGGCGAGGCGTTTCGTCGATTCCGTCACGTACTGCTCGCTCACGTCGATTCCGAAATACCGCCGGCCCAGCCGGGCCGCCACGCAGCAGGTCGTGCCCGATCCGCTGAACGGATCGACCACCAGGTCGCCGGGGCTGCTGGAGACCTTCACGATCCGCTCCAGCACCTTCTCCGGCATCTGGCAGGGGTGCCACTGCACGCGCTCCTTGAACGTGCCGCAGACGCGCGAGAAGCTCCAGACGTCGTCGGGAACCTTTCCGCGCGGGTTGGCGCGCTTGTCGGCGTAGGTGGTCTGGCGGGCCGAGGGAATCCGCACCTCGGCGTCGTTGAACGTGAAGGTCCTGGGGTCTTTCGTCCAATAGAACAGGTGCGTGTGGGATCGGGCGAACTTGGCCTTGGTGCTCTGCCCGAAGGTGTAGTGCCAGATCACCCAGTTGCGCAGGTGCAGGCCCAGGCGGTCGCCGATGATCTTGATCTCGGCTGCGTATTCGTCGCCGATGGCCACCCAGAAGCTTCCCGTCGGCTTCAGCGCGGCGCAGCACGCGCCCATCCACTGCTCGGTCCAGGCGTAGTAATCGTCGTACTTGCGGCGGTCTTCGTAGACGTCGTACTTGTAGCCGATGTTGAACGGCGGGTCGGCGAAGACCAGGTCCGCCACCGGCTCCTTGCAGGCGGAGAGAATCTTCACGCAGTCGCCGCAGACGATGGTGTTGTGCTTGATCATGGCCGTGGTTTTGTGCTCCGTCTGAAAACTCCGAATCCGGGGGTGCCACGGCTTGCTTGTCAAGCCGTGTCGTCGCACGAACACTGCTTGCGAGCAAGCAGTGCCACCCTTGTCCGTGCCTCCGGCGAGGAGTTTTCATGCGGAGCTTAGCACATTTCCGGCCCGAGCGCCAGTCATTTTGCGCTCGGGGCCGACGCGGGGCCCGAGGCCGGCTGGCTCGCCGGCGCGGTCACGAAGGCGAACTGCGCGGCGATCTTGTCCATCATCGCCGCGGCCGCGGCGACGTCGTCTCCGCGCGTCACCAGCACGAGCGAGTACCGTCGCGTCGCGCCGCCCGCCGTGGGCACGCAGGCGCACCGCTGGACGATCACCGCGCCGGCGGCTTCTGTGCCGGCCGCGGCCGACTCGCGCAGGACGAACTGGTACGCCTCGCGCCCGCCGAGGCGATCGGGGCCCTTCGAAACCGCCTTGGCCGTGAGCTTGTGCTCCCGCGCCGCGTCGATGGCCAGTTGCATCGCGCCGGCGGCGGAGGCTTCGGCCGTCGCCTGGCCCTCCGTCTCGTCGACGATCAGACGCACCGAAGGCATGGGCTGTCCGCCCAGCAGGTAGTCCGTCATTCCCATGTGCACGCCCTGGGGCATGTGGGCGGCGTACCATCCAGCCGGGGGACGGATCGAGAACCCCAGGCGGGGGTTCTCCATCGCCGCCTGGAACTCCTCGACCGCCAGCTCCGACGGATGCCGCGGGCGCGTGAGCTTCAGGCTTCCGACGACCGCGCCCAACAGCGGCAGCAGCGCGTCCCGCTGCTTGGGGGAGACTTCCACCGACAGCACGTAGCAGATCCGCACGGGCAGCTTGGGCTCGTCGCGAAGGAAGCACAGGTTCGTCGCCTCGGTGGGCACGCCGCGCACGCGGAAGCGCATGCGCCGGGCCACGCCGTCCAGGCCGGCCGCCTTCATGGCGACCTTGGCGCCGACCTCCAGTCCGCGAAGGGTCAGGTCGTTTTTCAACTCGGCGGCCATGGCATCGCTGAACATTTCGGCCGTCACCTTCTCCGTCACCGGGTAGGCCGACAGCGCCACCGAGACGGCCGGCTCCTTGCCGTCCGGCTCGCGCAGGACGGCCCGGACGACCTCGAACGCGTCGGTGAGGAGCGGGTGCTCGGCGCCGCGGGGGACGGCCAGCGTCACGCCCGCCTGCGGATACTCCTTCGGTTCGCCCAGCGGAATCGGCTCGCCCGCCCGCGCCGTCGCGACACAGGCGGCCAGCGCCGCCCCGATCAGCAGGATGCTCGAACGCATGAACACCTCCCACGAGTGGCCGGCCCCGACGGACCGGTGCGATCATTGTACTCCAAACCTGTCGGCAGGGGATTACTTCTGGATGCCCAGCGCCACAGTCCCGGCCGTGAAGGCGGCGTAGACCGCCAGCAGCAGCGCGCCGTGCCACCGGCGGAACGACGGCCCGTCGGCCGAGATGAACAGCCGGAACAGGATCAGCACCAGCATCATCGTCGGAAGCAGGAACGTGAAGAACACCGGCTCGATGTGGAGGGGCATGGCCGTCGCCGACGCGCCGATGACGAACAGCACGTTCAGGATGTCCGCGCCGATGATGTTGCCCACCATGATGTCGGCGTGTCCCTTGAGGACCGACGCGATAGCCGTCACCAGCTCCGGCAGGCTCGTGCCGAAGGCGACGAACGTCACGGCGATGACGGCGGGCGGCACCCGGTGACGGACGCACACTTCCTTCATCGAGCCGACCATCAGCTCCGAGCCGCCCACCACCAGCGCCAGCCCGGCCACCAGCATCAGGAGGTTTCCGACGGCCCGCGCCGCCTTATGGTCGGCCTTCATCGCGGCAGAGGCTTCCTCGGGGACCATCTGCGGGTGCCGGCGCGACCACCGCACCGACAGGTACAGGTAGACGACCAGGCCCCCCAGCAGCGCCGCGCCCATCCAGCGGGGCATGAGGACGTTGTGGATGTCGCCCGCCGCCCACCACAGGCCCAGCGACGCCAGCGTCAGGATCGCCCCGACGGCGACCTTCAGCCAGCCGTGACGGTTCAGCACGAACCGGTCCTTCGGCACCCGCGCGATCAGGCACGCCAGGCCGAAGATCAGCGCCGTGTCGCAGATGATCGACCCCACGCCGTTGCCCAGCGCCAGGTCGGCGTCGCCCTTGATCGCCGCGTTGACCGAGACCGCCGCCTCGGGCGAGGTGGTCCCCAGGCTCACGACGGTCGCGCCGATGATGACCTTGCTCATGCCCAGCGCGCCGGCGAGCTTGGCCGCGGCGCCGACGGCGCGGTCCGCGCCGACCACCAGCAGGGCGATCGCCGCGCCCGCCAGGGCCCACAACACCCACTCGGCCTGTTGGGCGAAGAACGCCGGAGGAACGATGTCTGCCAGGATCATGGGGCACGAGCGTACAGGCCGTCGCGCCCGCTCGCAAGCGAAACCGGGGCGAGCTTTCCGATTCCGCGGCGCCGGCAGGCCGCCATGCGGCAAAAATGCCCTTGACGGCTCGCGCGGCTACGCTATATTGGCCTAGCGCACCTGCGGGCGTAGCTCAGTGGTAGAGCGTCACGTTGCCAACGTGAATGTCGTGAGTTCAAATCTCATCGCCCGCTTGCGGGAAAAGGCCGGTCCGACAGGGCCGGCCTTTTTGCGCAACTGGCCGGCGCGTTTGAACTCACGACATCCGCGAGGCTTGGCGAGCGGACAAGTCGTGAGTTCACGCGGAACGCGCCGCGCTGGCCCGAGCGTCAGCGAGGGCCAAGCGAAATCTCATCGCCCGCTTAACCGGAGAGGTCGGCTTGCCAGGCCGGCCTCTTTGCGTATGAAGGTGCTGTCAGAACCCGTGCCCCAACCCGGCTGCGGGGATTCGGCCAATTCGTCAATTCAAGCAAGCCGCATCGTCGGAGACGGCGAGGTTTTCGATGAGTCCGATCCGCCCCTTCGCGCGAACGCGCGGGATCGTGCCGGTTGTGGGGATTGTCTGCCTGCTGCTGGCCGGGTGCGAAAAGAAGTCCGGCGGCGACGGCGGCGGTCCCGGGCATTTTCTCGGAACCGCCGGCCTCGCGTTTGCGGCATAAGGAGTCGCGGGAGCATTCCGCCGGCCTCACGGCGCCAGCAGGGCGATCCGGAGGGTCATCTTCGTGGCGTCGAAGTTGGTGTTCAGGGCCGGCCCGCAGGTGATCGCGAAATCCACCACCGTGCCTTTCCGGACGGGGATCGCCAGGTCGTAGTTGGCTTCCTTCGCCCGGTTGGGCCCGCCGATCAGTCGGGAATCCACGACCACGCCATCGACGAGAACCTTCGCGCCGATGCCGTCGCTCTGTTTCTGCCCGCCCGCGACGGAGAGGGAAACGCGGACCGTTCCGTCCACGTCGCTCTTCCATCGGCGGACGGACCAGGCCTGGCGGCCCTCGACGGCCTGCGGATGCCCGCCGTTGCGCAGCAGCTTCAGGAACTGCACGGGTCCGGCCCATTCGTAGCCCCACATCGTCTCGACGTACTTCATTTCGCGGAAGTCGCCGGCGGTGTAGGGTTCGGCCGCCCCGTCGCCCGTTCCGGGGAAGTACCCGTAGTGCCAGTTGCCCTTGCCCTGGACGTTGGTGAAGTCTTCCTGCGAGTCGGCGAGGATCCGCGCCACCTGGCCGGTCTGGGGGAGCTGGGACTGGGCTTCGACGGTCGCGGCGAACTCGCCGGCGGGTTTCGCGGCGCCGGCTGCGCCTTCCAGCGTGCAGAGGCGGAACGCCCGAGGCTCCTTGCCTGGGTAGAGTCCCCGGCCCCACAGGGCCATCGGCGTGGCGCCTTTTTCCCGCGGCGGGCCGACCGCGACGAGCGCGAAGCGGAAGGCCTTGTCGGCCGGGGCGATGCCCGCCAGGCGGCTCCACGGGACGGCCGTTTCGTAGACGACGGCGTCTCCGTCGGCTCGCGCCGCGACGGGCACTTCGGACAGTGCCTTGGCCAGCGCGTCGG